>JBBQBC010000014.1:0-31656 GCA_038317155.1 Bacteroidales bacterium
TTGCTGTTACCACTTTAATGGCATTTTCGGCAAGATCATCAATGCGCGCTGTTCCTGCAGCCTCATTCAACAGTGAACCTCCGTTGCCGAAAATACGGATCATATCGGGGTTGAGCCCGCTCAGATTAATTCCCAGATTGCGCAGGTTATCATAGGTAAGTCTATAGATGCCGCTTTCGCCGATATAGATTTTATACCAGTCGCCGCTGGCAAGTACCGAATTGGATGCATATTCATGCTGACTCTTCAATTCGGGCGAACGTTGCTCATAATTAAGTGTTAGTGTAAAGGATGCAATTTTTGCAGTATGGCCGGTAGCGGGATCAATACCAAAGGGCAACATACTGAATACCGCACGTGGTTTGCCTCTTTCCATCATAAGGCTGACCAACGGAACGGGAGATTCAGGAAACTCAACTTCCGGAGTAATTTGTTGCTCAGCTTCCGTCAATCCGGTATATACGACATCGCTGATGTCTGCATTTACGGAAACGGCACCAACGGGTAGTGATACTATACGGCTTACGGAGGGGAGAATACCCTCAGGAAGCTGCAGGTATTGAGCACCTTTGAATGAAGGAGCCAGCACACTGGAATCATAGCCCATAACCAGTCCGGCCGGCGATTCCCAGCCTATAACTATCCGTTGTGAAATCTGTGCCTGCGAAACGCCGGATAAGATAATTATCAGGATTGATAGAATTGATAATTTATATTTCATGGTAATTTCTTTTGATCGTGTGATGAATGTTTAGCGGGCAATAATAACCTTTACAGATTTTTCGGAAGTCAAACCCGAATCTGTTTTAACCCTTAACCTGCCGATGTAAAAACCGTTCGACAGGCGATAACCTTCGCTGCTCCGGCCATCCCACTCAAAGCCGGTTGTGCGGAACCCTTCAGCAAAGATACGTTTCCCAAGTGAAGCTACTCTACTTCCTGATAAAGAATAAATATCAAGTTGCAAATCAAGCTCCTGCCCCGCCATATTGTGCTCAAATTCAAAAGTAACCTTATCACTCATCGGATTTGGCCAGGCATCAAAGTTTCCAAGGGTAAGCCCGTCTGATGTTGCGACTACAAATTCAGCAATAACCTCCGATGAATTATTGTTTACATCCCAGGCCTTTAGCCTAAGCGTATGATTACCTGGTGCCAGACCGTGGAAAGGAAAGGTGATTACGCCGCTTTGATAGGTATTCAGGTCTGATTGATAAAAATCGTTGAGGATGTAAGGATTATCGGTTTGATTGTCGAGAATGGCGACAATGTCATGGCCAATTCCATTTCCAATGGTATTAATACCACTGAAATCTTTCAGGTCAGCAATCATCACAGGGTTTTGATCGGTAAAACCACCGTTTCTGAATTTCCTGTCGTTCATAAACAATGAAACTTCCGGCCCTTGCAGGTCATCCAATTGCCTGTCGCTAAACCCGCCCACCGTGATATTATCAAAAAATCCGGAAGCATCTCTCTGTCCATCGGTTGCATAATAACTGATTTTACCAGAGCCAAACTGATAGGCAATATCTCTGGGAACAATGAAAGAAAAGGTAAATGCACCATTTACGGCATTTACTTTCCCTTTGTATATTATATTCCGGCGAAGGCTGAACGTAAACGGTCCTGCACCTCCTGTTCCAAAAGTCTTTACCTGGACTTCCTTATCGTAAACCGTAGGAATGACCTCACCGTTAAAATCACTCATCAGGTTTCCCTGCGCATCAGCTATAATGCCATTAATGGTCAATTCACTCAATGCCTTCAGTGTATCAACAACTTCGGTAACCGACCTGCCATTTATTCCGAGAGTCAGTACTTTAAATTCAGGATAAGCCATCTTCATAGCCGGATCGCCGAGCAATACAAACTTTTTACTGTTATTATCGGCACCGGAGGCAAGTTTGGATAATCTGATCAGGTCGCCCAGAAATGGCATTCCATCAGCAATTGGCTTAAGGGCAATATTATAAAAACTCCGGGAAAGAGAAAAATTAGGTGTTCCGAAAGTGGGTCTTGAGGTTGTAAACAGTGCTATACCACCACCTTTGGGATTCAGAAAAACCAGTTCTCCGGCAGATTGCAATGCAGGATCATCAAAACGGCTAAATTCGCAGGTGGCTGTCATAAAAACCGGCATTCGGTCGTAGTTGGTCCAGCTTTTAATGTCGGCAACTTCAAGCACCCTTTCGTGCGCCCAGCCAACTTCACCACCATGTCCGGTATAATTAACGATTAAAGCACCTTTATCCAATCTTTGGTTAATGGCTGCAGACGCATCGGGTATGCGCTGGCCACCGGGCGTTGAAATCTGGTTATATGCATCAAAATATATCTTGTCAAGGTTATAATTCCTGTAGGTAGTGTCAATTAAAGTTGCCAACATATCAGCCTGCTGCATGTGAATGTTGCCATCACCATTATCTCCGTCATCTGCGACAAAAGCGATCATATTTCGCCAATCTCCCTGAACTTTTTCGTTATCAGTGGCGTAATGAATAATTTTATCGACAGCCATAGTTGCTTCAGCAACGGTTTGAACCGGAAGCCTGCCTACTCCAATATCCGGGACATCAGTTGAAAGCCCGCCTTCATTGTCGTCAAGACAACCAAAGAAATCATCGGTTACATAAGAAGTAACCGGATGAAACGATTCAGGTGACTCAAAAGTGGGAACGAAATTGGTATTATGGGCAAGTCTGTTTTTGGGATCATAAGAGGCATCACCAAACAAAAGCAGAAAACGGGGATTCGGAGATCCCTGATTCCGTTTCCAGAGCATCCTGACAAAATCCCTGATGGCACTGATATCCTGCACACCGCTGGAGAACTCATTGTAAATAGCCTGAGGCTGCACAACTACTACATTGAGGTTGTTATGCTGAGCATGAAAAGTAGCAAGCCTGGAAGCTTCCTGGGCAAAGTCAGGATGTGCCACAATGATCATGGAATAGGAAGGGAAGCCATGCAGGTTTTGGTTTGCTACCTTTTCAACAAAAACAGGCTTCAGGTAACTTTGATCGTCACTGATTATGTATTCGCGAAGTGTATCGGCCAGAGCCTTGAAAACTACCTGACCTCCCGAAGCTGAAACATTGATATAACCAGGCCTGATCGGATCGGTAACATCCCAGAGCAAAACAGGTTTGGTAACCCCGGAAATCCTGTATTCCACAACTCCCTGCTGACCGGTATGCCTGAAAGAAGTTTGTCCATCCTTCAGAATTAACCTGGCGAGAGCATTAACTTCAATATAGTTGAGCCAGCCCAGCGCAGAGCCGGTTGATTTATTGAATTTGAGGCTAAAGCCGGCAGCAAAATCAGGTTGATTGATGACGAAAGTTTCATTGCTTCTTCTGGCATAATCCGTGTTAAATTCAGTAATAATGGGCGAAACAAACATATTAAAAGTGCTTCCTGCGGCTTTTAAGGTAAAGTTGCTCGACAGCACTGAACGGGCAACAGCACTTAGCCTCACGGTTGCAGATGCGGAAAGTTCTGCTTCAAAGTTACTGAATGAATAATTCCTTTCGGTGATAATGTCAAAATTATCGCCAAACCATTCTTTCCCGGATTTAATCAGGTTAACTTCATTTGGGTGATAGACATCAAACCAGTTATAGCTGGTAATGGCAGCTACAGGTGCAGAAGCGGGTTGCGGAAATTCCTGTATCTTTAGCCCATCATCAGCGCTGGTGGTAATGAAATAACAGGCAATGTCCGAATATAAATGCGACTGGTGTTCAAACAAACCTGACTGGGGATTAAAAGTCCATTTCATCGGCCCCCTGGCATAAAATAAAATATAATCGCCGGGATTAAAAACACCGTCTCCTCCATCTACAACCATCACAGGAATTTCCGGCAGATCATCGTAGCGGGGAGTCCCGGCTTTTTCAGGCAACATGCCACCACCGTATCCATAAACCCTGATTTTTGATGAACCAAGACCCGCAACCTGAATCCCCATCGCAGAAAGATCATTGTAGGTGAGTTGATACAAACCTGTTTTGGAAACCGAAACCCTATACCAATCGCCACTGCTCAGAACAGAAGAAGATGCGTAACTCAAGGCCTGATCCGATTTTAGTTGTCGCTGATTGTCCTGCTCAATTTTCACATCGAAAGAGATTAATTTCTCAATAGCACCATTGGAAATATTGCGCCTTAAAGGCACCAGTGATAGTCGTAAAAGAGGATTCCCACGGTCGTAAACAATCTCATGAGTTAATTCGGGAGTTGCTATTACAGCCAAAGCACTGATGCTGCCTAAAGCCTGAGATTCCTGTTCGGTAAGTGGTTCAAAATGGGTATCGGTGAGGCTGACTGATTGAATTTGAAAATCCACTTCACGAAAGAACGTGAAAACAGGAAGTCCGTTTTCCTCACTATTAAAGCACTGTTCGCAATTAAGCCACGACTTACTTTTCCCATCGGGCAGTGTTTCCCGGAAAGGTTGAAGCCAATGTACTGATTCCTGAGAATAAGCATGAAACGCTGAAAGTGAAACCAGTATCAATAATACTTTTAACACTTTATTATATAAGGGTCTGTTTACAGAAATCATTGTTCTTTTTTAAGTAGTCAGGTAGTTCTTCATTAGCCGGATATGTCCTTTAACAAGCAATTCAGCGTGCATATACCGGATAATTACTAAAATGAACATAAAAAGTCACCAATAAGTTCATTTATTATATCTTTGCAGGCGACACAGATAAGTCAATTTATCTGTATGGCATACTAACGGCAAACTATTTTCGTTATTGCAGCAAATCAGGGATATTAATAACATTTTTTCAAGGGCTGGTGAATGATATTAAAAAATATTCGTAATATTGGCTGCTGAAATTCGCTATCACATGAAACTAAAGCTCCTTCTAATTGCGCTCATTGTGCTTACTGGCAGCCTGGTAAGGGCACAGGATGCTTCGTTTTCGCAGTATTATGGTAATCCGATGTACCTTAATCCTGCGCTTGCCGGATCAAAAATATGCCCAAGGCTTACCCTTAATTACCGCAATCAATGGCCATCAATCCCCGCTAGTTTTGTAACTTATTCGGTGGCTTATGATCAATTTGTTGATGCAGTTTCAGGAGGTGTTGGTTTTCTGGTTATGTCAGAGAACATGGCTGACGGTATTCTCACCAACACGCAGGCAAGTGCTATCTATTCTTTCAGGGTTAACCTGACTAAAAGTCTTACCATGAATGCAGGATTTCAGGGGACTTATATTCAAAATAAACTCAACTGGAATAAACTTATTTTTGAAGATCAGTTATTGTCCGGCTTCGACAATAACCTCCCTCCGACCCAGGAAAGCCCTCCCGACAGGCTGAATATAGGAATGATTGATTTTTCAGCTGGTTTACTATTCGGCTACAACGAACGCCTTTATGGAGGGGTTGCGGTTAATCACCTGACCCAACCTGACAACTCCTTTTACAGCAACGGCAGCAGCAACCTTGATATGAAAATAACCGCTCATGCCGGCGCATTGATCGACATGAGAAACGGCTTGAAATCAGGTGATGTTGAAGACCTCAGTTTGTCGCCTAATGTTATGTATCAGCAACAAGGAAAATTTCACCAGTTGAATCTTGGAATGTACCTTAATGTTTATCCTTTTGTTTTAGGAACCTGGTTCAGACATAATTTTGAAAACCCGGATGCTGTGATTGCTTTGGTTGGATTTCAGCAGGCAAAATTTAAAGTAGGGTACAGTTACGATTACACTGTTTCCCGATTAACCAATGCCACCGGGGGGGCCCATGAAGTTTCATTTGCCTGGCAATTTGACTGCGGTCAAAAAACTATTAAACAGAAGGCAATAAAATGCCCCAGATTCTAGTTATCAATTATCAACAAACAATAAAACCTGAAATGATCAGCTACAGCAACATCTGTCAGAAACTTTCAATCCTTGCTTCCGTTTTGCTTATTGCATCCTCCTGTTCGAAAGAATCATCCAAAACCACAGGATGGGAATACAATAATTCTAAAAACGGGGGTTACCAGGTAAATACCAAATACAATGAACAAGCCATTGGACCAGGCCTGGTGATGATCGAAGGTGGCACTTTTACCATGGGACGTACCACCGATAATCCAATGTACGACTGGGACAATATCCCGCGCAGGGTAACTGTTCCGTCTTTTTACATTGACCAGACTGAAGTGGCCAACGTTGACTATGTAGAATATCTTTACTGGCTGAGCCGGGTTTTTGGTACCGATTATCCTGAAGTTTACCGCAAAGCCTTGCCCGACACCCTGGTATGGCGAGAAAAGCTGGCATACAATGAGCCATTGGTTGAAACTTACTTCAGACATCCCGCTTACCGCAATTACCCGGTAGTTGGTGTTAGTTGGGTGCAAGCGAATGAATACTGTTTGTGGCGCACCGATCGTGTAAATGAAATGATGCTGATCCGGAAAGGCGTTCTTGATTTCGATCCTGACCAGCGCAATGAAAATAATTTCAATTCAGAAGCATACCTAGCAGGTCAGTATGAAGGTCTTGTAAACAAGCCCCTTAAAGACCTTAACCCAAGCGGGACCGGCGAACGCCGCGCCAAGCTTGAGGATGGTATTCTCGTTCCCAAATACAGACTTCCAACCGAAGCAGAATGGGAATTTGCAGCACTCGGACTTGTTGGAACAACTGTTTATGAACGAGTTGTTGAACGCAGGGTCTATCCGTGGAACGGAACCATTGTCCGCACAGATCAGAAAAAATATTACGGACAGTTTCTTGCCAACTTCAAACGTGGCCGGGGTGACTACATGGGCGTTGCCGGTAGTCTCAACGATGGTGCTGATCTTCCTGCTGAAGTTGCATCATACTGGCCAAATGACTATGGCCTTTATAATATGGCAGGTAATGTGTCTGAATGGGTACTCGACGTTTACCGTCCACTTACTTTTGAAGACATGGCCGATTATGCACCATTTCGTGGCAATATATTTAAAACCAAAGAAACCGATGCTGAAGGCTTTCTGGCACCTAAAGATAGCCTTGGCCGTATCAAATATCGCGAAGTTACCACAGAAGAAAGTAAAGACCGTTTTAACTACCGTAGTGCCAATCAGGTAAACTATCTCGATGGTGACTACCAATCAACCATTAACCCCGATTGGACAACAGCTCCCGCAGATTCCATCAACACTACCAACATGATGTATGAATTGGGCAAGTCCTCGCTCATTAGTGATCATTCCAGGGTTTACAAAGGTGGTTCATGGAAAGATCCGGCTTACTATCTAAGCCCATCCATCCGCCGTTACCTTGATGAGAACCAGGCAACCAATTTCATTGGTTTCCGCTGTGCCATGGGTAGAGTCGGAGGAGCTTACGGAAAAAAGAAAAAATAAATCAAAATCCGGAATTAAATAGCCCGCCTGTATAGTCAGGTGGGCTTTTTTTTTTCGCATAATGACAGGGTCAGATATTTATTTCCTATTTTCGGGAAGGATTTATCAATACTATTGCCTAATGCTACAAATTCGAAATATGCATAAAACAACATCCGCAGAGCTACTGCTCAGATACAGGCAACACCCTTATATCTCAACCGATTCCCGTATCGCCCAGCCAGGCAGTATCTTCTTTTCACTCAAAGGTGACAACTTCAATGGGAACCAATATTGCGGTAATGCATTGAATAATGGCGCAGCCTATGCAGTGATTGATGATCCCGGTTATTATCTTGATGATCGGACACTGCTTGTGGACGATGTGCTTGCCTCTTTGCAGGAACTGGCTTCAGACTTCAGAAACTCCCTGAAGATTCCGGTTATCGGGATAACCGGCACCAATGGAAAAACCACAACCAAGGAACTGATGGCCGCCGCTTTATCTGCCAGATTCATTACCCACGCCACAACCGGCAACTTTAACAATCACATCGGAGTACCGATCACTTTGCTAACGATTAAACCCGAAACCGAAATTGCAGTCATTGAAATGGGAGCCAACCATATTGGTGAAATTGCCGACCTCTGCAAAATAGCCCGCCCGACTCACGGACTTATCACCAATATAGGCAAGGCACATCTGGAAGGATTCGGGAGCGCGGAAGGCGTGATAAAGGCTAAAAGTGAATTATACCACCACCTTCGCAATAACGGGGGAACTGTTTTTGTGAATGCAGACAATGAATTTTTAATGTCACTGACTACCGGATTGACGAGGGTTACCTACGGGGAATCAGCCGAAGCTAACTTCAGGGGTAGTCTGAACAGTCGTGGCCAACTTTTGGAATTTAACATCGAACAACCGTTCAGAGCTTCAGTCATTACTAAGCTGGCCGGCAATTATAATTTCGAAAACGTTATGGCAGCCCTCTGTATTGCCAGCCATTTCAGGGTTGAACCCGTGGCTGCAGTTAAGGCCATCGGCAATTACGAACCAAAGATGAACCGTTCGCAGATTATTCGAACAGCACACAACACCCTGATTATGGATGCTTACAATGCGAACCCATCGAGTATGCGGGTTGCCCTCCTTAATTTTTCGGCTATGGCGGATAGTCCTAAAATTCTGATTCTGGGCGATATGTTTGAACTTGGCGTAGAGGCCGCAGCCGAACATAAAGTAATACTGGAACTTGCACTGAAACAGAATTTTAGCTTTATTCTAACAGCCGGACCTCATTTTGCAGAAGCGGCTGCCGGTATTCCGAAAGTTAAAGCCTTTGCGACGGTGAATCAACTCAATGAATACCTTTCGGCGAAAAAGCCCGAAGGAGCCACCATTCTTGTGAAAGGTTCGCGGGGCATGAAACTTGAAGCGGTTACTCCTTACCTTTAGCAGCAATGAAAAAGTCAATAGTAGCCCTTGGAATAATGTCCGGCACCTCGCTCGATGGTCTCGACCTGGCACTTTGCCGGTTTGACACCAGCATTGATAATTGGCAATATCAAATTTTAAAAGCCGAAACCATCCCCTATCCCGAAGAATGGCTGGTAAATCTCCGGCAACTCCATGAAGCCGACGCCCTCACCATTTCTCTAATCCACAATGCTTATGGCAGGTGGATAGGACAAGCCTGTAAACATTTTCTGAAAGATAGTGCAATAAAACCCGAACTTGTTGCCAGTCACGGGCACACCATTTTTCATCGGCCCGATAAAGGAATGACCCTGCAGATTGGAAGCGGAGCCGATATTGCAGCAACTACAGGCATAACAACCGTGTGTGATTTCAGAAGTCTGGATGTTGCCTTAGGCGGACACGGGGCTCCATTGGTTCCTATTGGCGACAAACTATTGTTCGGCCATTACGCGGCCTGCGTCAATATCGGCGGGTTTGCCAACCTATCTTTCGAAACGGACGGCAGAAGGATGGCCTGGGATATATGCCCGGCTAACTTTATCCTGAACCGCGAAGCCGCGAAACTTGGACTGAAAATGGATGAGTCCGGGTTAATTGCGAGAAAAGGAACTCTGGATAGTGCACTTTTACATCAGCTCAACAGCCTTGATTATTACAGAATCCCCGGCCCAAAGTCACTTGGCCGTGAATGGGTGGAAGCGCATATCATACCAATACTGTCCAATTCAGGACTAAAACCAGAAACAATACTCCGTACTTTTGCAGAGCACATTGCAGTTCAAATCAGCAGAGCCCTTCCTGCAAAAACAGGAGGTATTGCCCTTTTTACCGGTGGTGGTGCGCACAATCATTTTCTGATGGAGCGCATTGCCCAACTCAGCAGCATAAAAGTTGAAATTCCCGGCAATGAAACCATCGACTTCAAAGAAGCACTTATCTTCGCATTGCTTGGCGTTCTCCGTATCAGAAACCAGAATAATTGCCTGGCCGAGGTTACCGGAGCATCGCGCGATAATTGCGGTGGAGCGGTTTACCAGCCGCAAAGCATCAATAATCCAACCTGATATTTTATTATTTTATTCAGTAAAATGTTGATCAGAAAGAATATTTAATTCAATTATGAACATCCGTTCATTATATATTTGTAAATTTGCCATAGTTATTCCGCTTGAGGAATCATTTTTAAGTATACTTTTTCTAACAACCTAATTCTAACTACCATGAATATAGCAATACCCAGTAACGATGGATTAACCGTATCGGCTCATTTTGGACGCAGCCGTGGGTTTATTGTTTTTAAAACCAGCAAACAGGAGATACTCAGCGAGGAGTATCGTGAAAATACTGTTACAGGCCACGCCCTCGGTCAACATACAGAACATACAGAAGAACATCACCATCAGAATGGCGAACATACCCATTCTCATACTGGAATATTGGGTGTCCTGGCAGATTGTGAGGCAGTTATTGCCGGTGGCATGGGGCAAAGGCTATTTAATGACCTGACAGGGGCAGGTAAAAAAGTATTTGTTAGTCGTGAAGAAAACGCGCGACAGGCTGTTAAACTTCTGCTAACGGACCAACTCGACAGCAACCCCGATGTTTGTTGTCAGCATTAATTGGAACAGGTAATTCACTTTAATCCGGATTCGTTAACAATTCCTGTTATCCTAATAAATGATTAACATTTGCCATTATTCAAATTCAAAAAAAAGGCTACAATTTTGTAATCTAAAAATGAAAAACAGACAAATACTGCAACGAGCCGGTTTCACTGCAGTTTTGGCACTCTTCAGCATTCTTGCTTCAGGGCAGGTGCTTTCTGACACCATCGTGAAACTTCCGGAAGTGGTTATTTCAGATTTGATGATCAACCGGCTGGCTCCCCGAACAATAATCTCCGGGGAACTATTGAAGAAAATCAATGTAGCAGATATTGGTGAGCTGCTTCGTGGAGAACCCAATATCAGTGGAATACGCCGGGGAGGTTACGCCGTTGATCCGGTTGTGCGCGGTTTCAGGTATTCACAACTGAACATCTTTCTGGATGAGGGCATACACATCGAAGGGGGCTGCCCCAATCGCATGGATCCGGTAATTGCACATATTGAACCCGAATTAATTGAACGAATTGAAATTGTACGAGGCCCCTACCTGCTTGCATACGGCTCCTCTCCTGCCGGCAGTATCCGGATAATCACCCGTGCAGACAATCCTTTTGTCAAAAGTAAACCTAAGCTGGTCTCTATCTCAGGTTATGATGCCAACCGGAATGGATTCAGGCAACATTTGTCTGTTTCGGGTTCAGACAATAAAATTTATTACAGTCTGGGAACTGGTATAAAAGACTATGGGAATTACACCGACGGGAATGGGAAAGAATGGGAGTCTGCGTTTGCCAAAAAGAATTTGTCAGCAGATATCGGATTCCGGCTGAATCCCAAAGAAACACTTGCCTTCTCCTATAAAGGAGATTTTGGACGCGATGTAATGTTCCCGGCACTTGCCATGGACGAAATTGCAGACAATACTCATATTTTCTCCGCAGTGTTTACTCAGCAGGATCCGCATATTTCTGCTAAAAAACTACAGATATCGGGTTATCACACCCGTGTTTATCATGAGATGGATAACAGCTTCAGACCTCAGTATTCTCAGATTGTTCCACCCAATAAAGGAATTATGCAGGCAGTTGCAAAAGTTAACACCAGCATTTCCGGAGCCCGGCTTTTTCTGCAACGAACAAAGGGCAGATTTTTGATAAACGGAGGCTTTGATACAGAATTGTCTCAGAAAGACGGAACCCGGGAAATGCGGATGATTATGCAAATGGATGGACAGGAATTTATTTCAGAAAAGAAGCTAAATCTCTGGAAAGAGGCGTTTATATTCAACAGCGGGCTTTTTGCAGGTGTCTCTTCCGAAAACAGGAAGTTCAGCTATTCTGCCAACGTTCGCTTCGAATTTAATCACAGCAATTCAGGGGATACACTGGTCATCATCAAAAATGACATAACCTGGTTTGAAGCAAAACCGTTAAGCAGGTTGCTTTTTAGTCTTACGGGAAGCGGAAACTGGCAAATTAGCCAGAAAGTCCGGCTTTCGCTTGGACTGGCAAGGGGAATTCGTGCACCTGACATGCAGGAACGCTATATTAAATTTCTGGCAACCGGTTTCGACAAGTATGATTACCTGGGAAATCCTGAATTAAAACCCGAAATAAACTATCAGGCCGACCTGATGTTCGATTATCAACATAACACTTCAAAACTCTACGTTAATCTGTTCAGGTCAGATGTGAAGAACTTTATTACCGGAACGCTGCTTCCGCCTTCAGTTGCCAGGCCTTTGAGTATGGGAGCTCCGGGGGTAAAACAATTCAATAATATTAACCGTGCGGTACTTTATGGTTTCGAAGCAGGCCTGACTTCAGCACTGACAGAATTTTGGGGATTGGCACTTTCGGCTGGTTATACCTATGCTTATTTCCCTGTCATTGAAAAAATAATACTGGAAAACGGGCAGGCTGCCGGGGCTGTAAATCTAAAAAATGACCCAATCCCGGAAATTCCCCCATTTGAAGCAATGCTGAAAACCACTTATCATTTTTTGAAAGGCAGACTGAATCCTGCATTCGCGTTAAGAGCCGTGGCCGGTCAGAAACAGGTTTCAGAAGCCTCTTACGAAGAATCGACACCCGGGTATGTACTCGTCAATATATCAGCCGATTATAAACCATGCAACTTTGCAACATTTAGTGTCGGGGTTAACAATTTATTTAACAAAGCATATTATGACCACCTGAACCGAAAACTTCCCGGAACAACCGGTAAACTTTTTGAGCCAGGTCGAACGTTATTTGTAAGTCTTAAATTAGTTATTTAGGTTTATTGACTCATTACTTCGTTAAACTTTTGCATTTGACTGAAAATTAATTAATTATGAAAACAAATTTTATTTCCAAATAATTGAAAAGAAAACCTTTGTTGCCTGCCCCGCCATTTCGGCGGTGTCTTTACGTCTTTGCCTGATTGCTTGAGCATTCAAGCAGACAGGCGTGAGTCAAAAATCTAACGGACTATTGTGATTGGAATTCAATTAAAACATCAAAGATGAAAAAGTATTTAACCATCCTGGTTTTAGTCCTGGTAACACTATTACCCGGCTGCCGCGATAAAGAAGAAAAGCCTGCCAGCGCCGCATTGAAATTAAAATTTCATCATACCGTCAACGGCGAAAATCTGATTCTGAACAGCATGATCTATTCCAACACGGCCGGCAACGATTATGAGGTAACTGAAATAATGTACTTTATCTCGGATATTAAACTTTACCTCCACGATGGCAGAGTGATTGAACCGGCTACCTGGGACGACATTCATTACATTGATCTGAATATGCCGGAATCACTTGAATGGACAGTTGGGAATGATATACCGGCCGGTAGTTATGACAGCCTGACGTTTACTTTTGGCATTTCTGCGGAGAAAAACAAGTCGTTTCTTTTTGTAAACCCACCTGAGGTAAATATGGCCTGGCCCGAAATGCTGGGCGGTGGTTACCACTATCTGATGATAAATGGTTGGTGGAAAAATACACAGGAAACGCGATTGCCGTTTAATTTCCACCTGGGCATTGGACAGATTTACGCGAATAATTCAGGAAATGTTTCAGATATTACCGGTTTTATTCAGAATGCTTTTACCGTAAAACCGTCTGTAACTCCTTTTATTTTAGAATCCGGAAAGACTAAAACTGCTGATTTGACCATGAATGTTGACAGTTGGTTTGACACGCCGGTTGTTTTTGACTTTAACTATTATGGTGGAGCTATCATGCAGAACCAGGAGGCCATGCACGTAGGATGCCTCAATGGAGCTAATGCTTTTAACCTTACCTGGGAATAGATCAGACGAAGCAATGAATTATCCATAAAACATGAAATATTAAAAAAGCAGACCCAGGGACTGGGGTCTGCTTTTCTATAGTATGATAAAATGTTATTTAGCATAAGGGCAGTTGCCGGAATTTCCCGGTCCGTAACCCATTCCTCTGCCATTTCTACCTTGCTTCCCTTGGCGATTGTTACCGTATCCATTTCCACGGCCTTTACGTGGTCTGGCATCGTAAAACGCTTTCTGCTCATCGGTGAGTAGCGCTTTTACTTCGCGTTGATGGGCTTCGCGCTCTTTCATCAGGTCACCCCTGAGTTTGGAGATTTCGTCAATATTATTGTCAATCGCCTTTTCGTCGGGCTTTTCAGCAAGTTTCAGCGTATTCATCCGGGCCTCTTTTTCGCCAATTTCAGCCCTGACAAGTTCTGCTTTCCGAATGTGTTTAGCCCTGAGCTGATCGATGGCGGTGCGTTGCTCTTCAGTCAGACCAGGAATAGCTGCAAGGCAATTGCCTTTACCATCACCAGGGCCCATACCTCTGCCCCTGCCAGATCCCTGAGCTATTGCCTGGCTTGTAAACATTGAAATCATTGCAAAACCCATAAGTAATGCAATCCATTTAAATCCTGAATTTTTCATGTTATTGTTTTTAAAGTTTATGATTAGTTTAGATTAATTATTCCCTGAGTGCTTTTGCCCATGGCGGTATCGATGCTGCATGCCTTTCCCCATCGGTCCGCTGTCGTGTGAAAGTAATTCACGGTAAAAGAAAACCAGTTTTTCCTTCTGCTCAGGTGTAGCTGTTGATTTAACCTCAAGCAAATGCCTGATGGAAAGCTGTTTAACCCGTGCGTTTATCCTGCCAATATTTTTGCTCAGTGAATCAAGTTTCAGGGTATCCGGTTTATCTTTTACAATTTCGTCAATCAGATCAGCATTCAATTGCCTGATTTCATTAAACAAAGGCATAGCTTCATCCCTGAATTTACGTCTCGATTCACGGAAAGCCTGCTGCTGCTCATCGTTAAAGCCCAATTCCCTGATAAGATATGCCGGGCCCGGTGCATTCACCATACTGTCATCTCCCCTTTCCATCTGAAAAGGTCTTTCGGAATCATGGTTATGATACTTTCTATAGTTAACCATGACCGTAGTAACAGCTGCCAGATTTATGATGGTCAAAATTATAGCAATGAGTAATATGAGTCTGCTGTGGTTATTTGATATCATGGTTGACAGGATTTTCATCGTTAATAAGGTAGTCTTCAAGCGACAGGGTCATTTCATCGTTCAGGTGAATGTCACCTGCGAATTCCGCAACCAAACCCGTCCTTTCCTCACCGGATAAGTTGTAGCCTGTTCCGGTTCCGGATTCAGTTACTGCAAACAACCTGCCTCCCAGCCAGATGCCCAAAATTACCGAGGCGGCAACTGCCAAAACTGCCGGACTCAAGTTTATAATTTTGCTGAGTGGGCCTTTGCTTTCAGGCTGCACATCATCCTGCGATTGCATTTTGATCATCATTTTGCCATAAAATCCGGGATCTGGAGTTGTACGGCGGCCGGATACCAGGGTATTGAACCCACTGCCATATTCCTTCAATAGCCTGGTACATGAATTACACGAAACAAGGTGCTCCGAAAGCCCGGTCTGCATTTGGGCAAACTGGCTTTGGGCAACAAAATCAATGATCAGCATTTCTGCTTCCCTGCATTTCATGGTTGATTTGTTTTTTGTTTTGACACGCAACTTTCTCATAACTTGCGGTTTATTATTTAACTATCATAATAGTTCTTTAATTTCTTTTGTAAACCAGTGCGTGCGCGATGAATCAAAGATTCAACAGACGACAGGCTTGTTTGCATGATTTCAGAAACTTCAGCGTATGAAAGATCCTCAAGTTTATTGAGGGTAAAAGCGATGCGCTGATTTTCAGGAAGTGATTGTATTGCTCTTCCGATCAGCAGCCTCTGCTCCTGTTGCTCCAGGTAATCATTGTTGACAACCGGCCCTCTTTCCAAATTTTCCTCAGAATTTGAATTGAAAGCAAACAAAGAGTCGATATCTTTCCAGAAACGGCGTTTTCGATTGTCGCGCAGGTAATTAAGCGAACGGTTTACCGCAATCCGGTAAAGCCAGGTACTCAATTTTGAATCGCCCCTGAATTTTGAAGCATTTCTCATAGCTTCAATAAACACTTCCTGAGCCAGATCTTCAGCATCGTGCTCATTCTGTAAGAAACTATAACACACATTATATACATTAACCTGATGGTTGTCAACAAACTGCCGTCCGGCCGAAGAGTCGCCCTGAGCCAGTTTATTCAGCAATTCGAGGTCAGTCATAAAGCGTTGTCTGATAATTTCCGGTTAAATTACATTGATTTTGACACAGAAATATAAAAAACCTTTTCCAATGAGACTGAAAGTTTAAGAAAATTTATTCGGCACCATCCCCGGGACAAATCAAAAATTACTCTGTGATGTGCGATTAAAGGATGTTTTCATAGTGATAAGTTAAAAGAAATTACTTTTAAAATGAAAGAAAACTACTGCATCATATTACTGAATTTAGTCGTATATTTACAACGAGATATTCTATGAAAACTAAAGCACCAGCTAATTCGTTAAGGACAATTGCCCGTAAGTCATTACTGGCTATTCTCTATGCTTTGGCTTTATTTCTATCGGTTCAGATTCCCACCCTATCACTACAGCAAGGACAAAGCGGACAATTAGCTTTTGAGCAACAGAGTTTTTGTCTTATCCCGTTTGAGGAACATAGTATCAGAACTTTCAGCAATACCGTTATCCCACTTTCGGTCGTTTTCCTGACGGTACCCGAATTTCTGAATGGGTTCAAATTCCGGACTTCTGTTACCAACTCTCTGTTCGACAATCAATTTACGCCCGTCGTCTTATGTTTAAGGAAAATTGTAATTACCATGCGCAGGCTGAGGTTATGAAACTGACCTACAGCTTTAATCGTCCTGGATAATTCTTCCTGCTATCAACTTATGTTAAGGCAGGCATGTGTATAATTCTATTTCCTTATAAAATGTCAGAACAAAAAACCGAAAATGCCGGCATGACCGGATTTAAACCCTTTATCATCATTTTTGCAGTTATAATAATTGTACTCGTATTGCTTAAGATGGCAATGTCAGCATTTATGTAACCTGATGATTTTCAGTAATTAAACCTGCAGGGCAGAAGGCTAACCAGTCTTTTTGCCCTGCTTAATTTTTGGCTTCATAATATTTAATCAAAAAATGAGTTAACTATTAACATTACGGTGTTGATAGTTTATACAACTAAGCCTTCAGCGTATTGTACAATTAGCCTAATTTTACTGTGAATTAAACCAAACAACAATGATTTCAGGAATCCTTCTGCAAATTACACAACCAGTCACTGCGTTAACTGATACGGTGACAAATACTTTAGCCAAAGCGCCTCAGCCTAGCGAAATAAGCCTATCGATATGGGAGTTGTCTCTTAAGGGAGGCTGGATTATGCTACCCATTGCCATTATGTCGGTAATTGCTGTTTACATTTTCATCGAAAGGTATATTATCATTAACCGTGCTGCACGCGATGAGCATAATTTTATGAATAATATCCGGGATTTTATCCACAATGGCCGAATTGATTCAGCATTGTCGCTTTGCAAAAACAACCGGACACCCATAGCCCGCATGATTGAGAAAGGAATTATCCGCATCGGGAAGCCATTGAACGACATCAATGCAGCCATTGAAAATGTGGGGAAGCTTGAAGTGGCTAAGCTTGAGAAAAACCTGGCAGCCCTTGCTACCATTGCCGGATCAGCGCCAATGCTTGGATTTCTGGGAACTGTTATCGGAATGGTTCAGGCTTTCTATGATATGTCAATGGCAGGTAACAACATCGACATTGGGCTGCTTTCCGGGGGAATTTACCAGGCAATGGTAACTACTGTGGCCGGACTGATTGTTGGTATCATCGCCTATATCAGCTATAACATTCTGGTAGCCAGAGTTGAGAAAGTAGTATTTATTCTTGAAGCAAGAGCAACTGAATTTATGGATCTGCTGCATGAGCCTGCTGCATGAGTTACTAAGCAAAGCAAGGTGTTTTCAACTAAATAACCACTCATGGCAATAAAATCAAGAAATAAAATAAGTACCGACTTCAGCACAGCCTCCATGTCTGATCTGGTATTTCTGCTGCTTATCTTTTTTATGCTCACTTCTACACTGGTAAGTCCGAATGCCATTAAGCTGCTGCTTCCTTCGAGCAACAGTAAGACCATGGCCAAGCAATCGGTTACTGTTTATATCGACAGCAACTACAATTATTTTGTTGAGGAAAACCAGGTGACCCAGGAATTTCTTGTTGAAACACTCGGGAACAAACTAGTTGGCCAAACCGACGCCTCCATTGTGCTCAGGGCCGATCAGAGTGTTCCGGTTCAATACGTTGTAACCTTGATAGATGCAGTTAACCAGATAAACGAACTTACCGGGGCAAAGCATAAGGTGATTCTTGCTACAAAACCAGCAAAATAAGTGAACAGTTATAAAAAATATTTTTGGCAGGGTTTTTGAAAAAATCAACACAAAAAAAATCGTGAAAATTGACAGGGATAATATAAAAGGGCTGCTAGGAACCATTGTTTTTCATGTTCTGTTGCTGCTTGGTCTGCTGCTGATGGCCCTGAAAACGCCACTGCCTTTGCCAGAGGAAGCGGGTGTAGAGGTAAATCTTGGCAATTCGGACGAAGGTATGGGCGAAATTCAACCCGAGCAACTCGCTGCCGGAGCACAAGCCGCTCCCCCATCCAGTGCATCCACAGCTAAAGAAGACCTGGTTACCGATAATTCGGAGGACAATCCAGCCATTGAACCGGTAAAAAAAGACAAGCCTCTTCCAATTGATAAGCCAGAGCCCAGACCAAGCCCAAAACCTGCACCCAAAGCTGAACCTCAGCCGGTTGTTAACCCGAACGCCATCTATAAAGGAAAACAAGGAAATTCAAGCGGTGGTGGCAATCAGGGTATTACAGGAAAACCTGGTGATCAGGGAAAACCCAATGGAACCCCAGGCTCGGATAATTATGACGGCTCCGGTGGTTCAGGCGGAGGCGTTTCCTTCGATCTGGCCGGACGCAGTTCCAGACAAATACCAAGGCCAAACAACAATTTCAGCGAAAGAGGAACAGTAGTAGTAACCATTTTTGTGAACCGTGCAGGTTTGGTCACCAGGGTAATAGCCGGGGCAAAAGGCACTACAACTTCAAATCTTCAACTCAGGCAACTGGCCGAACAGGCCGCCCGGCAGGCTCGTTTTAGTCCGAAAGAAGATGCTCCGGAAGAGCAGAAAGGCACTGTAACCTATATCTTCGAGCTTAATTGATTCCTGATTTTTATGAACTATCAGCAAACCCTGAACTATCTGTTCAGCAGATTTCCGGCATTTCACCTTATCGGGGCATCAGCCTATAAAGCCAACCTTGATAATACAATTGAAATTTGTAATCTCCTCGAAAATCCACAAAATAGCTTCGCCTCTGTTCATATTGCCGGCACCAATGGAAAAGGTTCCGTCTCGCATATGCTTGCCTCAATTTTGCAGGAATCAGGCTATAAAACCGCACTTTTCACCTCGCCTCACCTGATTGACTTTCGTGAACGCATTAAAGTAAACGGCGAAATGGTTACAGAGGAGTTTGTCTGCAGGTTCGTTCAACAATACAAAGGAGATTTTGAAAGAATAAAGCCCTCTTTCTTCGAAATGAGTTTCGGACTGGCCATGAGTTGGTTCAGCGCGCAGAAGGTGGAGATTGCAGTAATTGAAACGGGCATGGGCGGCCGACTGGATTCAACGAATGTAATTAACCCGCTATTGTCGGTTATTACAAACATCGGATTGGATCACACCCAGTTTCTGGGAAATACCATCGCTGATATTGCCCGCGAAAAAGGTGGAATCATTAAACCTGGAATACCGGTGGTTATCGGTGAAATACATCCGGAATCCACCGAAATTTTCAAAGCCATCGCGAAAGCGAACAGCTCAGCCATTTCTTTTGCAGATCAGGAAGTCATTGTTCAGAGAATGACTGCTGAGCCAAACCCGGCCTTATTGAAAGTCAAAGTAAGCGCCTACGGACGGGAATTGATTCTGGAATGTCCGCTCACAGGCGATTACCAGTTAAAAAACCTGGCTACAGTTCTTACTTCAGCCCTGAAGCTTGAAAATATTTTATATAAGCCAGTAGGTTTGAGTATTCAAAAAGGCATCAGGAACACCCTTCTTAATACCAACCTGTTGGGCCGGTGGCAGATTTTAAGAAAAAACCCTCTGACGATCTGCGATATTGGTCATAATCCACATGGTTTCCAACTGGTAATCAATCAGTTAAAATCCATTAGTTTTCGGAAATTACATCTGGTAATTGGCTTTGTTGACGACAAGGATATAAGTTCAATGCTCGCGATGTTACCTGAAGATGCTACTTATTATTTCTGCAAAGCAGATATTCCAAGAGGTCTGGATGCGTTTAAACTTCAGCATGAAGCTTCCGTTTTAAATCTGAAAGGAGAAACATATACTTCGGTAAGATGTGCTTTAGATGCTGCCTGGTCTGCCTCGGGCGAAAATGACCTGGTTTTTATTGGTGGAAGTGCTTTTATAGTTTCAGAAGTAATTGGATATCAACCACCGGTTATAAGGTGAAGAACCATAACATCGTCGCCATCCTTAACAGTTTTATGGTCAAACTCATGGCGCCTGACAAGTTCGCCATTGATTTTCACCACTAACATCCTGAATGAATAATTTTTCACAGCCAGTAATTCGGTTATTGTCATCTGATCCGCTGCAAAATCTTCTTCTCTGTTATTTAAAATTATCTTCATGAAAAATTCCCTCTTTTCATTTTCGTTCAGGCTCCGAAACAGGCTTAAAATCTTTCAGCAGAATTTCCAGCACTTCGTTTGCCTGCATATTGGCCACTATTCCAACCCTAGGTGCTAAGATCGGAAGTACATCCGAAACCTCAGAAATTTCATCACCGCAAATGATAAGATTGCCTGACTTACGGTTATGGATTAAATCCGATTTACCCCATCCCGCCATACCAACCCCGGCAACCAGAAATTTTCCGGGCATCTGAGTGTGTACAGTTTCAATAATCATTTGCTTCATTTCTGCTTTATCAAAAGCCTCCACAATTAAATCACAACCGGCAAAAAGCTCAATAACATCTGAAACACAAAGTTTCATATCAAAAGCTTTAACCGAAACTTCCGGATTAATACGCCCAATGTTCTCGCGCAGGGCATGAACCTTTAACCTTCCTATCTGATCGTGAAAATAATACTGGCGGTTAAGGTTTTGAACCGTAACTATATCAAAGTCGGCGATAACCAACTTACCAACACCACACCTTGCCAATGCCACTGCACAGTTAGATCCCAGTCCGCCACAACCGGCAATTCCAACAGTAAAACGACTCAAATACTTATATATTTGTTCAGTATAACTAACAGGCATAAACGGATTTAATAACTGCCGTAACATCCGGGCTAGTGCAAAAATAAAGAAAAACCCGCCCAAACCCCAAAATAAGCTAAAAATTAATCAAATGAATAGATATTATTTAAACTGATTATAAAAAGCCGGTAAAAACCGACATAAGTAGTTGCTCTACAGATAGTGTTATGCAGGAGCTATCATAACGCTATTTTTCAATGGCTTAAGTTTGGAAAATGGCAAAATTTTGTACATTTGTGAACTGATTCACAGTAAGAAATCAAATCCTCATCCAGACATGAACACAGAAGAAATCACTAAATCGCTAAAACTTATTAAAGAGTACAAATACAACCTGGCTCCGGTTATCAAAGGTTATAATAACCGCACCTTATATGTAAATGTCGGCGATAACACCATTCTTGAGAAACCGGTAAGCACTCAAATGAAAGAGAAATTCATCGGTGGGAAAGGCTTCGGCCTGAGACTTCTCTGGGATGCAACCACGCCTACTACCAGATGGAATGATCCGGAAAATGAAATAGTCATCGGAATGGGCCCAATTTGCGGTGTTACCCAATATTCAGGCACTGGCAAATCATTGGTGGTAACTATTTCCCCGCAAACAGATATTGTGATTGACAGCAATGTTGGTGGTTATTTTGGCCCCTTTTTGAAATTCGCCGGCTTTGATGCGCTCGAACTGCAAGGAAAAACAGATAAAGATGTAGTGGTATTCTTTGACGAAACACGCGGCATTGTAGAAGTCTATGAAACGCTTTCACTTCCGGAAGACAGCCATTTGCTCGCTGAAAAGCTAACCGAAATATTTGCTGATGATGATAATGGCCGCAAAAATGTTTCAGTGGTTTCCGCCGGAACAGCAGCCAAACATTCTCTTATCGGAATGCTCAATTTCAGCTTCTTCGATTCAAAACGAAAAATTACCCGACTGAAACAAGCCGGTCGTGGTGGTATCGGTACTGTATTTATCGATAAAGGCATCAGGGCATTGGTTGCCAAAACCAGCGGCATCAAAGGCAACCTGAACAACGTAGTTGACCTTGATGCAATTATGGCCCGGGGACGTACCTTCAACCGTGAGATGCGTGAGTTGGACAACAGCCAGGCTGAAATGCGATCAAAAGGCACAGCCCACCTTACTAATGTGATGAATGACTACGACCTGCTGCCAACCAACAATTTTAAATTTGGTAGTCACCCCGACGCTTTTAAGATTCACTCTAACATCTACAAAGAAAAATTTACCCAGGGCGTTCCCGATGGCTGCTGGATTGGCTGCAACATGTCGTGTGCCAAAGGTGTTGACAACTACCAATTGCGCACCGGACCCTATGCAGGTTCCAAAGTAATAGTGGATGGACCGGAATATGAAACAGCATCCTCGCTGGGCTCCTGTGCCGGAATCTTCAATCCCGATTTTACCATCGAAGCCAATTTCTATTGCGATACTTATGGCATTTGTACCATCTCGTGGGGAACAATTCTCGGATTTGTTATGGAATGCTACGAAGCCGGAATCCTTAACAAGGAGCGCACCGGCGGTCTTGAACTGAACTTCGGTAATGCAGATACAGCAATGGACCTGTTACACCAGCTATCTCGTGGTGAAGGATTCGGGAAAATCGCCGGACAGGGTGTTCGCAAAATGAAGGAATTATTTGCCAAAAATGGATGGGGCGACCCAGGTTTCCTGCAGGACATCGGCATGGAGAATAAAGGCCTTGAGTATTCCCAGTACATTTCAAAAGAATCTCTGGCTCAGCAAGGTGGCTACGCCATGACCAACAAAGGTCCGCAACACGATGAAGCCTGGCTCATTTTTATGGATATGGTCAATAACCAGATTCCTACTTTCGAAAAAAAAGCCGAAGCACTGCACTATTTCCCAATGTTCCGCACCTGGTTTGGACTTCAGGGACTTTGCAAACTTCCGTGGAACGATGTGGAACCCGAAAGCAATGCCCTGAGCGATGAACCAGCCAAAGTTCCTGAGCATGTCGATAACTATGTCGCTATTTACAATGCAGTTACCGGGGCCAGCATCGACAAGTATGAAATCATCCGCCAGTCTGAGCGTGTTTATAACTTCCAGCGTATTTTCAATATCCGTCGCGGATACGGTCTTCGCAAACACGATGCACAGCCTTATCGCGCAGCAGGGCCTGTTACCCAGGAAGAATACCTGTCGCGCGAAGAACGATACGACAAGCAACTGGTTGAGCACATGAACCTCGATCCAACCAAAATGACGCTTGAAGAAAAAATGTCAGCTACCCGCAAATATCGCGAAGACCGCTACGAGCAATTGCTCGATGCAGTTTATTTCAGAAGAGGATGGACCAAAAACGGCGTTCCCACCCTGGACCACCTCAAAAAGCTGGACATGGAATTACCGGAGTTGCTTGAGATTGTCACCCCTATGCAGTAAACGAAATACTATTCAAAAAGAAAGGCTGACCAACCGGTCAGCCTTTCTTTTTGAATGATCTATCATGGGCATTAATGACACTTTTCTTCGCGCATAAACGGATATCTGAAATCGGTTGGCGGCAATAATGTTTCTTTAATAGTACGTGGGCTGGTCCAGCGTAGCAGGTTAAGGTGACTTCCGGCCTTGTCGTTGGTGCCCGATTGCCTTGAGCCACCAAAAGGTTGCTGACCAACCACGGCACCCGTTGGTTTATCGTTGAAATACAGGTTACCGGCTGCATATTTAAGTGCCTGGCTTGCCTGATCAAGTATCTGGCGGTCCTGTGCAAAAATGGCTCCTGTCAGTGCATAAGGAGAGGTTTCATCAACAAGGGTGAGGGTTTCTTCAAAATCTTTTTCCTTGTAAACATAAACTGTCAGCAAAGGACCAAAGATTTCCTCTTCCATGGTCACAAAATGAGGATTGCTCGTTTCGATGATGGTCGGCTCAATGAAGAAGCCTTTCGATTTATCGCCTTTGCCACCAAATATGACTTCGGCATCTGTTGATTTTTCAGCAAGATTAATATAATGCATGATGTTATCGAATGAGGCTTCATTGATTACCGCATTCATAAAATTGCTGAAATCACGAACATCACCAACCGTAATTTCCGACAACATTTCCCCTACCCTTTTCTTGATTCCGGGCCAAAGATTATCGGGAATGTAAGCTCTTGAAGCGGCCGAGCATTTCTGCCCCTGGTATTCAAATGCCCCCCTGACAATGGCAGTTGCCACTTCGTTAACCTGCGAGGAAGCATGCACTAGGATAAAGTCCTTGCCACCGGTTTCGCCGACAATCTTGGGATAGGATTTATAATTATGAAGATTTTGGGAAGCCAACTGCCACAGGCGGTTAAACGTTACATTAGACCCGGTAAAATGCAGGCCTGCAAAATATCTGTCAGAAAAAACAGCATTGCCAATTACGGAACCTTCGCCGGGGATAAAATTCACAACACCATCAGGTAAGCCGGCTTCTTTAAAAATATCCATCAGTACATAATTTGATAAGACGGAGGTTGAGGCAGGTTTCCACAACAGTGTATTGCCCATCAATGCCGGCGACATATTCAGGTTGGAGGCAATGGCGGTAAAGTTAAATGGTGTAAGCGAGAAAATAAACCCTTCGATTGGCCTGTATTCTATGCGGTTGATAAATCCAGAATCAGAATGGGGTTGTTCATTATAAATATCGGAGATATAGTGGGCATTGAACCTCAGGAAGTCAATGGTTTCGCAGGCACTGTCAATCTCAGCCTGATAGGCACTCTTGCTCTGCCCCAACATGGTAGCAGCATTCAGACGCGCCCTGTATTTTTTTGCAATTAATTCTGCAATTTTGAGGGTTACTGATACTCTCTCCACATAAGAAAAAGATTCCCACTGCTTATGAGCTCTCTGAGAAGCCTCTACGGCCTGTTTCACTTCGGTTGCACCTGCCTTATGATAATGTCCCAAAACATGGCCATGATCATGAGGCATACGAATCTTTTCCGTATTTCCGGTTCTAACTTCTTTTCCACCAATAATCAGGGGAATATCAATCTGTTGATTTGATAAATTATCTAATTCTGCCTGAAGCTCTTTACGCTCTTTTGATCCAGGGGAGTATGATTTAACAGGCTCATTATCCGGGTATTCAAAAGTAAAAATGGCATTATTCATGAAATGGAACTGATTAAATGTTAGTAATGCAATAACTTGATCTTTAAACATCAATCCTACCCATTTGTTCATCTAAAATGAAGTGTATCTCTCAATAGCCAACCAATTCAGAAACATATGAATTATTACATCATCACTGGAACTTCGTCGGGCATCGGTGAAGCCATAGCCCGCGAACTAATTCTGGAGCGGCACTGTGTTTTTTGCATTTCCAGGAATCTGAATGAAACGCTGACCGAAATGGCATCGTCCGTGCAGAGCCAACTTTGGCACCTTGAAGCTGACCTTGGCGAAACCAGCCACATTCCTGAACTGATGAATGAGATTTTCAGCTCAATTGATCCTGGCAACATTTCCTCCATTGCATTGATCAACAATGCCGGAGTGCTCGATCCGGTTGCTGCAGCAGGAAATTACAATAGCATGGATATAACGCAACATCTACTGGTTAATTTATTAGCACCCATGCTTTTAACAAATGAATTTATCAGGCATACCGCTCATTTTAAAGTCCCGAAAACTATTGTCAACATAAGTTCAGGCGCTGCTTCTACACCCTATGCAGGCCGGGGCCCTTATTGCAGTAGCAAAGCAGGGTTGGAGATGTTTACCCGGACTACAGCGCTGGAGCAAAAGCAAAATCCACACCCGGTCAGGTTATTGTCAATCGCCCCTGGTATTGTTGACACCAAAATGCAAATCGGTATCCGAAATTCCGATGTTTTAGATTTCCCAATGAAGGAAAGGTTTGAAAAACTTCACCAGAATAATCTTCTGAGCCTTCCCGGTGATGTGGCAGAAAAAATCATTAGTCTGATCTTTGGTGAACTCCCGGGTGGTAGTGAAATTATTGACCTCAGAAAATTATAATCAGAATACCAATGAAACATGGGTTTTTAGTGATTATATTTTTTAGCTTTGCGGAAAATTCTAACATTATTGCCATGTTTAAAACCAACGAATACTTTGACGGCAAAGTAAAATCAATTGCCTTTGAAACCAGCGACGGACCAGCAACTGTTGGAGTGATGGCCTCCGGAGACTACGAATTTGGCACCTCCACCATTGAGTATATGACTGTTACTTCCGGCGAAATGGAAGTACTGCTTCCCGGAGAGAATGACTGGAACACTTTTGAGCCATTCGAAACTTTTATCGTTCCAGCCAACCTTAAGTTTAAAGTGAGGGTTAAAGGAGATACATCCTACCGCTGTCTTTACAAATAAGAATTTGATGGCAGTATCAGTAGCTGCCATTTTTCAAATGCCCGATATGAATCAATCAACATAACGCGCTTTCGCATGGAAACTAAAAAGTATGATAATCTGCGGCTTCATTATAAAATATGGTTTACCGATGAAACTGGCGCCGGCTTACTTGGGGATGGGAAATGGAAGATATTGAAAGCCATTGATGAAGCAGGTTCACTAACAGCGGCTTGCGAGAAACTGGGCATCACATACCGCCGGACATGGAACGATCTTAAAAGTATTGAGACACGTCTCGGTTTCGCTCTTCTCGAAAAGAACCGCGGTGGCGTGGATGGTGGAAGTACCAGCCTTACTGTCGAAGGACAGCGTTTAATAAGGGCTTTCGACCATTTTCATGAAAAAATGGATCTAGTAATGCAGGAGCAATTCAAACTTCTAATTAAAGATTTATCCGCTGATGCAAAAAATTAAAACAATTATTGCAATTGCGGGTATAAGCATTTTCCTTGGATTTGTATCATGCAATCAGCGGGATACAAAGCCAAATCAGGGATTGTCTGGTGATTTGATAATCTTTCATGCCGGTAGTCTGGCGGTTCCTTTTAAAGCGATATCGGATTCCTTTATGCTCCTGAATCCAGGCATCAGGGTATTGGCAGAGTCGGCTGGCAGTCTGGCTTCGATAAGGAAAATAACTGATCTCAACAAGCCCTGCGACATTCTTGCATCAGCTGATTACAGTCTGATTGACAAGCTAATGATCCCAAAATATGCTTCCTGGAATATTTCTTTTGCCGGCAATGAAATGGCACTGGTTTATCAACAGAATTCTCTTTATTCGGATAAAATAAACCGGAACAACTGGACCTCGATCCTGCTTAATCCGGAAGTCAGGTTCGGACGCTCAGACCCGAATTCAGACCCCTGCGGATATCGCACAATTCTCAGTCTGAAACTTGCTGAGAAATTTTACAAGCGTTTCGGACTTACGGAACAATTCATGAAGAAAGATGAAAGATATATGAGGCCAAAAGAGGTTGACCTGCTGGCTTTGCTGGAATCAGGCACCATTGATTATATATTCATCTATAAATCGGTAGCCATACAACACAACCTGCCGTACCTTGAATTGCCCGATAGCATTAATCTTGGCAATCCGGAATTAGAAGATTTGTATAAACAGGTATCCGTTGAAGTTACCGGGAATAAGCCTGACGAAAAGATTCTTCAGAAAGGCGAATCCATGGTTTACAGTATTTGTATCCCAAAAAATGCTCCGAACAAAAATGCAGCAACTGCGTTTATAGGTTTCCTATTGAGCGATGCCGGAAAGCAAATAATGAAGAATTGTGGTCAGACAATTTTAAGCCCTACTCTTACCATTAAATCAAATCCGCTGCCAGTTGAGATTAAGCAGTTTTTACTGCAAACCAAAGGGAATTAAACCATTTTAAAAGATTTTTATGACAGAAATCAGCATCCGGAGCTTTCTGGACAAACTTGACATTGAACCTGTTAATAAGGGAGCAACCACAGGAACTATCTGGCTAAATACTGCAGGTGATTCTATTAAATCCTATTCACCAGCCGATGGAAAATTGATTGCATCGGTAACTCAGGCTACCTGGGATGATTATGAGGTGGTTATGGATAAAGCAACCGCCGCTTTTAAAACCTGGCGCATGGTTCCGGCCCCAAAGCGTGGCGAGATTGTGCGACAGATTGGAAATCGCCTCCGTGAATTCAAGGAGCCGCTGGGCTCACTGGTCTCTTATGAAATGGGAAAGATATACCAGGAAGGACTTGGTGAGGTGCAGGAAATGATTGACATTGCCGACTTTGCCGTTGGCCTGTCAAGGCAACTCTATGGTTCAACCATGCATTCGGAACGCGAAAGGCACAGGATGTACGACCAATATCATCCATTGGGTGTAGTGGGTGTTATCTCAGCCTTCAATTTCCCGGTTGCCGTATGGGCCTGGAATGCCATGCTGGCAATGGTTTGCGGTGACGTTGTGGTTTGGAAACCCTCTTCAAAAGCAATGCTCAGCGCTTTGGCTGTGCACAAAATCATTGAAAAAGTACTCCACGACAATGAGGTACCTGAAGGAGTGCTAAACCTGGTAGCCGGAAGTTCAAAATACATCGGTGATGATTTTCTGGCCGATAAAAGAATACCTCTCGTTTCTGTAACTGGTTCTACCCGCGTTGGCCGCCATGTGAGTAAAATTGTCGGGGAGCGCCTGGGTAGAAGCATTCTGGAATTAGGTGGGAACAATGCAATCATTGTTTCACAATACGGAAACCTCAATATGGCGCTTAGAGCCAGTCTTTTTGGTGCCGTCGCTACATCAGGTCAACGCTGTACATCCACCCGCCGCCTGCTGATTCACGATTGTATTTTCGATAAATTTCGTGATAAACTGATCGTCGCATACAACCAACTTCAAATCGGACACCCTCTTGACCCTGAAACAGTTGTCGGGCCGCTGGTAGATAAAGATGCAGTTAAGGCATTTCTGCACGCCCAGGAACAAATAATAAAAGAAGGCGGAAAAATCGTTTATGGTGGCCAGGTGCTCGAAGGCAAAGGATATGAATCAGGCTGTTATGTGGTTCCCTGTATCGCTGAAGTTGAGAATCACTTCCAGATTGTACAGGAAGAAACCTTTGCTCCGATACTCTACATTATAAAGTACAAAACCATGGATGAAGCCATTGAATTGCACAATGCAGTTCCCCAGGGTTTGTCATCAGCAATTTTTTCTAAAAATATACTGGAAACCGAACGATTTCTATCGCATGAAGGCTCGGATTGCGGAATTGCGAATGTAAATATTGCAACCAACGGTGCCGAAATAGGTGGCGCTTTCGGTGGTGAGAAAGACACCGGAGGAGGACGCGAATCAGGATCTGACGCCTGGAAAGCTTATATGCGCAGACAGACTAACACCATTAATTTTTCTACGGAACTGCCGCTTGCACAGGGTATTAAGTTTGATGCATTTGACGATTGAATAATAACTATAAAACTAGGTGTAATACAATAGCTGTTTCTCTTATTTTTGCCAGAGAATTTCGTGCAACTATCCGGTTTTTTGCTGTATCATTGTATGAAACCCGCATGTATTGCATAGACAACTAAACTAAGTGATCTCAAAAGCATGGCGAATAAACCTGCCTGAATGCCTGCTTAGGTATTCAGGCAATTAATTTTCAAGCATGTGAACCTTACTGACTGTTCGTTACCGTCAGGCAGGTTCTTCCGCCAGGGTGGGACAGGCTATCCGGCCATTATATTTATGGTGCGTTTGACTGGTGAGCAATTGTTGAACCATGTCGAATTAATCAAATTTATTTGCGAATGGAATGACAGTAATAACATCTAAAAGTTTGCGGAGAATGCTAATGATCAGAATTAATTTATGAAGAATCTGCTACAGCACTATATTAACCGGTTTAATTCAGGCCACAGCCGGAGTGTCAGGGCAAGAAAACAAATTCTGATTTCATTCTTTATCAAATCCATAAGCATTATCATTGGTTTTGTTTTTGTGCCTCTGCTTTTACATTACCTTGGCGCTGCAGAATATGGTATATGGCTTACCTTAAGTTCTATAATCGCATGGGTTAGTTATTTTGATATCGGCCTGGGGAATGGATTAAGGAATAGATTTGCCGAGTCGCTTGCAAAAGGAGAGTACCAGATGGCCCGGATATATGTTAGTACAACCTATGCCGGCCTTAGCCTGATATTTGGAACTTTTTTCTTCATTTTCCTGGCAATAAACCCTTTCCTGAGCTGGCACGAAATACTAAAAGCTCCGTTGAGCCTTGAACATGAATTAAGCTCACTGGTTGTGATTACAGTTGGCTTTTTCTTACTGCGATTCACTTTAAAGCTGATTTCTATTATTATTGTTGCAGATCAGCGCTCCGCTATCAGTAATATTTTTGATCCGCTTTCGAATGTCGTTTCCCTGATCGCCATTCTGATCCTTATACAATATGCAGAATCGTCGCTTTTAAATCTGGGTATCGTATTGGGTGCTGCTCCTGTTTTTGTACTTGCAATTGCTACCATCTATTTTTTCAGGAAAGACTACAGAGACTACAGGCCATCGTTTAAGCTAATTAATTTCAGTTATTTCAAGGACCTGACCGGTTTAGGTATTAAGTTTTTCATCATCCAGATCACTGTTGTGGTGATTATGTCAACAAACAACCTTATAATAACCCAGGTTGTAGGGCCAGAAGCCGTAGCTTCCTATAATATTGCCTACAAATATTTTGGCCTGGTGCTCATGCTATTTACAATAATTACCGACACCTATTGGTCGGCCTATACTGAAGCTTTTATTAAGAAAGATTTTGCCTGGATTCGCCGGGTAACAGGGAATCTTGCCAAAGGATGGATTGGAGTTCTGCTGGTTCTGGCACTTATGCTTGTTTTTGCAAAAGATTTTTACAGACTTTGGGTAGGTGCTGATGTCATTATTCCCTTTCAACTTTCAGCAATGACTGCGCTGTTCATAGCTATTTACGTCTGGTATATTATTTTTATAATTTTTATAAATGGGACAGGGAAAATAACTTTACAATTATATGTTTCGGTAGCCGTAGCAGTTTTAAATATACCTGTTTCGATATTTTTTGCAAGCTTTCTGGGAATGGGAACTGCCGGGGTTATTCTTGGTTCGTGTGTAACTTACCTGCCAGGTGCAATTATTGCTCCGATTCAGTATCACAAAATTATTAACAGCAGGGACACTGGTATCTGGGGAAAATAAAACCGGAAATCCCCAACCTTTGGTTATTGCATATATTCCGGCCAAAATGGCCGTTGATTTTTATTTTTAGTGAAAATTTTGATATATTTGACCATTATTTCAATTGAATAATCCACTCAAAGTTCGAAGAAATATGATCAGGATAAAAGAAATAATCAAGCAACTAATCGTAACTTTCTTTCCAAAGCTCTTTAAAAACCATTTATACAGATTTTCCAGCAACCTGAACTGGAAGAATCTG
>JBBQBC010000015.1:0-30945 GCA_038317155.1 Bacteroidales bacterium
TACATCGCAAACCCCCGCATCCCACGCACCGAGCCGACCCCCCCCACCACACACCCCCCCCACCCCCCCCCGGCCGCCAGAGAGAGGAATTTTTAATTTCTAATGTCTAATGTCAAATTTCTAATGTCCAATATTCTAGTGTCAGGCTAGGGCGCATCTTATTTTCTGACGCGACCTGCGGGTCGTCTGACCTGACAGGTTCTGCCGCCAGAGGCCATTGGAAACTGGTAGGTCATTCTTCTATTGAATAATCAATGGCTGGGAGCACCCGGAGATGAGTTTCCTTTACAGTCAACCCGTTCAACTGCCGGAAAGTCCGTCCAACTTCAGGGAATATACATCCCGGGTCTATTTTGGAAGGCAGAACAGCTTCTACAGGATATTTTATGGTTTTCTGCGCGATCGCCGGGTGCTGATGGGGAATAGCGGGTATCTGCTTATACGGGTTATCATCGTTGGAAGTCTGCTGGCAACCATTCATAATCTGTGTCAGTACTGTAATTTCGGATTTTACAATGATTTCAGGGAAATCGTAAAACGGCCGCTGTTTGTAATTTATGGATTGATCTTATTGTCGTTGTTTTTCCTGCAAAGGCGATTGCTGGTCAGGGAATTCAAAACCTTTACCCAAAGGGGGATTGTAATTAAGGCTGAACAAAGCCGGGTTCAATGAGACCTGAACATATCCGGAAAGTCAAAGATAGCTTTATGTAATTCAGCCTGAACAGATTGGATAAAAGTATAAATTCAAAGCAACCAGAAAATGATGAAAGACCTGACTTTCTTGCCTCAAAAGGCTTGCTGACCGCTTTTGGTATCATGTATAAGGATGCGGTGGATGCCATTTGGTCAACTCTGGTTGCAGCAGAAAACTGGTTTCCCGGCGACCTCATGCAGTAGGTGCTTTTACCGGCCGTGCTAATGCTCACCCACAACGTAGGCTTGGTCATCAGGGTATAAGTGCGCTCAGCGGGCATCCGGTTATAAAGCGATAAGCATCCGTAGTCAATCCAATAAGCATTCGTTCGGAAAGCGGTGGAAATCCGTTTAGTTTTTACTTGAATTGAGCGATTTGAGCAAAGCAAAAATCGCTCAATTTAGGTTTTATACAACAGGGAATTTATTTTTCTCAGCAGGAAACAGGCGTGTTCGGGGATGGAAATAGACGTTGTTTTCTCTCTAAATTTAGGATAGAAACTATTGATCTAAATTATTAGATTTGTGTATCCAAAATATGCCTGCTTTGACCAAGTCCTGGATTCTGGTTTACCTGTTATATTTGTTCATACCGCTGGTCTCAAGCAAAGGGATTGCCGGTCAGCCGATTTCTTTCCGCAAGGTCAACTCCGGAACCCGGGCGGATATCAGAGCCCTGGCCGCAGATAAAGCAAATAATCTTTACTTCCTCACAGATGGCATCCATATACTACATGATGACACCTGGGCGAAAATGGATTTTCCTGTTGAAGGAAAAATATTCGCCTTCTGTCCGGTTTCAGCGGATGATATCTGGTTTTCGGTCACACTGGTTACCAGTACCAGCCTGCTTTACCATTATTATGAAAGCAAAACTGAAAACATTCGTACCCCGTTTTCCAATTTCATCAGCAATATCTTTTTTGTATCTGAGAACAGTGCTTTGTTCGCCAGTTGGGCAGATATGGCCGTCTATGATAACGGATCATTCAGCATGCTACCCCCGTTGCCGGCCCGCTTTGGTGTGAACAAACTGGCAAGCCGGGATATGACTTCATTCTGGGCTCTGACAGGAAACGGCCGGCTGTTTTTTTTCAACCAGGGGAAATACAGAAATATATTGAACAGTAAAAGGATCAAAGATTTTTGCATTGATGGAAATCATGATGGGTTCCTTGTTTCATCAGATGAACTATACCGAATAAATGAAACCGGTGCCGGTCTTGTTATGAAAAGTGATGAGCTGAGGCGTATCAGAAAGTTGGCATTGCAGAAGAACGGGGCCCTGCTGATGATTGGTGATGGCGGCCTGATCATGGAGTATTCTGCCGGGAAACTGAGGCGGTTGGGTTCGTATTGCAGGGAAAATCTTACTGATCTTCTGGTCACACCAACAGGTGAGATATGGATTTGTGGCGATGGCGGAACCCTGCTTTACAGCGGCTCAAAGCAATTTCCGGCTTATTCCGGAAAAAATCAAGGTTTTTCAACACATAAACTGATTCAGTATGGAATCATTACCGATGATGAATATGGCGTAGCACTGGCTGATTTTAACGGTGATGAAAGGACCGATATTTATACTGTCAGGATTTATGAGCAGAATCGCTTATATATCAATAATCAGGGACAGGAATTTCTTATGCCTTACAACAGTGGTTTTACTGAAGAGGCTGTTAAGCGCGGTGCCATCGGCGTTGTTAACCCTGATAACAGCATCGGACTGAACGAACTGAAAATGGGCATCTCTGCCGCCGACATTGATAACGACAACGATCAGGATATTTACCTATGTTACCTGAACAGTAATAACAAGTTGCTGCTGAACAGGGGCAACGGTTATTTCAGAAATGTTTCAACCCGGGAAAAACGTGCGTGTGAGGATATGAAGCGCTCCAATGCTGCTGCTTTCGCCGATGTGGACAACGATGGTGATCTGGATCTGTTTGTTACGAGTGAGGAGGGTTCAAACAGGCTTTTTGAGAATGACGGAACCGGCCACTTTGAAGATATTACCGGTACTTCCGGACTTGCTACGGATGGCGGGGGTATGTGTGCTTCCTTTGCCGATGTTAACAATGACGGTCTTCCGGATTTATGCGTTTCTTTCTGGTATCCGTCAAATAAACTCTATTTTAATGAATCATCAAACGGGAAGATACGGTTTCGGGATGTTACCCGGCTCACAGATCTTGCCAGGGCAGCTCCGTCAAAGAGCAATGCAGTGGCTTTTTCCGATGTAAACAACGACGGATTTACCGATCTGTTCATTGCAAACCGCAATACCGAAAGCAGGTTCTATCTGAACGACGGTCATGGTCTGTTTAAAGATGTTACCAGGGATTATTTTCTGCCGTCGGACCAAATGAGCAATGGGGCTGCATTTGCTGATTTTGATCTGGATGGTTTCACTGACCTGTATGTAACCAATGTCGGTGAGAATGTATTATATAAAAACATAAACGGGAGGTACTTCAAAGATATAACATCAGATTTTGGTGCAGAAATGAGCGGGTATTGCACCGGATGTGCAACGGGCGATGTTGATAATGATGGCGACCCCGACCTTTATGTAGCCAATTATATCAACGGAAACAGCAATCTTTTTCTGAACAATACCGAACAGAAGAATTTCCTGAAATTCAGGCTTCGTGGTGTATCCTCAAACAGGGATGCCATTGGTGCCAAAATCTGGTTGTTCCGGGTGCCGCCGGCAGGAGAGGTGCCAGTACTTTCAGGTTACCGTGAACTGAACGGAGGCAGCGGGTATTGCTCGGTTTCGGAAAAGGAAATGATCTTTGGCGTTGATCCGGGTAAAGTTTACTATGCTTTGGTCAAGTTTCCTTCTTCGGCGGATACGATCAGGGTGAGTAACCTGGTTGCCGGAAAAACAATTTTAATCAGCGAATCAGAAGGATTTCAGGCCTTTTATACATTGAGTGGGAAGAAGGTCTTCCGGTTTTTTGCCGACCGGGAAAATCAGCCGGAGATTGTCAAGTATTTCGCCATTCTTTTGTTGCTGGTTGCCTACAATCTTAAACTCCGCGGTAGCAACCGGAGGATAGCTTTCTTCCGCTGGCTGGCCTGTGGTTTCATCTTCCTTGCTTTTGCCGGGATCAATCAGATCTTTCTGTTCTCCGGCCTTTCCTGGTCGTTCTTTGTAGCACCTTTGACCGCTGCCGGATTGCTTGTTATCCTGCACCTTTTTACCGGGCGGATACTGCTGAAAAGGATTGCCAGGAAAGAGAAGCTGGACCTGCGTGAAAAACTGTCGCGTGATCTGCACGATGATCTGGCTTCAACCCTGGGTAGTATTTCAATCTATGCCGACACGCTTAAAGCAATGGATGAGCCATCGCAGACTGATTCCCAAAAACTCTCAGTAAAAATAGCCGGGCTTACCCAGTCGGCACTACAATCCATTTCAGATATCATCTGGATGACCTCCCCGCGAAATGATTCCTTGCAGAGCCTCATCTCGAAGACGAGCAATTATATGCTTGAAATTCTTACCGATAATAATATCAATTTCATTGCGACCATTGAAATTCCTGACAATCCCGTTATTCTGAAGGAGAAGATACGGAATGATGCGTTTTTGATACTGAAAGAAGGATTACATAATATTATCAGGCATTCCGGGGCCAGGAACGTGGAATTCGTTGCTAATCTCAAAGATAACGGTTGTTTTGTCCGTCTGAAAGATGATGGAGTAGGAATAGAAGATTCAAAGCAGATCAGGAAAGGATCGCATGGCAACGGACTGGTAAATATGCACAGAAGGGCACAGGAATCAGGAATGGATTTCAGTATAAACACTGGTAAATGCGCAGGAACAGAAATTGTTATGCATTTTAAAATATGACCTTTTCAGGCTATACAGTTACCTGACATTAGTATTTACTTTGCCTAAAAGTTTCACATGTTAATTAAAATAGGAATCGTTGAAGATCATTCTGAATTCCGGCAGAGCCTGATCTTCCTGATATCTTCCTCTACAGGCTATACGGTTGAATGGTCCTATTCCTCTGTGGAAGAAGCCCTGGAAAATTATACTGAAACCGATGTTATTTTATTAGATATCAACCTGCCGGGCTTATCAGGTATTGAAGCTCTCCCCTTATTTAAGCAGAAATGCCCGGGGCAGAAAATCATCATGCTTACGATTCTGGAGGATGATTTTCATATTCTTGAAGCGATAAAAAGCGGTGCCGACGGATATATCCTGAAAAAAACAAGCCGGAACAAAATACTGGATGCCATACAGCAGGTTTATGAAGGCGGAGGGGCCCTTACACCCATGGTTGCCAGGCAGGTGATGGCGTTTTTAAAGCCTGAAGCGGCCAAACCGGGCTCACCGTCCAATCTTACTCCGCGTGAAAAGGAAATACTGCTGATGATCACCCAGGCCATGTCAAATGAGTTGATCGCGGACAAATTGTTTATCAGCGTGCAGACCGTGCGCAACCACATTAAAAATATCTACGACAAGCTGCAGGTGCATTCACGGGCACAGGTTGTGGTAAAAGCCTTCAAAGATAAGCTGATCTGATTGTAAAAATGACCTGATTGGGCTATATCAACTAACCTTACATTACATTATTATTACTGATCATTCGTTGGGATAAAAGGAGCTTTAATCTCAAGCTGTTAGAAATCATTAAATCTGAAAACTATGAAAAAACTACACTTATCCTTTTCTCATTGCCTGGCTTGCTGATTTTACAGGCTCAGGACTATCTTATCAGTATTGTAAAACTGTCCGGATTGGCGGGGAGAAAGGAATCGCCCAGACCCGGATGGCTAAAACCTTAATGTCGGAACGATGATACTTAAGGGCCGGAATCAGGGCGATAACAGCACTATTGAAGAATACTGTTATAATGATGATACCCACCATCAAAAAGGACTGCCACGACGAATATAAACAGAATAATGAAAAATAAAATAAGTAATAATCAATTAAAAAAGGAGGACACATGCGACACAAACGATTAAATTTAAGTGCCATACTCGTGTTAGGCTTAGGACTGACAGGATTACAGGCACAAACTATGTATGTGAAGCAAAGCAACGGCACTCAAACCGCTTATGCTTTGAGTAACGTGCGAAAGATGACATTTTCATCGGGGAATGTAACAGTTCAGAAAACCGACAATACCACAGGTGTATATGCACTGAGCGGCTTAAGGTATCTAAGCTTTCAAGACTTTACAACCGGCATTAGCGAACCACAAATGCCGGCAGGTAATACTTTGCTAACCTATCCCAACCCTGTCGTCGATATGCTGTACATTGATTTAACAGGCATAAAAAACGGGGAAGGACGCATAAGTATTCTAAACCTCGAAGGCAAGGTCATGCAAACCCAAAAAACATCGGGCATGGGTATGGTAACATTCAACCTAAGCCAATTGGCGCGGGGCATTTACCTTTGCCGTTATGCCAACATGGCAGAAACAAAAACAGTAAAAATCATTAAAAAATAAAAGGAGGAAAAGCCATGAAAAAATTATTTTTAGCATTAATTGCCGCAGTTACATTTTTTAATTTAAGCAATGCCCAAAACGACACTATGTATGTAATGAAAGCAGGCGCAGTGGTAAGCAAAAGAGCTGTTGCCGACATAGACAGTATCGTTTTTTATAAAAATGTCAATTTTTCCTGCGGTTCTCCCATCACCATTAATCATGTGGCAGGAGCCGTGGCACCGGTTACTAAAACGGTTACATATGGCACGGTTACAGGAATTCCGGGAGAGCCTTCAAAATGCTGGATTACTAGTAACCTTGGCGCCGACCACCAGGCAACGGCTGTTGACGATGCCAGTGAGGCTTCGGCAGGTTGGTACTGGCAGTATAACCGTAAACAAGGTTATCAACACACCGGATCAGCCAGAACACCAAACACCGCATGGATAACCTCAATAAATGAAAATATTGAATGGCTGATTGCCAATGATCCATGTGCTCTTGAACTTGGCAATGGCTGGCGTCTCCCTGTCTATACGGAATGGTTAAGTGTTGATGCAAGTGGTGGCTGGACAAACTGGAACGACCCCTGGAACTCTGCTTTAAAATTGCATGCAGCCGGGTACCTGAACACTACAGGGTGGCTCGAATACAGAGGACAAATAGGCTACTATTTGAACAGCACACAGGTTGATAATTCAAATGGATGGATCCTGGGCTTTAGCAGTATCAATTGCCAGTTGTACAATGGTGACAAGGCGAACGGCTGGGCTACCCGTTGCATCAAGGAGTGAAAGCTTGATTTTTGTGACAATTTAGTCCCAGCATGGAGATAACCCTAAACAGAAAAAACGAATGAAAAAACTTACCTGTTTTATCCTGACCCTTTCAGTTCTCTTCTTTTCTTTTCCTGTAAAAAAACAATAAAAATGATGACTGGACTGAGGAGGATCAGATCTTCTATGACAACATAATTGCTTTGCAGGAGCAGGCGGCTGAAAACTATGATACTTGGTTACAGATAATGGATTCCCCGGAAGTAATTAATAAATTGTAGCAGTTTTTCCTGGATTATTCAACGGTTACTTCTGCCAACATAGGCGGCCATGGGATTGCAGTCCAGTATTCAAACGGCATGCGCGGCGGGATTTTCCTTGATCCTCAGGACGGCCCCGGAGCGGATTCCATGAATATCGGTCCCCTGCCATCTGTGCCTTTTCCAGTCTTTAATGAGAAATCCCTGGTGAACAGAAAAAAATGATTTTGCTTAATCCGAGTTATTGGGAGCGCAGTGCTTATTCCGAACAAATCATACCTCAATACAGGGACAAGTTTTTGCCTAAAATAGGTTTTACCTTAGAGACTTATAAAAACGAAGAAGCCAACGTTGACCTATTTACGCAACTTTCAGGATATGGGATCATTCATATTTATTCCCATGGGTGGGCCTGGCCAAAAGAAACAAATATACAGGATGTGTATTTGAAAACAGGAGAAGTTGAGAATGATTATACTACAGAAAAATACGCTTTGAGAATGTTGGCCGGAGATATTTTTGTCGCAATGAATAAAGTCGGAAAGGATGATCTGGGGAATGGGGTATGGAAAAATATCTACTTTATTAATGAGGTATTCTTAGCCTCCAAAAATGACATCTAATGACATTACCTACGACGATTGGTATTTGCCATCGCTGGGAGAACTGAGCCAGATGGCATGGCAATATGGTGTGATTGGCGGAACTCTTTTTGCCAACTATCTTGGAGCTCCTCCAAATATAACAGCTATAGCGCATATGAAAAGAAGTTAAGCCGGGGCACCGTTTACACGTTCACAAAAGACTTCTCATACTATTATGTGCGCGCTGTCCTTGCTTTTTAGGAATACAGCGGAATTTATTCCTCCTGTCTCCTTTGCGTTTTTTGTATTTTCCGGGTTCTGAAGTCTTTTCAAAAATTACTTATTTGTATTCAGCAGAATTACCCAAACTTAACTGTAAGAAATACAAAAAGATTTACAGCTAATGGGAGCAGATAAAGAAACTGCCATAGAAGATGATAAAAATGACCTGATTGGGCTATATCAACGGTATTTCTTTATATATACTTTTGAGTGTTTAAACGCCATTGTCATGAATAAGAATTTCTTTTTTTCCTACATCTGTTACTTTTTATTGATAACCAGCTATTTGCTCGGGTTGTCATCCTGCAGACAAGAGCCCGAACCATGCATAGGTCCTACCCCTCATATTCCTGACTGGATACAGAGTAAGTATTCGAATATTCAGATAGGTGATTCTGTTAAGTTTACATACACCGGTGAAGACTTATTAAGCGAGGAAATGGGAATTGAATGGGAATTTCAAGGTGCATACCCTCTTATATCCAACGATCCTGTAGTCTGGGCAATATATAATTCGCCGGGATGTTGGGATGTTACACTTACCATGCGACCCAATTGCTCCAATAAGGAACAACCATTCAAAAAAGTGGCTCCTTCGGTATGTGTGGAAGAATAGTTGGCTATTGCGTGATTACATGCCTTCGTGAGCATTTGAATTAAGAAGGATGGTACCGGAATCAGGATTTTAAGTCAAACTTATCTTAACCAACCAAACAGTTTTTAAAATGAGAAAGATTAGTTCAATATTTTTATATCCCTTATTTCTGTTGGGATTGGTTTTTATTATTACAAACAGTTGCAAAAAAGACAGCGACACCCCTGAAGATACGCCCGTTAACTGGAGCTTCGGGGAAACAGCTTCCTATGAAATCACGCCCGGCGCTGTTATAAGTGACCCAATATCAGGCTATGATTTCGGATTTGGCGATGAAACGGCAGTCGGTACTATAAAAGTGAGCAAGATCATATCGGGTGCAGAAGCTCCTTTTACAGGGAATGGTTATAAAATTGAATATACCGGAAATGAAGTGCTTTATGTGAATATAAAATGTGCTGCCGGAAACAGGGTATTGGGCATGATTTATGCCTATCCTGATGGACTATTCAACGGAACACTTACCGAAGACTGGATTGGCATGCCCGATATGGGAACAGGTTATGACAGCACGGAGTACTATTTTTCTTTAACGCAGCCCTATGATTTAGGTCCGTTAAAAGCCGATGGAAAAAAACGGGGATCCAATCTGTTTTGGTTTTCTGAAATAGCAAAATCTTCAACTGAGGCTGGAAAGATTTCCGCTATAGGATTGCAGTCATGGTCATTTCTGCAAGATGATTACTTCGCTGCTCTTAACCCTGTATTAAAAATAACGGCAATCAATGCCTATGATGCTAAATTACCTTCCTATGCCTACGGGAAAGAGAATTATTACCAGGCATTCTGGCGGCCATTGGGGTTGCTGGGCGGATACATTTATCATCCAACCATTAATTTCAAATTTAATGCAAACGAGCCAACTGCAGAAGATATAGCGCATGAAACCGCCCACTATTTTATCAACCTGATTGTTGGAAATGAGGTGCAGAAAGTCCTGAGTGGTCAGGGTGGTTTCTTTGACAATCATGGGTTTAATGAAATTGTCGGAAGAGACAATCTCGTGGAGGAATTAGCCTATTTTGCAGAGACAGCGGCTGGCTATAAGACGAATGAATTGTCGGAACCGTCCAATTCCTTTGGAAACAACTTACGGGCTTCGGTTGATTATCCGGGCATAGAAGGCTTTGGCGCTACCATTTTATATTCTTTGGTAAGAACTCAAGCAACCATCCGTGATGTAAATGTTAAGACAAGAATACTGGATTTTCCTGTTATCGGATTGACGTATGCCCAGGTATTCGATATCATTGCAATGGGCGCTACTACAGTCAATGAGTTGCGATCTAAAATTGAGGATTACCTTGCACAAATCGGCACAGCAACCCAACATGCCAGATTCCCGGTGGTTCTGCAACGTATTGGTTGGAGTTATTCAGTAAAAGGTACTTTGATTGATTCCGCAACAAGCCAGCCACTTGCAGGTTATGCCGTTGAAAATATCTGCAAAGGCGATGGAGGTATCGAATACAACAATGGAGAAATGCCCCGGCCAATTGATGAAACCCTTACAGATGGTACATTTACATTATTCAGAAACGTTTTCCCGGGATCCAGCATTTTAAGATTTTCAAAAGATGGTAAAAGTTATGATGTGCCTGTCAATTGTCCTTACTCAACTTTAACCAGTACTGAGATAAACGTTCCGACAATAAAATTAAACACTTCTGCATTCGCTATTGGCCAAAGCTACGGAGGAGGAATTATATTCTATATTGATAATACGGGGCAACACGGGTTAATAGCTGCCCCAACCGATCAAGGATCATTTCCCTGGGGTTGTATTGGAACCTCAATCGGCAGCACATCCCTTGATATGGGTAGTGGCCTGTCTAATACAATCGCTATTGTGAACAGTTGTGATGAATCTGGCATCGCCGCCAAAATTTGTTTTGACCTTACATTGAATGGATATGATGACTGGTATTTGCCATCGAAAATAGAGCTTATGCTTATGAGTAGCATCAACACGTTTGGCGGTCCGATAGCAGAGACTATCTATTGGAGTTCATCCGAGGAACCGGACAATTTAAGTGATTTGGCCTGCGTTAATGTTTTTGAAGGGGGGCCATGGGCTGGGCACTATTCCTGGAAGAGCGATAGTTTTCTGGTAAGAGCTGTTCGTTCTTTTTAGTTGCTCTGTTAGTTTGGAAGGAAACCGGCATGACCGATTCTACAGCCACCTTTTGTATATAATCCGGGCCTTTTAAACCTTTTTCAGAAAAGTACTGCTAATTGCGGATTAAACGCATATTGTATTCATAATCAGTGCTTATTCTCAGGGAACCTGAAATTCTCACACTGATCACCCAGGCCATGTCAAATGAGTTGATCGCGGACAAATTGTTTATCAGCGTGCAGACCGTGCGCAACCATAACAAGAATATCTACGACAAGCTGCAGGTGCATTCACGGGCACAGGTTGTGGTAAAAGCCTTCAAAGATAAGCTGAACTGATTGTAAAAATGACCTGACTGGGCTATATCAACTAACCTTACATTACATTATTATTGCTGATCATTCGTTGGGAGAAAAGGAGCATTAATCTCAAGCTGTTAGAAATCATTAAATCTGAAAGCTATGAAAAAACTACACTGATCCTTTTCTCATTGCCTGGCTTGCTGATTTTACAGGCTCAGAACTATCTTATCAGTATTGTAAAACTGGGTGGATTAGCGGGGAGAAAGGAATCGCCCAGACCCGGATGGCTGAAAACCTTAATGTCGGAACGATGGTACTTAAGGGGCGGAATCAGCGCGATAACAGCACTGTTGAAAAATACTGTTATAATGATGATACCCACCATAATAAAAAAAGACTGCGACAACGAATATTAACAGAATATTGAAAAATAAAATAGGTAATAATCAAGTAAAAAAAGGAGGACACATGCGACACAAACGAATGAAATTAAGTGCTATACTCTTGTTTGGCATAGGACTTACAGGACTACAGGCACAAACCATGTTTGTGAAGCAAAGCAACGGCACACAAACCGCTTATGCATTAAGTAACGTGCGAAAGATGACATTTTCATCGGGGAATGTTACAGTTCAGAAAACCGACAATACCACAGGTGTATATGTACTGAGCGGCTTAAGTTATCTAAGCTTTCAAGACTTTACAACCGGCATTAACGAACCACAAATGCCGGCAGTCAATACTTTGCTTACCTATCCCAACCCAATAGCCGATATGCTGAACATTGATTTAACAGGCACAAAAAACGGGGAAGGATGCATAAGTATTCTAAACCTCGAAGGCAAGGTCATGCAAACCCAAAAAACATCGGGCATGGGTATGGTAACATTCAACCTAAGCCAATTGCCGCAGGGCATTTACCTTTGCCGTTATACCAATGGGGCAGAAACAACGACCGTAAAAATTGTTAAACAATAAAAGGAGGATTAATAATGAAAAAAATATTTCTCGCTTTAGTAGGATTAATTGCATTTTGCAATTTAAGCAATGCCCAAAACGACACCATGTATGTAATGAAAGCAGGCATAGTGGTAAGCAAAAGAGCTATTGCCGACATAGACAGTATCGTTTTTTATACACATGTAGTGGTTGACACTATACCAAATTGTGGAATAGTAACCGATGCAGATGGCAATACCTACAATACGGTATTAATAGGCACACAATGCTGGATGCGTGAAAACCTGAGAGTGGGCACGATGATCGACGGGAGCGTCAATCAAACAAACAATGGCATAATAGAAAAGCATTGCTATGGAAACAACCCGGTAAATTGTAATACGTACGGGGGTCTTTACCAGTGGAATGAACTCATGCAGGGGGGCGCGCAGGGCATTTGCCCGACTGGCTGGCATATACCCGAACCGCTGGATTATGATAATCTTTCATATAATGTGGGAGATAGTGCTGGCGGTAAATTAAAAACAACGGGCACAATTGAAGGCGGTAACGGTTTTTGGTATGCCCCGAACACTATGGCCACAAATTCCAGTGGTTTCAGTGCGCTGCCAGGCGGATGGAAAGATGAATACGGTAATTTCGCCAACCTGGGTTATGTTGCCTTCTTTTTTACTTCACAGACATGGTGGGGTCTCGGTGCATATTTCAAGCGATTGGACTACGATTACGGCTATTTCTACCTCCAACCAATTTATACCAACAATAATAGCAGTCTGAGTGTCCGCTGCCTGAAGGATTGAGTGCGCCCAGACACATCTTCGGCAAGCAAAGTGGGTTTTCAGTCCGTTGTGTGCGGGATTAATTTATTTAATTTACCCCGTTGGATATGAGAAAATGATACAGAAAAGAAAAGTGGGGAAAAAGCAATATCCAACGGTTGAATTAAGTCTCGTATAATTTGTCAGGATTGCTTCGAAATCGACAACAAGAACATACCGCCAACCCTTACTACCGAAAAAACGAACTGAACCAATGAGCGACGAGGATCTGACAGCGGTAATCTCATTTATTAGGTCGCAAGAGCCTGTCAGGCATGAAGTTAAGCCCTCCGAATATGGTTTTATGGGAAAAGCGATTATTGCACTGGGTTTGATATTACCGGAGGGGCCGAAGAATGCAACACCTCAAGCTGTGGCAATAGACTCAACAATTGAATATAGAAAGTGTCTTGCAAACAACTCCGGCAATTGCAGGTTTTGCCATACTAAATATAATATGAATTCCGGAAAACAAACCGGGCCTGATTTTGCCGGGGGTGTTCTTTTACCACCCGATAACCTGACAGGAGGATATGCTTCTATTTCGCCCAATATTACTCCCCAAGGTTCAACAGGCATTCTTGCCAATTGGACTGAAGCAGCATTTGTGTCCCGGTTCAAAGCCGGTCGGGTGCATCAGGGAAGTTCTATGCCCCTGGGGCTCATTCTCAAGAATGAGTGAAGTGGACCTGAAGGCTTTATACCGTTACCTGTATTCGCTGGAACCAATAGAGAATAAAGTAGCGAAAACTGTTTATGCGCCCGGGGAAGCGATGCCTGAATGACGAGATCCACGGGCACTGGTAGTCTTTTAACTATTTAAATTGCAATACCTAACAGGTTTCACCGCCCGCTTGCCATCGGAAACCTGGTAGGCCATTACTTCCTATATTCCAACATTCCAACATTTCATTAATCCAATTTGCTAATCCGCTAATCTGCCTGCCCGACTGGCCAAATGGATTTATAGGTTATATATTGTTTGTCGGTCAGGCGGGCTAATCTGCTAATTCTAACATTCCAACATTCCAATCCGCTAATCCGCAAATCTGCTAATTCAAACATTTTATTATTCCAGCTAATTCACATCTACCGTCTATTCATGCCATAACGCTTATCCCCGTTGAACAGGGTGAAATGAAAAGTAACCCGGAAGTAGTTCAGAAATGCTCTTATGGGTAAGGCATCGGAATGGAAAATTGCCCTGATGGCTTTTGCTTACTCTTTGATAAATTTTTGCGAAGCACTGCCTTTTTCCGACAAGGCCTTCAAAATATAATTTCCTGTTTTTAGATTCGAAATATCTATAACAGATTGATTTGTTGAAAATTGCAACTGTCCTCTTGAATTATATATTTCGATTTTTGAAAGCAGTTCTTTATTCAGGATATGCAATTCGTTGGTGGCCGGATTGGGGTACATTTCAAACAATTGGTTGCTGTATACTTCCTTTATTCCTGTGGTGGTTGACGTAATCTCCCACAAAATGAAACCTTCGCTATTCGCCCGGAATAAGGGAACCAATGGGGATGAACTCCACCAGACCGGAGCTATATTGCCATCGTCATCCGTATATATCCTTACAATATTGGTATTCACAGTGTCATTCGCTATAAACGTACCATAAGCATCGTAGGTATTGGTTATGGTTTTTACATTCTGGTTTTCTTTTTGATAGGTATCGGTATTTGACTGATTGAAAGAAAATGGGAATACCAGCGTAGTCCTGTAATTGAGGAATGAAACCGGATTGTCAGTGCCTACATTGTTGGCTACTTCCTCGAAAACCGAATTGGTAAGGTTAAACAAACTATAATCGGAAGCCTCACCGGTTAGTGTGAATTTCATGGCAAAATTTGCAGCAGGATACTCTAACTCATAAGGTGTTTCAGACATATCAAGAAAATCGACTGTTCCTATCAGGGTTGCAGTCGTATTGCTTAAATCCCAGGTGACATTTGCCCCGGAAGGCATCAGGTTGGCCGTGTTTACATTGCTGAGCGAATACAGGTTAAAGGTATATCCCGTGTGCAGATCAGCACTGTTCATTACTGGCTGGGCAAACAAGGAGGTCATCACCAGGAGTGATGCAACGAAAGTGTAGATTTTTTTCATGGGATTAAGGTTTTAAAGGTTGTGAAAGGTTAATAATTTCAAAGGATTCTTTTGATTCATGAATTGAAACCCTTCCGGATTCCGGAATCTGGTATCCGGAAGGTTAGTATGTTAACAACTGCCTTTTAAAATATATTCGTGATTCACAATACATACTTAGATTAATTTGAGTGAAGCAGTGAACTTTTTACGAATATGCCTTCTTGATTTTTCTCTTTTCAATACGTTTCAGTTTTTTCTGATTTGGCCAGTCCTTCAGCGGTATATGGTTCAGAACACTCTCAACATCAATATACCTGGGCTGAAGGGATTTATTATTGTCTGTAACCCCGTCGATGATATGGCCCACAATGGGTGCGAAAATAAGGTTGCCCCAGAAAATGGCCCGGTTGCCTTTGGGTTTCAGTTCCACTGTGCCGGTTCTGTTTCCGGAGGTAATCTCCAGTGTTGCTGCTTTCTTATAAGGCAGCTTTATTGCCGAGGTGTAAAAGTTCAGGCTTTGACCGTAACCTTCGGTAACTGCAAATAGTTCAAGGGCTACATCGAGTGGTTTCCCGTTTTGTGTGATTAGCACATCTTTAGGGGAGTTCACGATAAATGACGGGCGTTTTCCTTTCGTGAATGCGCCTGCTATGCTTCCACATGAACTCAGTGCCAGCAGGCTTGAGGCAGCCAGACTGAGTAAAACAAAAGATTTAATAGCTGATTTTTTTGTAATATTTAACTGTTTCATGATTGTTTTGGTTTTAGTTAGGTTTGTTTGATTTACTTTTAACTTCAATTTTTTATTTCTTCTCAGCATAAGAATAAATTACGGCCGTTGCTATTTTCCAATCTCCGGTTCCGGTTTTCCTCCAGTTTACGGTGAATACACCTTTTGGTTTTGCAACAACTTCCTTATTAATCACAATTTCAATTTCATAAATTCCGGTGTAACCAGCCCTGTCACCGGATGTCCATTCCTGAAGTTTGGTTGATGTAAAATTGTGTACCACATGAATATTCGGGCTTATCATTTTGGCAGCTATTTCTTCAATACCTTTTGCTATCAATTGATCATCAGTGAGCAATGCATCATCATCAAACAGGTTCCTGACCCCGGCAGAGTCCTGACTATTCCAACCATTAGCCCAGTTTGTAACCAATGAGTCGATGGGTGCAGTGGTAACTTTGGTTTCAGAAGATGGCTGGTTACAGGAAAAAAGCATTCCGGCAGCAATCAGGGAGAAAAACATTTTTTTCATGGTGCTGGTTTTTAAGTTTAAGTGAAAGTAGCCTGGCATTTATTTTACATTATTTTCCGTTTTCTCAATAGGTGCAACGACACAAAAGATGTGATAAACAAATGTATAGCTACAAATCCACTACAGAAGTGTGAAAAAAGTAGTAATACAAGTACGGCTAAATGATGGATTTGAATATGAAAGCCTATTCGGGATATTTCAAATGGAATGGCTGTATAGGATACTACATGGCATGGACACGACATATCGCGTCCTTACAGGAATTATTATCGACCAATGGATGAAGATTTCTTACAGCAGCCCGGCTTTCCGCAAAGCCTCATTCCGGCTGCCGGCCTGTAGTTTCTCATAAATATTGCGGATATGGGTACGGACTGTTTCGACTGAAATAAACAATTTCTCTGCAATGTCTTTGTAACTGAATCCTTTGGCCAATAGTTGCAAAACTTCCTTTTCACGGCCCGACAGATGCTCTTTGGCATCTTTATAGTCAATTTCCTGCTGAAAAGCATTCACCACTTTGCGTGCCACTTCATTGCTCATGGGGCTGCCACCCCTGCGCAGGTCGTGAAGTGCCTCAACCAGTCGCGCTGCTTCTGTGCTTTTAAGGATGTAGCCGGTAGCGCCTGCTTTCAGGGCCTTGAAAATCCGGTCGGCATCGTCGTAAGCACTCAAAACCATAAACTGAATATAAGGGCGGATGGGCTTAAGCCAGGCAATAAAGTCAATACCTGATTTACCGGGCATCTGAATATCAGTCAGCACCAATTCCACTTCATCTCCCATATCCTTTTCAAAATAGGATGTTGCCTCTTCTGCTGAGGCGAAAGTAGCCTGAAGATCGAACTCTCCGGATCCAGCTATCAATGCAGCCAGGTAATTCCGGATCTTTTCATCGTCTTCTATAATAACAATTGGTGTCATAAGAGCAAAGGTAAGCTATGTTGTGGTTTCCGAAAGTGGTAAAAAAGTAGTAGTCCGTTTTACAGGTTAAGGCAAAACTTAACAATTGTGCCCTTCTCAGGCAGCGACCATTTGATGGTTCCCCCGATGTTTTCCATTCTGCTTTTCATATTCCGCAAGCCATTTGAGCCGGGTCTGTTCATCTTTTCATTGATACCCTTGCCATTGTCACAAACACTAAAACAGTAGCTTGCATTCGTGATTTCCAGTTTCAGTAAAATAATGGTAGCATCAGAATGTTTCATGGCATTGTTAAGTGCTTCCCTGATGACCAGGTATAGATTCCGGCGTTGTTCATTGCTGAGCCTGATGTCAGGGACTTCTTGGGGAAAACAGATGTCAAACTGCAAATTGAAAGGTTCAAAATACTTCCGCGACTGCTCACGTGTATAGGCGAGCAGGTCTTCCAGGGTGTCGTTTTGCGGGTTCATTGCCCAGATGATTTCGCTCATCGACTGCACCAGTGCACGGGCCGAAACAGCTATTGTATTGATATCTTTTTTTAATTCACTGCCTTTTTTTTGCTGAGTCTGTATCAGTTCGCTCAGCAGGGCAATGTGTGTGATGCCGCTTCCAATCTCATCGTGCATATCGGCGCTTATCCGGTTGCGCTCTGCATCAATTGCTATCTTCTTTTCTAACAGGCGTAGTTTTCTTTTCGATTTCACCTGAGCAATTCTGTAGGTAATTAGAATCATGGTCGCCAATAAAAGCAATGTAATAGCTGCCAGAAACCAGATGCGTTTCCAGAAAGGTGCCTCTATCACAATATGTATCATTTCTTCATCACTCCACTTTCCGCTGGTATTTGATACCTTCAGTCTTAAGTTATATCTGCCGGGAGGAAGATTGGCATACCGGGCCTGATGGTTATCAGTCAAAATCCACCCTGCATCCCATCCCTGAAGCATATAACTGACTTTATTTGCTTCAGGTCGGGTGTAATCAAGTGCCGCAAACTGAAAGTTAAAATCATTCTTATCATAAGGGACTGTGATGGTGCGATTGACCAGAAAGGTGGAATCTTTCTGATAGGCTATTTCATTGATTTCGAGTCGGGTAATGGCTGAAGAGGGCTTTATCTGTTCTCGGCCGGAATATCCTGCTTTAAACCAGTTAAATCCTTTGACACAGCCAAAATAAAAATTGCCTGATCTGCTTTTGTAAAATGCCTGCGAATTAAACTCTTTGCTCTGCAAGCCATCCTGGAATGTATAATTATCGAAGTGGTTTTGCTTTCTGTCAAAAAAACTTATCCCCTTGTTTGTGCTCAACCACAAGTTACCGGCTGAATCTTCGAGCGAACCGTAAACATGATTATTTGCCAGGCCGTCCTTTTCATTCCAAACGCGGTAGGCGTAAGTTATTGCGTTGAAATGGATTAGTCCCGTGCAACTTCCAATCCACAAATAGTCAGGCTCTTTCTCGTCTTTTCTGACGCTTAATATATCATAGTTTGTGAGAAAACTACCTATAAAATGATAACCTTTTACGGTCTGCTCAAACTGGTAAAGTCCCAGCGTGCGCATGGCTGCATAAAGCCTGTTTCCGGGCATTTCCACGATGTCGCTGGTTTGTGAAGTCAGTCGCCCGTAGTTACGGAAGAAATGCCCTCTGTAATTTCCGTTTTTCTCCTTGCTGATGCGAATGATGCCCAGTGTTGTTGCTGCCAGAATATTTCCATTGTCTGCCTGTATCAATTTATTGACAAAGTTGTTGATGAGTGGATAAAGTTGGGGAAGATTTTCAATAGGAATGGTTACGAAAGATTTTTCCTTTTCATTGAACAGTGAAATCCCGCCGCTGCTGCCAATCCACATATTGCCTTCTTTATCCCTGAGTAGGTTGCCTACAATATTTCCGGGAATGCTTTTATCATTGCCAGGCTTATTCCTGAAATTTTTTAACTCATAAGTATCAGGATTGTATATACTTAAGCCATTTGTTTGCGATCCAAACCATATTCTGCCTTTCTCATCTTCATAAAAGCATTTCGTGAAATAATCGTTAAGCATTGGATAGTCGCTGTCTGTGAGAGGAAAGAGATTAAATTTTGGTTGCTTCAGATCGAGCCGTGCCACACCTCCGCCATCGGTCCCTATCCACAAATTATCATTCCGGTCAATATATAGGCAGGTTGTCAGGTCAAATGGCAGTGATTTGTTTTTTGAATTATCATGATGAAAATTGTGAAAATGATTTTTCTGCTCATCGTAGCAAAATATTCCTTTTCTTCTGGAAGTCATCCACAATCGTCCATACTGGTCGCGGAGACCAGCTGAAGAATAAAATGAAATGCTTTCCCCGTTCAGTATTTTTGGAACTATTCTATGTTCCTTGCCTTTTGTATCTTCGTAAATAAGTCTGTCATCGAAAGCCAGAATTCGTAGATCCTTATCAAAAAATATTGCCTGGGGTGGATTTTCTGAAAATTGAACATTGTATGTACGTGCGATTTTATCAAAAACAATGTATGGATTGGAACCCCTTCCATCCCTGAACCAGATATTACCTTGTTTGTCCACATTGATGAACCTGAGCGTAAAACTGGTATGATTGGTCTGATCCGGCAGTGGATATTGTTTGAAGTTGCCATTGAGGGTATTGTATTCAATAATCCCATGCGTAAGATCAAAGAGCCAGATGCATTGCGACTCGTCCAGATAAACGTTTTGAAATTCCGGATTGGTGAATGTTTTAGGATCAAAGATTTTTTCCCGATAAATAATTTCTTTGATTACATCCCATTTATAAATACCGCTTTCGTTGCTGTACCAAATATTGCCTGACTTGTCTTCCAGCATTTTCCCTTTTACACTATTGAGAACCTGTTCATTCTCATATCTATTTGAATATTGAAATGTGATCAGGCTGTTGCCATCGTACCGACAAAGACCATCCGCTGTTCCAAACCACATAAAACCTTTCTTGTCCTGCAGGATGCTGTATACTGAACTATGCGGTAATCCTTCGTTTACGCCCAGATTTTCAAAACGGGGAATAATGGACTGGGAATTAGATGAATATGCTGAAATTAAGAAAATGGTGAACAACGTAAACCTTTTTAACCCGCTTGTCAATGAGTTAAAATAGAAAGGAATGACCTGAAGCAGATGGTCCGGTAGATACATTGCCAAGTTTATATTTTTGGTGTAGTGTGTGGCTATCGGTAAGCGTTAAGGGTTGTTTATTGTGGCCGGTAATCAAAGACAATTAGCCCTGACAATGAAACACTTTGTAGCACAAACAATTCCAAAAGGTTATTGTTGTATCCTTTCTTACTTTCTATCCCTTATTCCGCAGATTTATAATTTTTCAAATTTCAGGAACCGGATTTCTGCCTCTTTATAATATTCCCAAGCCACTTCGCTATGCATCCTTCCGTCCTTCCATCCATCCAACCTTCCAACATGGTTCCTGAGCGGCGGTTGGTGAGCGCAGTCGAACCAAGCCGAAGGACCATCCTTCCATCCTTCCATTCGTCCAACCTTTCAACATTCCTTCAATCCATCGCCGGTTTATTCCAAAAAATCTCATACCTTTGCGCCCTCAAATGCAAAACTCTTGTTTAGGGGTTATTGTATTGAAAATGAACCAGAAATAATCAAACCATACATTTAACAATGAATATTGAACTCCAGCACACCGGCGATCTGACCGCTACCGTTAAAATTGACCTGTCGCCCGCCGACTATGATGAAAAAGTAATGAAAGTGCTGAAAGACTATCAGCGCAAGGCGCAGATGCCTGGTTTCAGGCCTGGTAAAGTTCCTTTCGGACTCACAAAAAAAATGTACGGCCAGTCGGTTACTGCCGATGAAATTAATAAGTTGCTGAGTGAATCGCTCGAAAAATTTATTAAGGAGCAGAATCTTGATATCCTGGGCAATGCCATTCCAAATGTTGAGAAAACTTCTCAAATTGACTGGAATACACCTGGCGAACTGAGCTTTTACTTCGACCTCGGCTTAAGTCCGGTTTTTGAACTGAACCTTAATGGGCAGGCTGGTGTAGTTTACCACAAAATTGAAGTTTCAGACGAAATTGCAAAAAAATACCTTGAAGATATACGCCTCCGCAATGGTGAGTTGACTGAGGTGGAGGTTTCAGAAAAAGGCGACCTCTTAAAGGGCGATTTTGCTGAGCTTGACACTGATGGGAATGTGAAGGAAGATGGTAAATCGGGCAATGGAACAGTTAATCCGGAATTGTTTAAAGATGAGGCCATAGTAGCTTCTTTTACCGGTATTAAAGCTGGCGATGTGGTAAAGTTTAACCCGATGCAAGCCTCTGGCAATGCCACGGATGTAGCTGCCATGCTGGGTATTACGAAAGAACATGCCGAAGTTCTTGATTCTGAATTCAATTTCACGGTAATTGCCGTTAACCGGATGATTCCTGCCAAAGTCAATGCGGAATTATTCGAAAAAGTATATCCGGGCGTTGAAATCAGCAGCGAAGAAGAAATGATTGAGCAGATTAAGAAAGATGCTGCCCAATCGTTTGTTGGCGAAAGTGAAAAAAAATTCTTCAACGATGCGGTAAAGGCAATCATGGAAAAGGCTGCCATACAATTACCCGAAGAATTTCTGAAACGCTGGCTCATTGAAGTGAATCAGGACAAACTGTCAGCCGAAGATGTTGAACTGCATTTCAATGAATATGCCAATTCGATGCGTTGGCAGCTAATTGAGAACCGGTTGATCCGCGAACATGGCATCGAGGTTACCGAAGAAGAAATCAAGGATGTCTTCCGTGGATATTTCCGCAGGCCGGGAAGTTCCGAAATGGATGAAGAAACCATGACCCGCATTGACAGCATTGTAGTTTCTTTTATGAAAAATAAGGAAGACGTGCGCCGCGTCAACGATCAGTTGTTCGAGCAGAAACTACTCACTTTACTCAAGGAAAAACTTGAGCCGAAGGATAAGACAGTTACGTACGAAGAGTTCGCAAAACTGGTAGCGGAGAAATAATTCTGACTATTGCGGTGAGTATAAATGAAAGCAGGGATACGTTATGCCGTGTCCCTGCTTTTATATAGAAGGTGAAGGATAACCAGTGATTCCGGATTCTGGCAGATTCCTGATAAAGGATGTGGGCGATCTGGCGGGCATTGAATCTTCAGAAATACTTAACCCCGGCCCAGAGACTGCTGGCACGATATTCGACAAATGATAGATTCCGGAATTTCTGATGAAATATTTAAGAATTTCATCGAAAACCTGTAATTTTGACAGTAACTAAACAGAAATACTATGCAAAACGAATTCAGAAAATATGCCATCGGGCATCGCGGCATCAGCAGTCTTACCCTTGACCGCTTTACTTCAGCCGTCAGCGGATATATTTCACCAACCATTATCGAAGAGCGGCAGTTAAACATAGCCACCATGGATGTGTTCTCGCGTCTGATGATGGACCGGATTATATTCCTGGGCGTACCCATTGATGATTATGTAGCCAATATTATTCAGGCTCAATTGCTTTTCCTGGAATCTGTTGATCCTAAAAAGGATATCCAGATTTATCTCAATACTCCGGGTGGTTCGGTTTATGCCGGCCTGGGAATTTACGATACTATGCAATACATCTCGCCGGATGTTGCCACCATCTGCACCGGAATGGCTGCTTCGATGGGTGCCGTGCTTTTATGTGCCGGTGCTCCGGGTAAACGGACAGCGCTTAAGCATTCACGTGTTCTTATTCACCAACCGATGGGTGGTGCGCAGGGTCAGGCATCTGATATAGAGATTACCACCCGCGAAATCGTGAAACTGAAAAAGGAACTCTACGACATTATTGCCCAGCATTCCAATCAGACTTATAAGAAAATCGAAAAAGATTCGGATCGCGATTACTGGATGACTGCCGAAGAAGCCAAAGCTTATGGTATGATTGATGAAGTTTTGGTCAGGGGGAATAAATAACTTTTAAAATTTTCGCATTTTTAAAGGCCGTCAGCATTGATGGCCTTTTTTTATCTGAATATATTTTAAGAGCGCCTTTGATGAGTTAAGTTGCCAGTCTCTTGTCCGGGCAATTTGCGGTTTTTTTCTGTACCTTTGTACCCGGAATCAGTAATTTCATGTCTTTGGAAATTTTTTTGATAAAAAGAACTGACATTTGGCTAAGAGTTTGATTAATAAGCAACTGATTTCACTGAATTATGGTTAAAAAAGAAGAAAAGTGTTCGTTTTGTGGCCGACCCCGTGGTGAAACCAACATGTTGATTGCCGGACTGGATGCCCATATCTGTGATTACTGTGTTGAACAGGCCCGTGATATTCTGCACGAAGAGAACCGGTCTGCAGCAGCAACCGGCAAGGACTATTCTAAAATGAAAGTTTACAAGCCGGCCGAGATCAAGCAATACCTCGACCAGTATGTGATAGGTCAGGATGATGCAAAAAAGGTGCTTTCGGTTGCTGTTTATAATCATTACAAGCGCATCGGACAGACTGTTACCAAAGACGATGTTGAGATTGAGAAATCGAATATTATCCTGGTAGGGGAGACCGGAACCGGTAAAACCTTGTTGGCCAGAACGATAGCCAAGCTGCTGCATGTACCTTTTTGTATTGCAGATGCCACTGTTCTGACAGAAGCCGGGTATGTGGGCGAAGATGTGGAAAGCATTCTTTCACGTTTGCTGCAGTCTGCTGATTATGATGTTGCTGCCGCTGAAAAAGGCATTGTTTTTATAGATGAAATTGACAAAATTGCCCGTAAGAGTGATAACCCCAGTATTACCCGCGATGTATCGGGTGAGGGTGTTCAGCAGGCCTTACTCAAGCTGCTCGAAGGCGCCGTGGTTAATGTTCCGCCGCAGGGAGGACGCAAGCATCCGGAACAACGGATGATCCAGATTAATACCCAGAATATTTTATTTGTTGCGGGTGGCGCCTTTGATGGCATCGAAAAGAAAATTGCTTCCCGTATGCAAACCAATTCTATTGGCTACGTTAGTAAAGAGCAGGATATTGTGGATCGCAATAACCTGTTGCAATATATAGCTCCTCAGGATCTTAAGAGTTTTGGCCTTATTCCGGAACTGGTTGGCCGCCTGCCTGTGGTTACTTATCTCAGTCCTTTGGACGAAAAAGTACTACGTCAGATTCTGACCGAGCCTAAGAACGCACTCGTTAAGCAGTTTGTGCGGCTTTTCGACATGGACGGCATTAAACTCAGTTTCAATGAGCAGGTGCTTGAGTACATTGTTGAAAAAGCAGTAGAATTCAAACTGGGAGCCCGTGGGTTGCGTTCCATTATGGAAGCTATCCTGATTGATGCCATGTTCGAACTTCCTTCCCAGCATGGCACCAGTGAGTTGAAGGTTACCCGCAATTATGCGGAAGAAAAAATGGGTAAGACAAATCTGAGCAGGCTGCGTGTTGCCTAAAAAGCTGCACATTTTATGCAATCTTCTGAATTGAATTGATCAATTATTTATCCGGATAAGATAAATCTGGCAAAACATTTGATTGAAAGTCACGTTATAACATTCGGCATCGTTTTTGCATCTGTCTGCCGGAAATCAAAACAGCTACCTGGGCATGAAACGCCTGACTATCACACTAATTATCTGGATTGGACTGATCCTCCCTGTATTTTCGCAGAGTTACGATTTAATCGTGGTAAAAGCGAAGGTTGAGAATGGTGATACTGTCCCCATGATGTATCTGCCCGAGGTGCGGATAAAGGGCTTTATTATCTATCGCACCCCTTCCGATCAGCGCCGCTTCGACCGTTTAGTCAGAAATGTAAAGAAAGTATATCCTTATGCCAGACTTGCCGGTCTAAAGCTGCAGGAATTTGACTCAATGATGGCAGGCCTTACGGAAAAGGAGCAGAAAAGACTTTATAAAAAGGCTGAAGATGAATTAAAGGCTGAATTTGGTGATGAACTGAAAGGCCTGACGTTCACCCAGGGCCGCATTTTGCTTAAACTGGTTGACCGCGAAACCGGCACACCAACCTACCACATCGTCAGGGAGCTCAGGGGAACTTTTGTCGCCTTCTTCTGGCAGAATCTGAGCCGTTTGTTTGGATACAACCTGAAGGAGAAATACGATCCGGAGGGCAAAGACAAGGATATAGAGACGATTGTGCAGATGATTGAAAATGGGCTGATATAGAATTTCGGATTTCGGATTGCAGATTTCGGATTTTTACCCTCTAACTGCAAAAATGAAATTCGTGGCCTTTGAATTTAGGATTTAATGTCGTTTAGATAAAGCTCAATAGTTCGGTAAATTTTTATCTCACGCAAAGATGCAAAGACGCAAAGGCTTGATTTATAGGTGTTTGCAAATTAAAATCTTTCTTGTATAACAAATTGATTTACAGGGTTTTGTGAAAACATAACGAAGTATTGTAAAGCTATTAAATACTGAATGGGTTAAGCGCAAAATCCTGAGAAATTTAACAGTGAGAAGATAGCCCTTCGACATGGTTCGACAAGAGCTCACCAACCGAGAGCTCAGGGACCAAGGTGAGAAGTCAGAAGTAGGATTTGAAAATTCGAAATTCGAAATCCGCAATTGAATTCCGCAATCTGAAATCCGAAATCCGCAATTGAATTCCGCAATCCGAAATCCGAAATCAGAAGTAGTTTGCAGTTGGCAAAAGGCAGTTGGCAATTAGAAATTAGAAATTAGAAATTAGAAATTAGAAATTCAAAACCTCACCAATATTGGGGCAATCCACAATCCGCAATCCGCAATCCGCAATCAGATGCAGTTGGCAAAAAGCAGTTGGCAATTAGAAATTAGAAATTAGAAATTGAAAACCTCACCACCATTGGGGCAATCCGCAATCCGCAATTCGCAATCTGAAGTCAGAGGTCAGAGGTCAGAGGTAGGAGGTAGGAGGTAAGAAGTCAGAGGTAGGAGGTAGGAGGTAAGAAGTCAGAGGTAGGAGGTAAGAAAAAGAGTAGGAAGTCAGAAGTAGGATTTGAAAATCCGAAATCCGAAATCTGAAATCCGCAATCAGATGCAGTTGGCAAAAGGCAGTTGGCAATTAGAAATTAGAAATTAGAAATTCAAAACCTCACCAATATTGGGGCAATCCGAAATCCGAAATCCGCAATTGAATTCCGCAATCTGAAATCCGAAATCCGAAATTGAAATCCAAAATCCGAAATTACTCTATTTCCCTCTTCCCTGTGCTACGATCAGCACGGTGTAGATCAGAATCTTCAGATCCATAGCCAGCGACATGTTTTCGATATAAAGGATATCAAATTTGAGGCGTTCTATCATTTCGTCCACGTTTTCAGCGTAACCGTATTTAACTTGTCCCCAGGATGTTATGCCAGGTTTAACTTTCTGAAGCAGACGATAGTGGGGTGCCCGCTGTGTAATCTGGTCGATAAAGTACTGGCGTTCTGGGCGAGGGCCTACCAGCGACATATCGCCGATCAGCACTGACAAGAACTGTGGAATTTCATCAAGCCTTACTCTGCGGAGAAACTTGCCAAAACGGGTGATGCGAGGGTCTTCTTGAGAGGAAAGTTGTGGTATGCCACTTTTTTCAGCATCACAGTACATACTTCTGAATTTGATCATGGTAAAGGGTTTGCCATGAATGCCCATGCGCTGTTGTTTGTACAATACAGGTCCCTTTGAGGTGATTTTAATGCCAAGTGCAACACCGATGTATGCGGGAAGAAGAATGATCATTGCCACGATAGATGCTACAATATCAATGATTCGCTTTAGCGATTGTTGCCAGGCTGGCATCAGGTCGGGCGATATCTGTAAAAGCGGGGCATGGAAAATTGAAGTTGACCTGATGGTACCGAGCAGATAGTCCTGCATATCGGGTATAACCTTGATAACCACGTTGGTGTCCTCAACTTCGGTGATGATCTGTTCGATGGTCTTAGCCTCCGAACGCTCGATGGCAATAATGACTTCCTCCACGTTGTTTTCTTTTATAATGTTCCTTAAATCATTGATGTGCCCCAGGTGCTTCAGAAACTTTTTAAGCTTATAGTCGTTATAATCAACTGCATTGACAAAGCCAATAAAGCGGTTTCCACTTGATTTTTCCTGGTTTTCAATTTCATTGAAAATTGAAATGGCATTTCCATTGCTGCCTACAACAATAGTATTAAATCCGATGATTTTATGATGAATGCGGTATGCCGTGATGGAAGTGAGAATGAGTCTGAAAAGATAGGTAGGGATAAAATGAAGGGCAAAAAGAACAAGGACCGACTCGTAGTAATTTCGATAGCTTACGATGGTATCGTCAAGAATAAGTGCAAAAAACAGGATCATGACGCCAATAACTGTAATGAGCAGGGTTTGCCCGAGTTCTTTTAGTCTCGATTTGCGGTAAATGCGACGATAAGTGCCCATCATAATATACAGGCATAACCAGAAAATAGGGATAAATATCAGTCCGTAAAGAAGGTTGGTATCCCGGTAGATAACTTCCGGATAATCAAACACATTTGGATCTACGGAAACTTTCCGGTAAATGAAGAATGCCCCCCATGCCAGGATGGCAGAAATCAAGTCCGCAATAACGTATTTAGTTACCTGTAGAGTTTTATTCATTTCGTAAGGTTAAAATGTACCAGTTTTAAATTGTCAAGATAAATCAGTGCATCATCTGATCCATCTTCTTTCTGAGTGCCGAAGAAAATCTGGAAATCAATAGCACTGGGCGTGTCGTATTTCGGAACTGTGAGGTTTACATATATTTTATTCCAGTTGTCTGTCTTATTCAATATTAAAAGCGGCCGCTGAATCCTTTGCCCTGAAACAGAGTAAAAGACACCTACAACAAGGTCCTGGTTTGTTTTGTAATTCAGTTCGAGAAAAACGGGTGCACCATTGCCCGGGAAATCAAATTTCCGGGTGCTGACAGCTTCGAAAATTGCCGAATCAGCAGATAATCTGACAAATGCTGAATAATTGTTGTCTTCTCCGGGCTGGTGAAAAATAAGACTGGGATCATTCACCTTTTCGATTCCAACTGTACTTTTCGAAGTAGTATCAAGTGTGATTCCTGAAAAGTCAAAATCTTCGAGCCAGGTGAAAACTACATTCGGCTTGTAGCTGGTTACCGCATCGGAAAAGTTAACGACACTGTCTTTCGCCAAAAAAATACTGCGTTTTATATCGGCATAAAAAGGGTATATGCTTCGTGTATTTGCTATACCATTTAGTTTAATACCAGGTCTTATGGTGATGTCCTGCTTACCGGTTTTTAGAATAGGAACAGTGGCTGGTAACTCGAAAGCCCCAATGAGGGTTTCATCAACATAAATCCATGCGTCAGTTATTTTTTGAGAAGAAGTCCCCTGATCATAGGTTGAGGTTAAGCCAATCTGATCTATATGCAGGTAGGAAGGTATCAGGTCAGGGTCGTTCTTTTTCTCGCAACCACTTGCTAAAGTGATGGTTAGAATAACTAGAATAATATATTTTACCGAATCTGTAAAAATCCTCATAAGTCCGTCCTTTTCACTTACCCGCTTTAATCTAAAATCAACGCAAAGCGGGGCTATTTATTGCCAATAAAACCGATAATAATTTTGAATATAGGAAAATTCAGGGATCAGGTTAATCAGGCCAGATTTGCTGACTGATTCATTTTCTCAATAATTTTATAAGCGAGGTCGAGTGCCGCATAACCATCGTTGATGGTAACTGATGGGGTGGTGTTATTTAGAATGGCTTCGGCAAAGCTTTCAAGTTCTGTCTGAATCGCATTTATTGGGATAATTTCCGGTTTATCGAACAGAATTTGCTTAGGTTGCTTTCCGGGGCCTAAATCAAGAATCATAGCCAGAGGGTCGGTTTTATCAAGGTCAACACTGCGCATACGAATGATCTCGGAGGTCTTGTCGAGAAAATTGACTGAAATGTACGCGTCGCGTTGGAAAAAGCGGGATTTGCGCATATTCTTCATCGAAATACGGCTGGCTGTGAGGTTGGCAACACAGCCGTTGTTAAATTCGATGCGTGCGTTGGCAATATCAGGGGTGTCACTTACCACAGAAACCCCGCTGGCGCTTATTTTCCGGATACCCGACTTAACTACACTCAGCACAATGTCCAGATCGTGAATCATCAAATCCAGAATAACCGGCACATCCGTACCTCGTGGATTGAACTGGGCCAGGCGGTGTGTCTCGATAAACATCGGATTCTCAATGAAAGGTGCTGCAGCGATAAATGCCGGATTAAAGCGCTCAACATGGCCTACCTGAACTTTAACGTCTGCTTCGTTGGCGAGCTTGATAAGATTCAGCGCCTGTTCAGGGGTGGTGACAATTGGTTTCTCGATAAATACATGCCTGAATTTCCTGAGTGAACGTGAGGCACAATCGAAATGCGAAAGGGTAGGGGTAACAATATCAACTACATCTACCTGATCAATCAGTTCGTCAATTCCTTCAAAGCTTTTTACGCCAAGGTCCATCTCAACCTGTGCGGCATTTTTTTTGTCGGCATCATAGAAGCCAACCAATTGGTAATTAGCAATTTGTTTGATACATTTAAGATGAATTTTTCCAAGGTGGCCTGCACCAAGAACGCCTATTCTGAGCATAATTCTAAAATTGATTCGGTGGTTGGTTTAAAACATGGCGAAATTACTAATTTAGCCACAAAAATGGAAACATTCCTGTAATTGCATGACAGACCATAAATATGTCGATACTTTCCGTCATAAAGGCTTAAGAAAGAAGTTGGTAGAAAGCATCCGCCTGAAAGGGATCAAAGATGAAAATGTGCTGAAGGCCATGGAAAATGTTCCCCGGCATCTTTTTTTTGACTCTGGTTTCCTTGAATTCGCTTATGTGGATAAAGCTTTCCCGATCGGGGCCGGTCAAACCATATCACAACCCTATACAGTTGCTTTTCAGACCGAGTTGCTCAGGGTGCAAAAAGGGGATAAGATACTCGAGATTGGCACCGGATCAGGCTACCAGGCCAGCATTCTTTTCCAAATGGGAGCAAAAGTATTTTCCATCGAACGGCAAAGAGTTCTTTTCGCGAAAGCAAAAGAACAACTTCCCCTGATGGGTTTTCCTATAAAAGTCTTTTTTGGTGATGGGTATTTGGGTTTGCCGGCTTTTGCTCCTTTCGATAAGATCATTGTTACCGCAGGTGCTCCCTATATTCCGCAACCGCTTACTGATCAACTTAAACCCGGCGGTATTCTTGTTATTCCGGTGGATGAAGGTGAATCACAATTGATGACCAGTGTTGAAAAACTCAGCGATGGAAGCCTGAAAACCACCCATCACGGGAGATTTCGTTTTGTTCCATTGCTGGGTGATAAAGAGAATTATTAGAATTCATTGTTGTACGGTTAAAGTCATGAGATTCTTTGCTTCGCCTGTCTGCCTGACGGCAAGCTCAGAATCACACGCACTTACGAGATCTCCCCTAATTAGGATCTGCTGAAAAACTCAAAAAAGCCGATACTCATTTACGTTACGGTGCTCTGCACCTTAAAATCCTCTTATTCTGCGATATACTACCAATGTTTCGCCACTCTGTGGCTTAGACTGATAAAAAGCGATGTACTTCAAAAACCAGATGCACGATTTTTTGATGTTATTGCCCTATTTCCATGCACCTGATTCTCTTTTTCACCATGTAGTAGTTTTATTTTGAAGTATATAGATATTTTTCAGCAAGCCCTACCTTAGTTCATCAAGAATCTCGTCAGAC
>JBBQBC010000016.1:0-30820 GCA_038317155.1 Bacteroidales bacterium
CAAATATAGCCATTGCTTACAGTGGTAATGTATATATGAATCTCGACATAAAAACTCCTGCAGCTCGTATTCATAATATTCTGGATAGGATTCAACCTATTGCTATAATAACAGACAATAAGCATCACGGAATAATCCGCAACATTTCGGAAGATATTCCACTCATATTAATAGATGAAATAGATTTCAACACAGAAATAGATTTAGACGGGCTAAAGAAAATAGCCTCATCTATAATTGATACTGATCCATTGTGTATTATAAATACATCTGGCTCTACAGGAACGCCAAAAGGTGTTGTGCTTAACCATAAAAGCTTTATCGACTTTACTGAATGGGCAATAGATACGCTTAAAATAGGAGATAATGAAATAGTAGGGTCTCTGTCTCCATCTGTATTTGATATATATAGTTTTGAATTGTGCATGCTTATGGCCAAAGGCAGTACGATTGTTCTTTTACCTGAATCAATGGCACCTTTTCCGGCTAAGATTCTAAGTATAATGCAACAAAATAAAGTTTCCTTTATCTTTTGGGTACCTACAATAATGGTGAATATTGCCAATATGGATTTGCTGACTAAAATTTCTTTGCCTGATTTAAAAACTATATGGTTTGCTGGCGAAGTATTTCCAACCAAGCCATTCAAATACTGGAGAGCAAATTTACAAGATTCAAAATTTGTGAACCTTTATGGCCCGATCGAAATTACACTTGATTGTACATATTATATTGTAGATAGAGTGTTAGAAGACAATGAGCCTATTCCTATAGGCTTTCCTTGCCGCAATACTGATGTGATTATTTTAAATGATCAAGATAAAGTTGCCGCTATAAATGAAGAAGGAGAATTATGTGTTCGAGGGACATCCCTTGCCATGGGTTACTATAATAACCCTGAAAAAACTGCCGAAGTCTTTGTTCAGAATCCATTAAATTCATCTTACCCTGAAATTATTTACCGAACAGGAGACGTGGTTTACAAAAATGAGCAAGAGGAAATAATTTTTAAAGGAAGAAAAGATAGCCTCGTAAAACATATGGGGTATCGCATTGAATTGGGAGAAATAGAACATGTTATTATAAATACGTTAAAATTGGTAGAGAATGGGTGTGTAGTTTATAATCAAAGTAAAAAAGAAATAACTTTGTTTTATGAAAATCAAATAAACATCAATATCGTTGAATTCAAAAAAGCAATTGCCGAAGTTTTTCCAAAATACATGGTTCCTGCTGTTTTTCATCAAATGGAACAATTGCCAAGGAACACTAATGGCAAAATAGATCGGTTATATTTAAATAATAAAGTTAACAATGGATAGTGTAAAAGATTTTCAGGAGGTTAGGGATGCATTTCAATATGTTAAATCATCAAAGCAAAGGTTTCTAACCAACTTTTATCCTGATCCTTCAAAAGTAGAAAGATGGATTGATTGCAATGATTTTTTTAAGGAAATCATTGGCAATACCATTTTTTTTCTTAGGAAGAAACCGGAATTTTATTGTTTGTACTTTTACTCATCGTCTTTAGATGATCTGGAGAGAGCTCTTGCTATATTAAAAAGCATGGAAAATAATAATTTATTTGTTGTTGATATTGTTGGGAAGAAAAATGAAATCGAACTAATTTTAGATGCGTTTCTTATTAATGGATTTTATAAATATACTACTCTCAATAGAATGAGCAAAAATTCAGTTGATAACATTTATGATACATGTAACAATGTGAATTTAAAAAATGCTCATGCGGCTCATTCACATTCTCTTTCAAAATTACTTTTTCAATATTTCGATCCGAAAGCAGAACAAGTACCAACTGATCAAGAAATTAATGAGTGGATTGAATTAGGCCAAGTCATTGTTTTTGAGGAAAATAGGGAGATTCTTGGCTTTATGATTTATGATTTGATTGGAATAACCTCTTATTTGAAGTATTGGTTTGTTCACCCGAATCATAGAAATAAAAAAATAGGATCTATAATGCTAAATGAATTTTTTAAAAAAAGTTCAGGAACAAAAAGACAACTTTTTTGGGTTATCGAAACAAATAAAAATGCAATAAAACGATATTTGCATTACGGCTTTAAGCCTGAGAATTTATTTGATTACATCTTAATTAATAAAAATGAAAGATATGAAGCAAAAAGTAGTTAGCATTCTTCAGGAAATCCGACCAGAATTTGAATTCACTGAGAATTTAAACTTTATAGAAGAAGGAATGCTCGATTCTTTTGATGTAGTAAGCTTGGTTACTTCACTGGATGAGACATTCGGAATCTCAATTGACGGCATGGACATCTTGCCTGAAAATTTTGCCACAATTGATTCAATAATTAACTTAATGATTAAAAACGGAGTAAAACAATGAACTTTACATTTCACAACAAGGCAATTACCGGTATTTTGACCATATTGCCGGCAAATGAGGTAAAGTTTGAGGATGGCATGGAGAATTATAGTTTTACTGTTGCTCAATCTCTCAAACTAAAAAAAGCAATGGGGTACAATACTACACGTGTTGTCAATGCAGATGTTTGCACCTCAGATATTTGTGTTTACGGGCTGAATTATCTTTTTGAAAATCATCTCCTAAACAAAGAGGATATTGATGCACTCATCCTGATAACGCAATCACCTGATTATTTTATGCCCCCAACCAGCAATGTTATTCAGGGTCAACTGGGCTTAAAACAGGACATGATTTGTCTGGATATAAATCAGGGTTGTGCCGGCTATATAGTTGGCATCATGCAAGCCTTTATGCTACTTGATCAACCTGCAATAAATAAAGTAGTTCTATTGAATGCGGATATCTTAAGCAAGAAGGTGTCAAAACGTGACAGAAACAGCAACCCGTTAATTGGTGATGGTGCCTCTATCACTATTATGGAAAAAAGCAAAGTCCCAAATACTATTTATGCTAATTTAAAGATGGATGGCCTGAATGCCGGGGCATTAATGATTCCTGCAGGCGGCTTTAAATTGCCCTCAAGCTCAGAAACATCAGAGATGAAAGCTGATGCAGCAGGTAATTTACGATCCTTAGATAATTTGGTAATGAAAGGTGACGAAGTTTTTAGCTTCGTTCAAAGAGAAGTGCCCCCATTAATTGAAGACTTATTGGCAATAGCTGGTGTAAGTAGAGATCAGGTTGATTATTTTATGTTTCATCAGCCCAATAGGTTTATGCTTAATAAACTGGCAGATAAACTGGAAGTATCCAGGGAGAAAATGCCAAGTAATGTTGTTGAAAATTATGGGAATGCGAGCGGAGTTTCAATCCCTACTGCAATTACACATAATCTAGGGAATCGCCCAGAAAATGAATCATTAACATTATGTCTTTCTGGTTTTGGGGTAGGCCTTACCTGGGCTTCACTTGTGGTAGAATTGAATAAATTGAATTTCTGTAAACAAATCGATTACTAACTTTAAATATTTATTAAATGGACACTTTAAAAGAAGAATTAGCGGAAATATTAGAAGTTGATGCAGTAAATGACTCAGATGTTTTGGAAGAGTTTGAATGCTGGGATTCTTTAACTATGCTATCCATAATAGCCTTAGCCTCGGATAAAGGCAAGACTATTGGGAATGAAGAAATTACTAATTCAAAAACAATTGCTGGTTTACTAGAACTGATTAACTCAAAACGTGCATGACAGATTTTAACCCTTTTAGTGTAAAAGATAAAAGTTTCCTAATAACCGGGGCTGCATCAGGAATAGGGAAGAGAACAAGTATTATTCTTTCAAAGCTTGGTGCTCGTCTTATACTTGTTGATATTAATGAAAGTAAACTAGACAATACAAGGTTAGAATGTGAAGGAGATTGCGTAAAATTGGTAATTGATCTTTCAGCGCCTCAGTCTATCAAAGATAAAGTTTTAAGTGTTATTCCGCAATTTGGGAAATTACATGGTCTTGTACATCTCGCAGGGAAATCATATATAGCTCCACTAAAGTCAGTCACACTTGAAAAAAGCAACGATATTTTTACTGTTAATACACTTTCTGCATTGGAGTTAATAAAAGTATTTTCAAATAGGAATGTTTATATTGGTGAAAAGGGCTCTGTGGTATTCGTTTCATCTGTTTATGGACTCGTAGGTTCATCAGCTAACGTGGGTTATGCCATGAGTAAAGCTGCGCTTCATGGTATAACCAGATCGCTTTCGATTGAACTGGCTGGTAAGGGTATTCGTGTAAATTGCGTTGCCCCTGGTTTTGTTAAAACAAATATGCTTGATACTGCTAGTAATATGTTTGATTCAAAATATACTGAAACTCTAAATAATTTACACCCACTTGGAATCGGTGATCCTGACGATATTGCATTTTCTATAGCTTATCTTTTTTCAGATGCAGCTAAATGGGTTACTGGTTCTATTTTGAGTGTAGATGGTGGATTTACAGCTCAATAAATTCATAACATGGAAGAAAAGTTAAAATATGTTCTAGTTACGGGTGCTTCCTCTGGCATTGGTAAAGAAATAGCAAAACAGCTTTCTGGTTCCTGCAATGTAGTCCTCAATGGAAGAAATGTCGAAAGGCTTCAAAAAACAAAATCAGAATGTTCAAGTAAGAATCGACACTTGCTGTTTCCTTATGATTTAAGTCTTGTTGGCAATTTGGAAAATGAACTCTCAGCATTTATTAAAGAGAATGATATTGAGATTGTTAAATTCGTTCATTGTGCCGGTTTTATGAAAATGTTGCCATTAAAAATGGTGTCCGTAGATAATATTGTTAATACATTTTCAACCAATGTTTTTTCCGTTTCTTTAATTTTAAAAGTTCTGACAAGCAAGAGGCTTAATAATTCAGCATTGGATAATTCAGTCTTAATAAGCAGCAACATTAGTAACTTTGGTGCTAAAGCATTTAGTACATACAGTGCTTCAAAAGCTGCGTTAGATGGATTAATGCGAAGTCTGGCGGTTGAGTTAGCTCCAAAAGTGCGGATAAACTCTGTTTTACCCGGAGCAGTGGAAACAGAAATGACAAAATCAATTTTTAAAAATCAGGTAGTTCTTGATAGGATGAAAGAAGTTTATCCTTTGGGCCTTGGTAATGTAACTGATATTTATGAAATGGTAGATTTTTTACTTTCAGAAAAATCACGTTGGATCACGGGTCAGCAATTTACTGTGGATGGAGGGAGAACCATCAATATCTCAGGTTAATCTATGCATATAATAGTCCAAAGAATTCCCAATAAGCCAGTCGATTCAAATAGTTTTATAATCTATTGTCAAGAAAGCTCCTCTTGCATTATAGTAGATCCGGGCACAGAAGATTGTCATGATCTTATTGAGTTTCTAGAAGAGAAAGAGCTCAGCCCGGAATATATATTTTTGACCCATGAGCATTTTGATCATATTTGGGGAGTAAACAAACTTAAAGTACTTTATGATGCAAAAATTGTATGTTCAAAGGATTGCGCTATAAAAATTATAGATAAAAAAAAGAACATGTCTGTTTTTTACAATAAGGTGGGTTTCGAAACATATCCTGCAGATATTTTAATCGAAGATTTGAATTATAGAATTTTATTCCTTGATAACATCATTGAATTTATTAGCACCCCCGGTCATACAGATGGGAGTATATGCATTTTGATTAAGGACAATCTATTCACTGGAGATTTAATCATAAGAAATCTCAAAACAGTTATTAAATTGCCGGGCGGGAGCAAATCAAATTTATATATAACTATGGAAATGATAAATAAGAGATTTAATGATCAACAAGTATATTTACATTCGGGACATGGTGAAAGTTTTATCTGCACTGAGCTTGAATTGAAAAGGATACAAATATGAAAGATTTCATAATTCTAGGCACTTGGGTTTTTTATACAGATTTTTAAACGTTTTGGGTAATCGTGAAATGTATAAATGCATAACATTTCCAGGATATTTATTTTCTTTCCATTGATTTCCATTCTTAATGAAAAATAAGTTGATCAATGCATTATTAAAAAAACAAAAATAAATACATTTTGAGCAATGGACTTTACTCTTCTATCCTATCAAAATTTACTATCTGCACTGCAACAGCAGAGTTTTTCGTTTCAAACTTTTGAGCAATACGCTACAAATCAGGAATCCTCGAATCTTCGAATCTCCAAATCTTCAAATCTAATAATTCTCCGCCACGATGTGGATGCCCGCCCGCTCAACTCCATGCGGTTTGCGCGAATACAGTCAGCTCAGGGTATTGCCGGCACCTACTATTTCAGGATGGTTCCGCAAAGCTGGGATGAGGTCATCATTAAAGAAATGGTGGAGCTGGGGCATGAAGTGGGTTACCATTACGAAACCATGGATACCTGCCGGGGCGATGTGGATAAGGCTTACGATGAGTTTTGCCGCAACCTGGAAAAATTTCGCAAGCTTACCCCGGTCGAAACCATCAGCATGCATGGCAGTCCTTTGTCCGGCTTCGATAACCGCGACATCTGGCAAAAGTACGACTACAAAAAACTGGGCATCCTTGCAGAACCTTACTTTGATATAGACTTCAATAAGCTATACTACATCACCGACACCGGCCGTCGCTGGGATGGGCACTTGTACAATGTGCGCGACAAGGCCACCAAAGAAAACCCCATCACCAATCCCGATTTCCTCAGCCGGCAGTATCATTCCACCAGAGACCTTATCAAAGCCATCCATGAAGGCAGCTTCCCACAGCAGGCCATGCTTAACTTTCATCCGCAGCGCTGGAACGATCAAACTTTACCCTGGATTAAAGAATTTATCTGGCAGAACATTAAAAATCAGGGGAAAAAAATGATAATTTCATATAGAAAATAAAATAATATGATTTGTAAATTTCTTAAAAAATGCATTTTTCTTTTTCTAATGCTTTTCAGCTTAGTAATTTATGCTCAAAATGAAAGCATAGAAATTAAAAACGCCTCTGAACCTGACTGGTTTATAAGTGCTGGTATAGGTGTTCAGATGTCGGGTATCAAGGATGAAGACTTTGTTGGTCATAACAGGGCTCCCCTTGTCAATATAATGGCCGGAAGATGGTTCTCCCCTGAACTTGCCCTGCAGATAGGCTATAAAGGACCCTATTACAATGCCATTGCCGATGATAAAAAGCACCACTATTACTTCTTATATGGTGAGGCAGTGATGAACATCAATAGTTTTTTTAAGAGTTACAGCAGCTCAGACACCTGGCGTCTTCTCATCCATGCCGGGGCGGGGTATTATTATAACCATGATTATAACCATCCGAATGTTTGTGCCAATATGGGCATAACAAATGGCTTCAGGATATCGAAATGTCTGCAGGCAAATCTGGATGTTTCTGTTATTACCGGCTGGGATATTTACCAGGGGGATGCGGACATCTTACCGGGGATATCGGCAGGAATACTGTATTTATTTTAAGAGTGGGATGGGATTTTGAGTCAGGGCCTGGAAGTATTTTGAGGAACAACTGGCTTCGCCCTCCTTCGTTCAGCATTGGGCTCTTGCGGGTTGGAGTTTGCTTCGCCCTCCTTCGCCTGACTGCATGGTGGCAGCCAGGCAGACAGGTTCGACATTGGGCTCTTGCGGGTTGGAGTTTGCTTCGCCCTCCTGCGTTCGACATTGGGCTCTTGCGGGTTGGAGTTTGCTTCGCCCTCCTGCGTCGGGCTCGCAAATTCGGGGTTTTTTTCAGGATGCTGAAAAAAAACCGAATTTGCTTCGGTCCAGCGACGCAGTTCGAAAAGAAGGCAGCCGAAGAAATCAGCTCCGAACCAACGACCCGGTCAGTTTCAAGTATGCTGGGAGTTGTGCTGGGTTTCGTTTTTTTTAAGATATTTACCTTTGCAAAGCAACGCAGTTTAAGCTGAATATGGATTTTAACCATTCCACCCATACAGAACTCCTGAAAGCCCTGCAATCGCGGGGTTTTTCGTTCTTAACCGTATCGGAATATGCGGGAACATTGTCTTCCGGTTCGGATCACTCGTCCCTCGTCCCTCGTCTCCCGTCCCCTTTTATTTTACTCAGGCACGACGTAGAAGCCCGATACGAAAATGCCCTTCAAATGGCGCGCATACAGCACAGCCGGGGCATACGGGGCACCTACTACTTTAGAATCTATGGCGACAATGGCCATGCAGCAGTTATCCGTGAAATAGCAGCCCTGGGGCATGAAATTGGCTACCATTACGACGACCTCAGCCATTGCAAAGGCGATTACGACAAGGCCATCAGGCGTTTTGAGCAGAATTTAACCTACCTGCGGCAGTTTGGTCCGGTCACCTCCGCCACCATGGAAGGGGCGCCGTTGTCGAGGTATGATAACAGGATGATGTGGCTGGGACGATTGGAAGAGTTGGCAGGGAATAAGGAGTATGAAGTAGGTAGTAAGCATTATGTAGTTGGAGCATCGGATGGTGAAGTAGATGCGGAGCCTGAAACCCAAATCCGCTACCTACTACCTACTTCTTACTACTTACTAAACCAACATAACTCAAAACTACCAAAATATAACTATAATGACTTTGGCATACTCACAGAACCGTACTTCGATTTCGACTTCAATCACCTCTTCTACCTCACCGACACCGGCCGCCGCTGGGATGGGCACTTGTACAATGTGCGCGACAAGGCTACCAAAGAAAATCCCATCACCAACCCGGAGTTTATAAAGCTAAGGTACCCGCACACCGCAGATATTATCCGGGCGGTGGAGGCGGGGAGCTTCCCGCAACAAGCCATGCTTAACTTCCATCCCCAGCGTTGGAACGATAACTGGCTGGCCTGGACGAAGGAGTTGGTTTGGCAGAATGTGAAAAATCAGGGGAAGAGGGGGTTGGTTTATTTGAGAAGGTGAGTTGACTACAGGGAGCTGGATTCCAGGGAGGTGGGTCTCTGGGGAATTGGGCCTCTGGCGGGGAAGAGATTGCTTCGCCCTCCTGCGTTCGACATGGGTCTCTGGCGGGTTGGAGTTTGCTTCGCCCTCCTGCGTTCGGCATTGGGCTCTTGCGGGTTGGAGTTTGCTTCGCCCTCCTGCGTCGGCCTCGCAAATTCGGTTTTTTCAGGATGCTGAAAAAAAATCGAATTTGCGAGGCAGCTTTGAGCGCGGCAGCGCTGAAAGCTGCCGAAGCAAACTGCTCCGGTCCAACGACGCTGCCCCAAAAGAAGGCAGCCGAAGAAATCAGCTCCAAACCAACGACGCAGCCCGAAAAAAAGGTCAAAAAAACATGAAGAAACTGAATTTCAGGAAACGCTACCGGCTCTATATCGAGGCCATTTTTCTTCTGTTGGTTATGCCGCTCAATAATGACAGCCGATCAAAAAAACAATTATACGCAGAACTGCGTAACGCAGAATTGCGTAATTTTGCAATAAATCAAAGATAGTTTACCATGGAAAATCCATTCAGATATGGTATCGTCGTTGACGATCCTTATTTTGTCGGGCGACAGGAAGAAATGCATGATTTTTTCGGGTGGCTTTCTACCGGCCAAAGCCTTATCATTTATTCACCCCGCCGATACGGAAAAACATCTCTCATTCTCAAAGTATTGCAAAATCTTAAGAAAGAGGGCTATCATGCCATTTACATCGATTTCTTTAAAGTACAGTCAAGGGTACGTTTTGTTGAATTGTATTATAAAGCAATTATTGGCTCCATGTCATCATTGGAAAAAGCAATACGTCAAATCAGTTCACTTGTTAAATCCATACGCCCGGTATTCTCGATCGACCAATATGGAAGCCCTTCCGTTTCAGTTCAATCCGATACAGTATCTGATCTGCCGGATATTTCTGAGGTATTTGATTTGCCCCAGAAACTTGCAGAGGATAAACCCTGGATCGTTGTTTTTGATGAGTTTCAGGAAGTAGCCGGATTAAATGGAGAAACATTTGAAAAAGAGTTGCGTGCATCCCTGATACATCACAATAAGGTAAGTTACGTTTTTATGGGCTCGCAAAAGCACATGCTGCTCAATATGTTTACGCTCCGGAACCGGGCTTTTTATCAATTTGGGAAAATCATTGAACTAAAGAAAATTCCGGAGGATATTGTCCTGAATTACCTTATACAACGGTTCAGGGAGTCTGGTTTTGAGCCGCCTGCTGAGCTTTGCCGGGAGATAATTGCCGTTAGCAATAATATTCCACATTATGTTCAATATCTGGCATCGGCTGTTTGGGAGGCAGGTTATCAAAGCAATTTTTCAACCACAGAAAATATTTTGAACAAAGCGGTGGATAAAATTGTGACAAACCAGATTGATTACTTTTCTTCCCTTTATGAGAACCTTACTACGTATCAGAAAAAAGTACTAAAAGCTATTCATGCAGACCATGTGAATATTCTTTCATCCGATTATTCCAAACGCTTCAGACTTAGTTCTGCTTCTTCTACCCAAAGAGCTGCTGAACGCCTGGTAAAAGACGGAATAATTGAAAAAGTGGGAGATTGCTGGCAATTTACCGATCCTTTCTTCAGAATTTGGCTAAATGGGATGTAACATTGAGCAGAATATGAAGAGCTAAAAAGTGAAGCGTGAGCGTGAAAAGATTATAGAGTGAGAGAAGGGGTGAAGGGGAATTGGATTCCAGGGAGGTGGGTCTCTGGCGGGGAAGAGATTGCTTCGCCATCCTGCGTTCGGCATTGGGCTCTTGCGGGTTGGAGTTTGCTTCGCCCTCCTGCGTTCGACATTGGGCTCTTGCGGGTTGGAGTTTGCTTCGCCCTCCTGCGTTCGACATTGGGCTCTTGCGGGTTGGAGTTTGCTTCGCCCTCCTGCGTCGGGCTCGCAAATTCGGGTTTTTCAGGATGTTGAAAAAAAACCGAATTTGCGAGGCCGCTTTCAGCGCGGTAGCGCTTACAGCGACCGAAGCAAACTGCTCCGGTCCAGCGACGCGATTCGAAAAGAAGGCAGCCGAAGAAATCAGCTCCGAACCAACGACCCGGTCAGTTTCAAGTATGCTGGGAGTTGTGCTGGGTTTCGTTTTTTTTAAGATATTTACCTTTGCAAAGCAACGCAGTTTAAGCTGACTATGGATTTCAACCATTCCACTCATACAGAACTCCTGAAAGCCCTGCAATCGCGGGGTTTTTCGTTCTTAACTGTATCGGAATACGCGGAAATAAAGGTAAAGGATAAGGATGAATCCAAAGCCAATACTTTCATTCTGCTCAGGCACGATGTAGAAGCCCGATACGAAAATGCCCTTCAAATGGCGCGCATACAGCACAGCCGGGGCATACGGGGCACCTACTACTTTAGAATATATGGCGACAATGGCCATGCAGCAGTTATCCGTGAAATAGCAGCCCTGGGGCATGAAATTGGCTACCATTACGACGACCTCAGCCATTGCAAAGGTGATTATGAAAAGGCCATAAAGCGTTTTGAGCAGAATTTAACCTACCTGCGGCAGTTTGGTCCGGTCACCTCCGCCACCATGGAAGGAGCGCCGCTTTCGCGATACGATAACCGTAACCTTTGGTCTGCACGTCCCTCATCCCTCATCCCACATCCCTTGGTCACTGAGGGAAGTCGAAGTTCGTCCCTCGTCCCTCGTCCCCCGTCCCTCGTCCCCATCTTCCACTACCGCGACTTCGGCATCCAAACCGAGCCTTACTTTGATCTTGATTTCAATGAACTCTTCTACTTAACTGATACCGGCCGCCGTTGGGATGGCTGGAAGGTAAGTGTACGCGATAAAATTCCCGGGCACCAGGAAAGGTGGATAAAGGAGGGGTTGGTTTTCCGGGGGACCAGGGAACTTATCAAAGCCGCCCGTGAAGGCAGGCTGCCCAGCCGGATTATGATCACCGTTCATCCCCAGCGGTGGAACGATGGGTTGGTGGCGTGGGGTAAAGAACTGGTTCTTCAGCGGGTGAAGAATATGGTGAAGGGGGTGCTTCTATGGAGGTGAATCTCTGGCGGGGAGGTTCCTTCGTTGGAGATGTGTCCCTGGCGGGGAGGTTCCTTCGTTGGAGATGTGTCCCTGGCGGGGAAGAGATTGCTTCGCCCTCCTGCGTCGGGCTCGCAAATTCGGGTTTTTCAGGATGTTGAAAAAAAACCGAATTTGCGAGGCCGCTTTCAGCGCGGTAGCGCTTACAGCGACCGAAGCAAACTTCTGCCGGATTCACCGGACCTTCCCTATGCGCGAGAGGCAACCGAAGTAAACTACTGCCGGTTTAACCGACCCTCCCTCTGAGCAAAAGACGTAATTCGCGGTTTACATTTAATCTCAATTCGTATCTTTGATTGATGATAAAGACCCACCTAACCATTCTTTTGTCAATTCTGCTGATGATTCATACAGTCTTTGTCAGGGGGCAGGATGTGCCTGAACACATTTCGGATAAGAATATTTACCTGTTGCTCGATGAGTTGGCCACACAGGGTGTTATTGAACTCAGTTCTGTTGTAAAGCCTTATTCGCGGAAGTTTATCGCTGAGAAACTGTTACAGGCTGTTGATTCCGCAAGTCGGTTATCGTGGGCGCAACTGGGTGAGATTCAGCGTATGCTGAAGGATTATACTTTAGAAACGGGGAAAGACTATCGTGGCAGGCTCAACCTGATCAGGGAGGGGCAGCGGACACAGGTTTCTGTGTTGCCTCCTGTTCTCATCTACCGCGATTCACTTTTCAGGGTAAGTGTCAGGCCTGTTTACGGAATAAATTACCTAACCAATACCAACGGAAATGTACGGCATACCTGGGGCGGGGTCGCAGCGCATGCCTACATTGGAAGTCAGTGGGCAATATGGGCCAGCCTTCGCGACAATTACCAGACGAATGAAATTCTGTCGAGACCGGAATATTTTTCGACAGATGAAGGCGGTAATTACAAAATCAATGTTCAGGGCCGGATCGGAGGAGATTACAGCGAAATGCGTGCAGGTATCGCCTGGTCGTGGAAGTGGGGCAGCCTGAACTTCAGCAAAGATCAGATAGCGTGGGGTGATAACTATCACGGGTCGAACATCTTTTCGGGCCGGACACCCTCGTATGCCATGATAAAACTGCGTCTCGATCCGGCGAAGTGGTTCTCGTTTACCTATATTCACGGATGGCTGGTATCGGAGGTGGTTGACAGTTCCCGCAGTTACTACTCTGAACCGGGCATGTACCGCGCAGTTTTCAGGGATAAGTATATAGCTGCCAATATGTTCACCTTCAGGCCCTGGCAAAAATTATATGTATCGGCCGGAAATTCAGTCATTTACAGCGATTCAAGGGTTCAGCCGGCCTATCTCATCCCGTTTATGTTTTTCAAGTCGGTTGATCATACCCTAAGCCATGGCATCGACAATCAGAATTCGCAGATGTTCCTGAATATCAGTAGTCGGCAGATCAGACATCTGCATTTGTTCACATCGGTCTTTGTGGATGAATTCAGCATCTCACGCATTGGTGATCCCGACAGGACTAACTTCACCGGTTTCAAGACGGGTTTTTCGCTCTCGGGCTGGCCTGTAAAAAACATCACCCTAAGGGCGGAGAATACCCATACCAATCCGTTGGTTTACAAGCACCGGGTTGAGACCCTTACCTTTGAAACCAATCGCTTTAACCTTGGTCATTATTTGCGCGACAACTCCAGCGAATGGTTTGTGGCCCTTAGCTGGCGCCCGATAGCGGGGCTTTACGCCAACCTTTCGTGGGTTCTTGCCGGGCATGGCAATGAATACAAATATGACCTCAACGGAAGTGTGCCGGTAGATGAACATCCCTTTATGGAAACAGTGATCTGGCGCAATCAGACACTTGCCCTGGACATACGGTATATGCTGTGGAACAATCTGTCGGTCTTCGCCGGATATACCTACAGTGATATCAGAGGTTACGATGCGGATGGACAAAGCAGGCAGTATTACCTCGATCAGTACACACCGGCATTATTCCAGGGAAAAAACAACACGCTGAATTTTGGATTTCAGATGGGGTTTTAACGGGAGATACCCATAAAGAACCGGAAGCATCTAAATTTTCCGCATCTTCCCCTTTCTAAATCAAGTACTTACGTCCCGGGTTTCCGGCTCACTTATTCCCAATGTCGCCCGGTCTCTTCTCAAATTTTCTGCTAATGTTTACTTTTCTGAACCGCTCCACCCACCATACCCACATGGCAAAAATTACCAGGTAGAAGAAAGGGCGCAGTATCCAATCGTGGCTGAAATGCCAGTACTCAGGTTTCCACAATGTAATAACAGATAATGAAACAATCCTGAACAGATTTGAAAGATGCATCAGTATCCAGCCCAGCGGGATAAACCAAAGCTTATGTTTCCAAGGGCCCGGGAAAAGCAGAAAGAGAATCGTTACCTGGAATATCAGTTTCAGGCCGGAGCAGGAGCCATTGATAAAGATTACCCCTTCGTTTGAAAAGGTCATGGTATAAGGGTCGGTAGTGACGATGCTCAGGCCAAGCAGATGCCGGTTTATCCAGAGGCTTTGTTCAAAAACAATTCCGGTGAGCCAATTGGTGGCCGCACTGATTATGGGGACCGAATTGATTTCGACCGAGAAGTACCTGTAGAGCAGGTGAAACCCATAAGTGATAAAAGCAGCGAGCAGGGCATCGGTTACCGGGCGCAGCTTCTTCTCCCTGTGCAGGGCCAGCAATTTCTGAAAATACATTTGGCTGTTTTATTTAGGCGCTAAGGTAGAGAAAAAAGCAGAAATACGCGGGTTCCTTCGCTTGGAAGTCTTGCTTCTTGTATAAGACGAAGGGACTTAAGGACGGTTCCTTCGGTTGGAAGTCTTGCTTCTAATTATAAGACGAAGGGACTTAAGGACTAAGAGACTTAAGGACGGTTCCTTCGGTTGGAAGTCTTACTTCTAAGTATAAGACGAAGGGACTAAGAGACTTAAGGACTAAGAGACTTAAGGACGGTTCCTTCGGTTTGAAGTCATACTTCTAAGTAAGTGACATAAAGACCATGATACTTAGAGTCGGTTCCTTCGGTTGGAAGGACCGGTGGCTGAGTGTTTTGCGAAAATTTAATGTTTTGAATTACAGTAATGTTTTCGCAAAATGTATCGAAGCCACAATGGGCAAGGGATAAGGGGGAAAAAGGGAAGGGAATCGAGGGACGTGGCTAACTTGCGCCCTGAGCCCTCCCGACAAAGTGGTCGGGATTCCCCCGCCAAAGTGGGCGGGGCAAGCTGCTTCGCTCCATGTGCCCTGCGCTCTGAGCCCTGAGCCTTTATAGAAATTGAGCGCGAGCACCCAATCCTAATTACCCACCACCACCCTGATGCCCAATGGAATAACATCAAACTGCATAGGGGTATGCCCGAGCGACTCGCCATCGGTTTCGAGGTAGAGGGCCGGGTCTGATTCAATTTCAACTTTAGCGCCCCTGAAGGTTTTGACCTGTTTCATTCGCAGAAAGGTACCATCGTAAAGCTTTTTCACACTTCTGATAACCAGGAGGCGGCTTACACGGGTTATAACGGTGACATCAAACAGGCCATCATCGGGAATGGCATCGGGAGCCTGCATCATTCCGCCACCATTAAAGCGGCAGATAGCCACACTCATGCTGAACACATCGGCATTGGTTTTCTGTTCGTCAACCACGAGGCTGCATTTTATAGATTGGTATGATATAAGGCTGGTAAACAGGCTGATAATGTATGAAAATGGTCCGCCTTTGCCTTGCTGTTTTACTTTGTTTGTGCGTTGTGCCACCATGGCATCAAAGCCAAGGCCGGCCATATTGATAAAATGGCGTTGCTTTGGCAACTCGTTGTGCATATATTGAACCCGGCCCACATCCTGAAGCAGGGTTTTGTGACGGCTGATAACCTGAATGGCGTCGCGGTAACCCATGGGGATGCTGAACGAACGGCCCCAGTCGTTACCGGTGCCGACAGAAATCATGGCAAGTGTAATTTCCGCAGGCGGGTACTTCTTTTGGGTATAAACGCCGTTTAACACCTCGTTCAGGGTGCCATCGCCGCCTACAACGATTATTTTACGGTAACCTGCCTCAATATATTTCCGGGCAAGTTTTACGGCATGGTTGGGATGCTCGGTAAAAACACTGATAAAGTTGATGCCGGCCTCGTTGAGTAAGGCAGCAATCTCAAGCCAGTCTTTTTCGCCCTTTCTCCTGCCTGCATTGGGATTAACAATTACGAACCAATCGCCATTTACATCCATAAACCCGTGTTATGTTAGGATAGTTTAAACCAGTTCTTCCAGTTTTTGTTTCACCTGCAGCGGAGTAATCCCGAGCATGCACTGGCAGGGGCCACCTTCAAGGCAGTCGTCACACTCCTTACCGGCGACCATAAATGTTGCCTTTGTGCCAAGCGGGGCCCATCTTCCTGGATGCATCGGCTTGATTGGCGGATAAATACCCAGGGTTACTTTACCGAGTGCGGCAGCGATGTGCAACGGGCCGGTGCTGGCGGCAATCAACCCATCGGCCGCCTGTATAAATGAAATCATTTTTTCAAGGCTCATCTTTCCGGTAAGATCGGTTATATCTCTTAAACTATTGAAAAAGCCTTCCTGTATAAGCAGGTCGCCTTCTGCTTTGGTGCCTGTTACAAAAATTTTATAATTTTCTTTTGGAAGGAGGTTGGCAAGGGCAGCAAAATTATCGGTACCCCACTCCCTTGCACTGCCCTTAGATTTTGGATGTAATATTAAGTTAAATCTTTTAGGATCAATCAGTGATGAAAATTCATCGGGGAGGGGTGAAATTTTATTAAAACCATACAAGGCAGGCAACTCTTCCAGCGGAATCAGTATTTTACCAAGTAACTTTTCAGCCATCAGCACATTTAGCTGGGCTTCATGATAAGGGGAATCCTTGCGAGAAAGTTTGATCAGCCTGTTGCAGTTCAGATAATGATAAATGCGGCCGGTGGTTCCCATTCTGACCGGTATTCCTGCCTTGCGGGCAAGGATGGCAATTTCTTTTCGCGGGAAAACATGCAGTATAATATCTGCATTTAGGCTTTTAAGCATGTTAATCCGGGTTTCGTAAGCATGTCCGAGCATTTCATCCCAGTCGAGAAAGAAATCAACATGGCTGCAGGCCAGGGCAACCGGCCGGGTATAGTTTTGACCCAGAAAGGTAATCTTTAAGTCCGGGAACTTCTGCTTAATCAGTCCCAGTAATGGAAAGGTAAGTATTACATCTCCGATGCTGTCGGTGCGGCTGATGATGATATGTCGTGGATTCATAGTTGCTTTTCGGGAATAGCTCCGGCATTTAGCTGCCTGAGCTTGATGTATTTGAAAAAGGTTGCCTGGGCCGAAATCCGGCAGATAATAAAGCCGTAGTATCCGTCTAGAAAACCGAGTTTGAAAAAATAATCCCTGATAAATTTTACCGGGGGTTTAAACAGAATCTGCAGAAAATTCGTTTTCTTTCCTTTCCTATAAGCCTCTTCAGCTGTGAGATCGGTAAAACGATTGGCCTGGGCTAAATGTCCGGCAATTGTATAATAGGAATAGTGAAGCAGGTCACCTTCGAGGTGTTTTATTTCAATATGCGGATCTGGGGTGATTTTTTCGTGGATTACCGCTCCTGTCCATCGCGCATTGTCGCGGTTAAAGAACCTGATTTTGCTGTCGGGATACCAGCCGCAGTGCCTTATCCATTTTCCGCAATAGTTGGTCAAACGGTTCATGCTGAATGCCAGGTTGTCGCATTGACTTTGCTTTAGGGTCAATATGGAGGTTTTTAGTTCTTCCGATAAAGCCTCATCGGCATCGAGCGAAAGGATAAAAGGATACCTGGCCTGAGCATTGGCAAAATTCTTGGTTTCGGCAAATCCAAGCCAGGGTTGGCGGATAAACCTTGCCCCATAACCACGGCAAATTTCTTCGGTACAGTCGGCCGAACTGCTGTCAACCACCACTATATCATCGGCAATCGCTGATACGGACTGCAGGCAGCGGCCAATGTTGCGCTCTTCATTCAGGGTGATAATAACGACGGAAATTTGTGTCATGCGATAATTGGTAATCTGCAAAGATAATCAGAGCAATGCGATTACGCCTGATATTAGATTTTTTTTTACATCTGAAATCAGGCAGAATTGTTTCTTCGTAAGTAGCTGAGAAACGCGATTTTTATTTGCCTGAAATCCTGATCCGGAAAAAGCTGTTTAGACTTGCATCAGCCAGGTTGCAACCATCGCCGGCGGGCATTTGTTAAGGAAATTTTTCTCAGTGAAAAACGGCCAGGCAGTTTTATGAAAGCTATACCCTCTTTTTACGCCAGTTTCCTGACTTCAGATAGAAATAAGACAGGGAACCCAGCAGAAGAAAATAAACATATTCGCTGGTCCATACCAGTTCAATGCTGAGTTTCAGGCGCACCGCCATTACCCAGGCAAAAATGAGGTAAATTCCGATGGTGATGAATTCAATAGTCAACGCGGTAGCAGTATTGGCCGTGCCTGAAACCCCGTTGAAGAGGATGCTGGAGAACGAAAACAGCAGCAAGGCCGACATAACGACATAAAACGACGGAACGGTCTGCTGCACAAGTTCAGGATCAGACGTATAAACGGAAATCAGAAAGTGCGGAATAACAGCTGAAATCAATACTACGCTGCCGACCAGTATAAAATTGAGCAGGGCTACCTTTTTGATAACCGGGATAACCTGATCGGGCCGTCCCTGGCCTATTACATTGCTAACCAGGGAGCTGGCTGTTGATCCAAACGCGAAAACAGGAATCATCAGGACAATATAAGCACTGCGAATGATGTTGGAGATTGCCAGTTGGCGTTCTCCCATTTTCTCGATGACCATAAAGAAAATAAACCATGCAGCCAGTGAAATAAAGTACTGAAACATTACAAAGATTGAAATATCGAGGGTTTTTCGAACAATCTGCCAGTCGAAGTCATCGAAACGGAAGAGGTTATATTTTTTCAGGTCAACCATTTTCACTGTATAAGCAAAGAAGTAAATTGCCGACACTCCTTCGGAAATGGCAGAGGCAAGGGCAGCGCCCTTAATACCCATTTGCGGAAAGCCAAAGTGCCCGAATATCATCCCGTAATCGAGCAATACATTGGTGCCGGCCATAATCAGGGCATTGTAAGTCAAAACCCTGGTGCTGGTAGTGCCGATGTAAAAGGCCCTGAGCAATACATTGCCGAAAGCAAAGAAAATTCCATAAATCCGATATTGCAGGAAGTCAATACTGGCTTGATAAACAGCATCTGAGGCAATCATCGGCCTGAGCATGGCAGGTGAAAAGAATTTAATGATCAGAAACAGAAATAGCCCCATTCCCATAAGGAAATAGAGACTGTTGTCTGTTATTTTTCCGATTTCCGCGTAGTTGCGTTCGCCGTTGCGCCTCGCGATCAGTATCTGACCGCCAATTCCGAAGCCAAAGCCAAGCATAAAGAGCGAAATATAAAATAACCCGGCAATGGCAGAAGCGCCGAGTTCAACTTCGCCAACCCGCCCGAGAAATGCGGTATCGGTAACATTAACAACATTCTGGGCAACAAGGCTTAGAATAATTGGCAGGGAAATCTCCCAGATGCGACGGTAGGTTGGAATACTTTTGCTGGTCATAAATCAGCGCAAAGGTATGCTAAAATCAGCATATCGGAATCAGCAGAGGATGAAAACGACAGATTTTACCGGCGCCAGAATGCCGGGTGAAAGATGATAAACAGGGTAAAAAGTTCGAGCCTTCCCAACAGCATCATAAAGGAGAGTACCCATTTGGCAAAATCGGTCAGATGAGCATAATTGGCAGCTGGTCCGGTTGTTGCCAGTCCGGGTCCGATTCCACCCATACAGGTAACCACTGAGCCCATGGATGAGATAACATCCAATCCGGTAGCGGTTAATAAGAGAGATCCGACACCGAAGGTAATCATATATAAAAAAAAGATAGCCAGTACATTATGCAGGATTTTGGGGTTAACAGGTCTGTTGTCAAGTCTTACAGGTATGATGGCCGATTTGTGCCAAAGCCTCTGAATAACATTTGAAACATTCTTGAAAAGCAAAACATGCCTTACCACTTTTATGCCCCCTGAAGTTGAACCGGCCATTCCGCCGACAAACATCAACAGGAAAATGATAAACCAGGCATAATGAGGCCAGAGCATGTAATCTTCATTGGCAAACCCGGTGCAGGTTACAATGCTCACAACATTAAAAAGGGCGCCACGCCAGGCCTGCTCAACACCATAATCCCTGACAAATATCAGGATAACTGCAATCACGATTGACGGAATAATCAATACTGACAAATAAGCCCTGAACTCCTGACCGCCGAGTGCTTTTTTTACTTTGCCTCTCAGCAAAAGATAATGCAGGGTAAAGTTCGTTCCGGCTAAAAACATAAAAAAAACAGCCACATACTGAATATAAGGCGAATAGCCTCCCAGGCTTGTGTTTTTGGGAGAAAAACCACCCGATGACAAGGCCCCGAAGGCATGACACAACGATTCGAACAGGTTCATTCCGCCAAACATCAGCATAATGACCATTGCCAGTGTTAGTGCGATATAGATGCCCCAAAGGCGCCTTGCTGTAACTGCGATACGTGGATGCAATTTTTCCTTTTCAGGGCCTGGGACTTCAGCCCAGAAAAGTGACATGCCGCCAAATCCCAGAAATGGCAGAATGGCAATGGATAGAACTATGATTCCCATTCCACCGATCCAGTGGGTCATGCTTCTCCAGAAAAGCAGGCCTTTGGGCACTACTTCAACATCGCGGAGAATAGAAGCGCCAGTAGTTGAAAAGCCCGACATGGTTTCGAAAAAGGCATCCGTAAACGACGGTATGACCCCTGAAATGTAATAAGGAAGCGCACCGAACAGGGAGATGATGATCCAGGTAAGGCATACAATAAGATACCCTTCGCGTTTACCTATATCATGCTCGTCGTATTTTCTGCGCACCACCCACATAACACCACCCGTAAAGATGGTGATGCCTGCCGAAAGCAGTATAGGAATTAGGTCTGTCGCCCCGTAATAAACCGAAAATGGGATACAGGTAAGCATAAACAGTCCTATAATAACCAGCAGAAGGCCGATAATTTTTACGAGTGGTTTTACACGAAACGGATACATGTTGTATACCTGGATAAAATTGTTACTTATGTACTATTTTTTCCAGAAAGTAGGTGAAAAAAGTATCAACACGGTAAACAGCTCGAGTCTCCCCAGTAACATAAGGAAAGCAAGAAGCCACTTGCCGGGAACAGGAATCAATCCATAATTTAAGACCGGCCCAACACTCCCCAACCCCGGGCCTATGTTTCCAAGACTGGCAGCCACAGAACCGACAGCCGATTCAAATTCCATTCCCATTGACGACATCAGGAGAGAGCCAAAGGCAAAAATGATGATATAGATCAGGAAAAAAGCCAGTACATTAAAAATAATTTCCTGTGAAATTGCTTTTCCGTTCAACCTCACCGGCAGTATGGCCTGTGGGTGTATAATACGCTTAAGTTCAAGGAGACTGTTTTTAAAAAGAAGGTTGATCCGGACCATTTTTATTCCGCCACCGGTTGACCCTGCGCATCCCCCTGTAAACATTAATAAAAACAGCAAAAACCAGGCGAAAAAAGGCCATAAAAGGTAATTATACGAAACAAATCCTGTAGTTGTAACGATTGAAACAACCTGGAACAAAGAGTCGCGGAATGCTTTTTCAATGGGTGTGCCCTGCATTATTATCAGTGCTATGGTTATGAGCAACGATGATATAATCAATATCAGGACATAAAGCCGCAATTCTTCGTTGTGAAGAATTTTTTGAAATTTTCCTTTCAAGGCAAAGTAATGCAGTGAAAAATTCACTCCGGCCAGAAACATAAAAATAATGAGGATATATTGAATATAAGGGGAGAACCCTGCCGCAGAATTATTTTTCGTTGAAAAGCCCCCGGTGGCCATAGTACCGAAAGCATGGCATAAAGAATCGAACAGGTTCATTCCACCAAACATGAGAAGAACTGTTTGCAAAAGGGTGAACAGCACGTAAATCAACCAAAGTCTTTTCGCTGTCTGGGTTATGCGTGGATGTATCTTGTCGGGTGTAATCCCCGGAACTTCGGCTACAAACAACTGCATACCCCCAATTCCCAGAATGGGAAGTATGGCCAGTGACAGCACAATTATTCCCATGCCGCCTATCCAGTGGGTCATGCTTCGCCAAAACAGAATGCCTTTTGGGAGGCCTTCTATATCCGTAAAAATACTTGACCCGGTGGTTGTAAATCCCGACATGGTTTCGAAAAAGGCATCGGTGTAATTGCTGGTTGTTCCACTCAGTACAAAAGGTATTGCCCCGAAAAGTGATATAATAATCCAGGCTAAAGAGACAATGATGTAGCCTTCGCGCTTGCCGATGGAGTTCTGATCGAGTCTTCGGTTAAGCAGCCATAAAACCAATCCGATCAGGCAAATAGCGATACCTGAAGCAAGCAGGGGCAGAAAGTCGTGTGATGGATTGAAAAACAATAGGGTGGAAATCGAAACGGGCGAATACCAGGCGGAAAAACCAAGGCAGCTTAGCATAAACAACCCTTCAATCACCAGTAATAAACCGGTGATTTTAAAAATAGCATTCAGGTTTATTTTGTTTGAACGGGCCATTTATCTTATTCGGGTAAGCCTTGATGAGGGTTATTATCTTAGTGCGCAGTTTTTAATGGATTGGCTTTAGCTGGCGGTTGTTAGAATGCTAGCAGTTGGCAGTTGGCAGTTGGCAAAAAAATAAAATAAAAAAGATAAATTCCGTAAAATGTTATTTCGTCAAAAAAGCAGCCAATTGTTAATTGATATTTGAAATTACCCGTGCTCATATCCAGACCCAATTTCAGATTTCGGATTTCGGATTGTCCAACCAATGGCGATGAGATTTCGGATTTCGGATTTCGGATTTTTTTTAATCCTATTTCTTATTTTTTTCTTACCTCTTACCTCTTACTTCTGACTTCTAATTGCCAACTGCTCATTGCCAATATCCAATATCCAATATCCAATTTCGGATTTCGGATTTCGGATTTTTTTATTCCTATTTCTTACCTCTTACGTCTGACTTCCAATTTCTAATTGCCAACTGCTCATTGCCAATATCCAATATCCAATTTCGGATTTCGGATTTCGAATTTTTTTTAATCCTATTTCTTACCTCTTACGTCTGACTTCCGACTTCCGACCTCCTAACTCTTAACTCCGATTGCCAATTGCCAACTGCTCATTGCCAACTGCCAATTTCGGATTTCGGATTTCGGATTGTTCAACCAACGGCGATGAGATTTCGGATTTCGGATTTCGGATTTCGGATTTTTTATTCCTATTTCTTACCTCTTACTTCTGACTTCCGACTTCCGACCTCCTAACTCTTAACTCCGATTGCCAATTGCCAACTGCCAATTTCGGCTTCCGGCTTTTTTTTAATCCTATTTCTTATTTTTTTTCTTACCTCTTACCTCTTACCTCTGACTTCCGACTTCTGACTTCCGACTTCCGACCTCCAATTGCAGATTGCTAATTTAACTCAAAATCAGTTGAACAGAGCCTGTACCTTACCGATCGCCTCGGGCTGTGAAAAAATCACGACCTTATCACCCTCCTGTATCTGAAAATCGCCAACGGCAATATAGCTTTTTAGCCCCCTGACGATTCCACCGATAATACTCCCTCTCGGGATATCTATACTTTTGATTGGTTTCCGGGTAACATAAGATCCCGGCTTAACCACAAATTCAAGCACTTCAGCGTCTATCCCGCTCAGGCATTTGATTGAGGTAACCTCGGCATCCATGGTAAACCTTACGATGTAAGAGGCTGTTATCAGTTTCTTATTTATAATGGTTTCAATACCAATGCTTTGTGAAATACTGATGTAGTCAATGTTTTCAACCAGCGGTATTACCCTTTTTACGCCAAAACGCTGAGCCAGCAGGCAGGTAAGGATGTTCGTTTCGTAGTCATTGGTAACCGCAATAAATGCATCCATATTTCTGATACCTTCATCTTCAAGCAGTTCAATATCGCGGGCATCGGCATTGATAATGAGGGTATGTTCCAACTGGTCGATCAGGTTCAGGCACCGTTCCTTGTCCATCTCAATCAGTTTCACATTCATGTCACGCTCAAGGATGCGCGCGGTTTTGCGGCCAATACGGCCACCACCGACAATCATTACATTGCGGATCTCTTGTTTTTGCTTACCCCCAAGCCTGAGCAGGTCTTCTATGCCATCAGGCTTGGTAATCACATAGGCAAGATCGTTTAGTTTAAAAACATCATCCCCTTTGGGTATAATTGTTTTATTGTTGCGGTGTATTGCAATGGCCCGGAAATCGAGTTTTGGATTTTCTTTGGCGATCTGAGTCAGTGTTTTGTCCAAAACAAGAGCATGTTCATCCAGTTTGATGAGAAACAGGGAAAGCCGGCCTTCCGAAAAGTCGAAGATTTCGGTAGCGGCAGTCTGATTCAGCAACCTGACAATTTCCTTGGAGGCGATCCTTTCGGGACATACCATGGCGTCTATACCCAGCGACCGCATGATTTCACGGTTCTCGGCAGTGAGATATTCAGTGTTGTTGATGCGCGCTATGGTGCGTTTTGCACCCAGCTTCTTGCCAAGCACACAGGTGGTTATATTGATTTTTTCATCGTGAACCACTGAAATAAGCAGGTCGGCACGGCGTATATTGGCCTGCTCCAATACCCTGATTGAAGTCGAGTCGCCGGTTATGGTAAGCAGGTCAGAGTGCGATTCAATCATTTTAAGCAACTCCTCGTGCGGGTCAACAATGGTTATATTGTGATTTTCACCGGATAGCATCTTGGCAAGGTGAAATCCCACTTCTCCATCACCGGCTATGATTATGTTCATTTTTTCTCCTGATTGGAATACAGCCCGCAAATGTAATACATTATAATGCCATGATGTGAAAAATTGTTAAATGATCATGCATAGTAAGGGGAAAATCAGTGAATTTCCGATTAGTACTGCAGGACTTTTAGTGGAGACCAGCCATTATTGAAAAGTCTTTAATGCTTACCTTTGCAGATTAAGAATCATAACAATTATGTCACCTGGTGCCGGTAAATTACTGACTACGATCAACTCACCTTCCGATCTGCGCAAACTCAGTGAGGAAGAGCTACCGAAGCTTTGCAATGAAATCAGGCAATTTATCATTGAGATAATTTCCTCCAATCCCGGCCACCTCGGCGCAAGTTTGGGTGCGGTTGAACTTGCCGTTGCCATTCATTACGCATTCAATACCCCGGATGATAAGCTCATCTGGGATGTTGGCCACCAGGCTTATGCCCATAAGATTATTACCGGCAGGCGCAATGAATTTTATACCAATCGTACTTATCATGGTATCAGCGGGTTCCCGAAAATGAGCGAAAGCGAATACGACGCTTTTGGGGTCGGGCACGCTTCAACTTCTATTTCGGCGGCGCTGGGTATGGCCATTGCAGCAAAGCTCCAGCATAACAATGCTGAACAACATATTGCTGTAATTGGCGATGGTTCGATGACTGGTGGTATGGCCATGGAAGCCCTCAACAATGCCGGGGTATCAAATACCAACCTGTTGGTTATACTGAACGACAATGGTATTGCTATTGATAAGAATGTTGGCGCCATGCGCGAATACCTGCTCGACATTGTGACCTCCAGGGCTTATAACAAGTTGAAGGATAAGGTCTGGAAACTAATGGGCGGTAATACCCAATACGGCAAAAACTCAAGGGCAGTGTTAAAACAGGTCGGGAATGCGCTGAAATCAACTATCCTGAAAAAGAGCAATCTTTTTGAAGCCTTCAATCTCAGATACTTTGGGCCGGTTGACGGGCATGATGTGATCCGGCTGGTAAAATTGATGCAGGATCTGAAGAAAATTCCCGGACCTAAACTATTACACGTGGTAACTGTAAAAGGTAAAGGTTTTGAAAAGGCTGAACAGGACCAGATTCTCTACCATTCACCAGGCATGTTTGATAAAACCACCGGTGAAATCATCGAGAAGCCCTGCAAAACCCTCCCACCCAAATACCAGCATGTTTTCGGCAAAACCATTATTGAACTCGCCGAAAAAAACGACAAAATAGTGGGTGTAACTCCCGCCATGCCAACCGGCAGTTCGCTCAATATGATGATGTCGGTAATGCCCGATCGGGCTTTTGATGTGGGCATTGCCGAACAACATGCCGTTACCTTCTCGGCCGGCATGGCTGCCCGCGGATTGTTGCCTTTCTGCAACATCTATTCTTCGTTTATGCAGCGGGCCTACGATCAGGTAATCCACGATGTGGCCCTGCAGGGACTGAATGTGGTATTTTGTCTCGATCGTGGCGGATTGGTGGGTGAAGATGGCCCTACCCATCACGGTGCCTACGATCTGGCTTATTTCAGGGCAATTCCCGGGCTCACCATTTCAGCGCCCATGAATGAAGTTGAACTGCGCAACCTCATGTTTACCGCCCAGCTTGAAAACAAAGGCCCGTTTGTAATCCGTTATCCGCGCGGTCGCGGCATGTCAACCGGCTGGAAGCAACCTTTTGAGGAAATAAAGATCGGAACCGGGCGGAAAATCCGGGATGGGGAAAAAATTGCTATTCTCAGCATCGGTCATCCTGGTAATTTTGCAGTTGAAGCCTGCGAAATCCTTCAAAAGGAAGGCATTTCAGCCGGACATTACGATATGCGGTTTCTGAAACCACTGGACGAAACCCTGCTGCATGAGGTCTTCGGCAAATACAAAAACATCATTACGCTTGAAGATGGAACCATCAATGGCGGCCTGGGATCGGCTGTACTTGAATTTATGGCCGACCACGGTTATAAGGCTTCGGTGAAACGGCTGGGGATACCCGACCGTTACATTACTTCCGGCAAACCCGAAGAGTTGTATGCGGAGTGCGGGTTTGATGTGAATGGGATTGTGGAGACGGTGAGATCGTATCATTTTGCGCCGTAATAGTTGTGAGGGGCTTCAAAAAATTCCGCAAAAAAATTCCCGCCTTTTGGCAACTTCTCATGATAACTTAAACCTAAATTGAGCGATTTGAACGCAGTCAAAAAGCGCTTTACTTAGGTAAATTTGGGTTAAAAATATTTATTGCACATATTTCATATTCTCCACTCAGAGATATTGCACCGAAATTATTGATAAGCCCGTTACCCTGGTTCTAATTTATGTCAAATAATACTATCTTTGTGTTATGGATATCAAAGGATTAAAAGTTCCGGAACTTATAAAAAAGCGGATTCATGTTTTGGACCCTGATGCCGGTATTATTTTGTTTGGATCCCGGGCCAGGGGTGATTCAGGCAAAGATTCTGATTGGGATATTCTCATTCTCATTGAGCAGGATCCGGTAAATCGTATTTCGGAGCAGATTTACAGGGAAGCTATCTTTAACATTGAACTTGAAACAGGTGAACCAATTTCGACTTTTATATTTTCAAAAAAAGACTGGGAAAGCCGCCATGCTATAACTCCATTATATCGTAATATCAGGAAAGAGGGAGTATTGCTTTAATGGATAAAAATAAGCGGGAATATATTAATTATAGGATTAGCCGATCTGATGAGACATACGCTGATGCGTTGCTACTTTCGGAGAATCATCGTTGGAATTCTTGTGTAAACCGGTTGTATTATTCTGCATTTTTTCTCATAACTGCGCTTTTATTCATATATGATTTTAAGGCTGAAACGCACAATGGGACCAAGACACAATTTTTTCTGAATTTTATTAAAACAAGTTTACTACCTAAAGAATCAGGAAAGCTGTATTCTAATCTATTCGACTGGAGGCAAGAATCCGACTATGCTGATTTTGTTGATTTTGATGAAAAAACCGTTACTCTTCTGGTAGAAAAAACCGGCGAATTAAACAGGCAATTGAAAGAATATATTTTGAAAATAATTGATCAATCTGATTCGTTCTAGTCAGACCTAAGTTGAGCGATTTGAACGTAGTGAAAAATCACTTTGCTTAGGTAACCGACGATCAGGAAATTGTTTCAAGCTAACAATTTCCTGATCGATTGGGTGATTTTCTTTTTTAAATCGCTCAATTTGGGTTATATCAATGAGTGGCATTTTATACTTCATTAAAGACAGAAAATCTGTTTGAGATATTCTTTAATATGGTTGTCCGGATGAATCTAAAATAATGCGACAATTCCCCTATTATAAGAAAAGTCATTAAATTACTGATAGTTGATTCCCAAAGGAAACTATTGGCCAACAACAACCAACTTCCTGGTTATACAGTATTCAGTATTCTGGACTCTTACCATATAAATACCGGCAGGAAAGCCGGTAATATCAATTTCAAGATCAGATTGATTTATAAAGCCACTATACATTTGTTTCCCTTCAAAACTCAAGATGGTGACCTCGCCGGTTTTTTGATTAAGCTTGCTGTTACTGATAATAAAGTTATCGGATGCAGGATTTGGAAATATGGTGAAATGATTTGCTATAGGAGGTGTAGGATTTTTCTTTACTGACACTACCAGTGAAGTATCCTGCAAGGAAAAAAAACCGCCACACCAGGTAGTTCCCCAGAGCGTATTATTTGCAGGGTCAATATCTATTTTCCAAACATAATCATCCAATAAGGGAGAATTCTCATGATTGAATACGATCCAATCTGTTCCATCGAATCTCGCCAATCCCCCAAAAAATGATACCCATTTATTGTTACCACCATCAATTGCAACATCAGAAGGTAGATATACATCCGGGTGAGGATATGATACCCAGTTAGTGCCATCAAAGGACAGCAAATTCTTGCCCGCCGCCCATAGAACCCCGTTTTGGTCAAAAGTTATGCTTCTTGCACCATACATCAGATCAGGTATAGTGTTGGTATAATCATAGGTCACCCAGGAGTTATGCCCATCAAATTTCTTAATATTCCAATAGTTAGCGATCCATATATTGTCCGATTCATCAACTGTTACTCCCTGAATGATGTTATTCCCGGGAGGGTAAATGTAAGTTGTATTGTAACCAGTGCATTTTTTTAATGATCCATCTGAACCTATCCAGACATTACCATGACTATCACTATCAATCCCAACAATAGTAACGGATGCATAAGGATGATAAGAATTTATATGCTGCCAGGAATTTCCATAGAACTTATAAAGGCCGGTTGAACCAAGCAATATTACTGCTCCATTGTGATCCATGCATATTGAGTAAGCACTACCAGGCTGATTGTTATAATTCTCATGAAACACTGTCCAGGTGGAATCATCTTTAATAATAAGCGATTCTTTGTAACCATAACCCACCCCCGCCCAGATTTTGCCCGAGTTATCCAGCAGAATATCATGAATTTGATTGCCTATCATTGGGAATTCAGAAGTAGAGATGTATGTTATCATTGTATCGATCCGTTCAAGCAGTCCATCGGCATTTGTGCCAATAAATTGATTCCCATCATCATCAATAAGAAAAGCAGTGATATTGACATCAGGGAAATTTCCAAGCAAAAAGTTGTATTCAGTAAAAATAGTTCCATCAAATTCTGTAAGTCCGTTATCAGAAGCAATTACCAGATGATTACTGGCATCCATTTCCAGATTTACAATATTATCGATGTAAGGTAGATTGCTATTTTCAGTGGTATATTCAACCCAGTTTATTCCATCAAAAGTGCCAATAGAGAAATGTAAATCATAACCCCATTCATCGGTTTGCTCAAGGCAAAACCAGATTTTACCAGTAGTATCTGCAGTAACATTTTTGATATTTTGTATTTGAAGAGTGGAATTTTCATTGTTGTAAACAGTAAAGGAAGTACCGTCATATTTTATCAAACCTGTTTCGTACTTTGCAATCCAGAGGTTATTATATTTATCTGTTATTTTTGGGCCTGAATAATTCCCCACACTATCAAAGTCAGAACCACTGAAAGTTCCGGTTGTTAATCCGGATTGCAGCCAAAAGGTATTGGAGGAATGATCCATATAAAAACCCTGTAGTTGATTATATGGCAATGTTGAATTTGAGGAGGTGTATTGCTGCCAAATTGAATCGGAGTATTTATACAATCCGCCGCCACTCAGGAAATCTCCCCCGATCCAGAAATTGAAATCTGCATCTATGGCTACATTTTCATAAGCTAAACATTCTCCCATTGTATTGGCGGGTGGCATCAGATAGCTGTTTTCACCCGTTATCGTATTTATTGCAACTACCTGATGGTCAACTCCAACAAGAAGTATGTTATCCAGTTTATCTATGTCATATATATGGTTTCCACTGAAATAATTTTTCCAGGTTTGTGAATACGGCGAAAAGGATAGAAATCCACAAAAAATAATCGTTAGTAAATATTTCATAGCTAAAAAATTTTCTGGTTTTGTCTGGCTAAGTACATGTGTTTAGACATTTAAGCAATTATAGAGTTTTAACAATTTTAAAGATAACGGTTTTTCCACTATTAACAACCCTCAGTAAGTAAACACCCGGATCAATGTTGTTTAGGTTGAAACTATAAATACCATTTAAAGACGTAGATTTTGAAAAAAGCATTTTACCGGATATATCCATCAGTATAATTTCACTTTCCGTTTGGAATGAATTGTCGGATTCAATTGTCAAAAGATTCCTTGCAGGATTCGGATAAACTTTCAATCCATTATCGGCTATAATATTGGGGGAAGATAGGATTATACTCAGGTAACATTGGGAATAATCAGGATTGGTCCAGTAGAAAACCGGATTATTTTCAAAGCAGGTTAAATCTTTATCGTATGGTGACTCACTGCTGAAAGTCTGGAAATCGAAAGGATTTACGGGTCCGTGAACGCTTCCT
>JBBQBC010000017.1:0-29559 GCA_038317155.1 Bacteroidales bacterium
TTTGACAGGTACGAAAAGGCTCTTCTGATTTGTGAGACCAAAGCCAGGTAAAAGAAGCGAAACAAAATTGTTTATATGATCAGAAAGTTTCCTGACTTCGGTTGAAAATGAGATTTTAACGTCAGTCAAAACAAAATTATCAGTAAGCTTGATGATTATTGTCTCATTCCTGCAACCTTTGCATGGACCTTTGCAACAATCCCGCGGGGTTACAAGGATACTTTTTTTAATCAGGATGTTACAGCAATAATGCCGGGTAATAGTAACCCCGCATGTTGCAAGGAGCAGCAAGAGAATGATACTGATATGTCCGATTTTTTTTAACACCCTTTTGATTTGGCCATTATTATTTAGACAACAAAATACATAAAAACTTGCGGTCTGGCAAAATGAACGCAGAAATATTTTTAATATTGTCATTTAGTGCAATTTCATATGAGCCATGCGCATGGTTTGCATTCTGTCCATATAACCCTGAACCGTAGCAGATAATGAACCCATTTCAGGACAGTTTTTCATGTGATTTTCCATCATGCTGTCTATTTTAAAGGTGGTCATGTTCATCATACCATTGATGTTCATCATCATACTATCCATATTGCACATCATGCCACCACTATTCCCACCGCCCATCATACCACCGTTCATCATCCCATTGGAACCCATGCCCATGTTCGACATCATCTCTTTACAGTATTCCTGCATATGCATGGTAAAGGAAGTATCGTTGATGTAATGCTGATTACCATTGCGATCAAGGCGATAAATAACTCAAGTTTCGGGGTACATTTGGAATCCGAACGCCAACTCGAAATGCGTACAGTTCCAATATGAGAAGTATAGTCGACCAAGCCCCGGAAGGGGCGGAATATGTCAACGATCAATACTTCTCCATCATAATCAACGACCAGGTCAACAGCCTCTCGTCCGTTCGAAAAAAATGAAAAGTGATTGAAAATTGAAAATGTGTGAATTATATAACTTATTCCCAAAATTGTGTAATGCTGATCACTTCAATCCCCTTCAACTTTGCAGTGCAATAAACCAAAGGCAGCATTGTAGTTAAAATGTTATTTTGATTCGCTTAACCAAATTTTGAAAAATCACCTTGATAAAACTATATAAGATGAAAACTAATCGGCTTTCAGAAAAGCTCACGGCAGCATTGAATGAGCAAATGACAAAAGAAGCACATGCTGCGCAAATTTACTTATCGTATGCTGCATGGGCAGATAACAATGGATACAGCGGCATTGCAAATTTTCTATTCCGTCATGCAGCGGAGGAGCGAAACCACATGATGAAGTTGCTTGAATACATTTTAAAAAGAGGAGCAAAAGTACAAGTGACTGCCATCCCTGCGCCCACATCCGACCCTGTAAGCGTTAACAATTGTTTTGAAAAAGTATTTGAGCATGAAGTGGATAATACCAAAGCCATTTATAAATTGGCAAAGATGTCTCTCAATGAGGAAGATTGGGCTACTTGGAATTTCGTGCAATGGTTTGTGAAAGAGCAAACAGAAGAAGAAAATCTCGCCATCAGCTTATTGGATAAAATTAAAATTGCAGGCGGTGAAAAGGCAACAGGTGATGCTTTGTATGCATTGGATAAAGAATTGGAAAAAACACCGGATGATGCAAGATTGGCGCAGGAAGTAACAACTGAAAATCCTTAATCAGCAAAAATGGAAAATCACATTGTAAATGACAATGAGCATCTTGAATTTAACAGTTTAGGTGCTAACAAGTTCACTTAAATAAATAATTAATCATGAAAACAAAAATTGCATTTCTATCGTCCGTCCTGATAATCGCCTTCATTATGCCGATGCTTGGACAGAATACAGAGAACAATAACACAAAAACCGGTCTGAAAAAACATGACATGTGCAGCATGATGGGTAAACCAACATTTGATGCAACATCAGCGGGACTTGATTTCAGGGTATGGCTTATGACCCAGGAGGAACACAAGAAAATAATGGAGGAGAAAAAGGATCAAATGAGGATGAATGAAAACGGAATGAATACAGACCATGCAACAATGGAAGCGATGATGGCAGGTACGCATCACATTATGCTTGATGTAAAAGAAGCTAAAAGCGGGAAAGAAATCACCAACGCCAGTGCCCAGCTGCAGGTTTTGTCTCCATCAAAGAAGAATTTTTCGGTTGACCTCACACCAATGATGAGCCACTTTGGTGATGGCATTACACTTAGCGAAAAAGGTCAATATCAACTTACTGTCAGCGTCATCGTTGATGGAGTCGCGAAAAAGACAAGTTTCAATTACACAGTGAAATAGGCAGCTATTGATTAATGGTACAACGCGGGGGGGCACAAACTTACCTATGACAATTCTGTAATTTTCGCCATGTATGAGTTATGAATAATGGCGCAAAAATAATTTTGAGGATTTTTATATGGATAGCAGGGATTATCATTTCCCTGCTATTACTACTTTATTTATTCATACAAGTGCCTGCAGTTCAGAATTATGCCCGCAAAAAAGCAGTTTCATTTATGCAAAATAAAATCGGAACCAGGGTCGAAATTGAAAAATTAACCATTGCCCTGCCTAAACTGATAGTTCTGAAAGGTGTATATTTTGAAGACCAAAACCGGGATACGTTATTGGCAGGGGAAATTTTAGAGGTTGACATCAGCCTTATCAAACTATTCAAAAATCAACTGCAGATCAATGCAATTTATTTACAAGGAATAAGCGTTAACATTCATCGAACGTTGCCCGACAGCGTCTTCAATTATGATTTTATCCTAAAAGCATTCAGCGCTGCTCCAAATAAAAATATTCCGATCGATACTACCGCCGGAATGAAGATTTCGGTGGATAAGATCAAACTTGACCGGATTCGCGTTTCATTCAAAGATGAGGTAACAGCAAACGATGTAAGGTTTCAATTCGATCATTTTGAAACCCGATTCCGCAAATTTGATCTTGAGAAAAAGAAGTTCTCGATTCCCGATATTAAGCTGTCCGGACTGAATGCCGTTATTGTTCAAAGTAAGCCGGCTTTAAAGCAGGAAAGCGCCTCTAAAGTTGAGGCCGATAGCAATATACCCATTGATCTGGATTTAAAAATTGGAACAATCGATCTCACCAAAATCAGAATCAACTATCAAAATGATGTCTCAAATTTAAAAACCAATTTAGATTTGGGTAAACTATTTATTGAGGCAGAATCAATTAATCTGAAAAACCAACGTGTTGCCCTGAAAAATCTTAAGCTTGCAAACGCAAGAGCTGAGGTAGTTTTGGGCAAATCGGAGCAGGCAAAAGTTGTGGTTAAAGAGGTGGCAAAAGTGGTTGCAGCCACATTGAACAATGACTGGAGAGCGACTATCGGAAAGGTTGAATTCAGTGATATCGACCTTAAGTATGATGATTACAATCTGCCGGTCCAAAAGAAGGGAATGGACTATGCACACCTGGCACTAACAAGTTTAAGGTTGCAGGCAAAAGCGTTTTCATACAGCCGGGATACCATCTCAGGTCAAATTTCCGAAGGAAGTGTTAGGAATAACAACGGTTTTGAGTTATCTGCGCTCAGAACCGAATTTTTATACTGCAATACTGGGGTTGTTCTCAAAGACCTGAATCTTGAAACACCGGGGACAACCTTGGGGGATTATTTCCGGATCAGCTACCCATCCTTAGATTCCATGACGAAAAATCCCGGAACGATCAGCATTGAGGCACATATGAAGAACAATAGATTAAGCGTAAAGGATATTTTAGCTTTTGTGCCTCAATTATTTAATGTTGAGGTTTTTAAAAACAACCCTGATGCAATTATAAATATAACGGCAAATGTAAAGGGAAGTATGGACAGACTGAACATTCCGGATTTAATCATATCCGGTTTCGGGAATACCAGAATGAATTTATCCGGAAATATTTCAGGCTTGCCCGATATGAACCGAGCAACATTCGATCTGACCATTCACGAATTTAAATCAGGAAGTAAGGACATGAATCAGCTTTTGCCTGCCGGAGCACTTCCCAAAACGATTCGGCTCCCCGACGATTTCAAAATAGTCGGCAAGTTTAATGGCGGAATGAGCAGTTTTGTAACAAATCTTGAGATGCATTCCAGTTACGGTGTTGCACTTATTTCAGCTGATTTGCAAAATGGAAATCGAAAAGGGAACGAAGCTTTTAATGCAAATATTGAACTGGTTGATTTTAATACGGGTCATTTATTAAAGCAGGATTCAATACTGGGCAGGATTAGCGGTCGTGCCCGGGTCACAGGCAAAAGTACGAACCTGAAAACCATGAATGCACGCTTTAACGTGGTTGCCACGAGTGCTGAAGTAAAAGGATACACATACAAGAACATGACCATAGACGGCAGTATTACAAACCAGAACCTCTTGCTGGCGGCTAAAATGACTGACCAGAATCTTCGGTTCAATCTGGATGCAAATGCCAATATTGAAAACAAATACCCTGCGGTTGATTTTACGCTGAATATTGAAACGCTAAATCTTCAAAAATTAAATCTGTCTGATTCTGATCTTCGAATTCATGGAAAAATTTTGGCTAACCTGCCATTTACCAATCCCGACAGCCTGATTGGCACCTTAACCGCCAGCGAGATATCGGTCCAAATGAACAAAAGGGGCTACCAACTTGATTCTATAAAAATTTCTTCTGCTATTACAGGAAATGAGAAAGACCTTGAAATTCATTCGGAACTCTTAACTGCAAGTCTGAAAGGGCAATATAATTTAACCCAAATCATCCCCGCTCTGGTCAACGAGGTCAATAAATACTTCAAATTTGGCAACGGCGAGAAAAAGCCTGCAAGCAAAGATCAGGTATTCATCTTTACTTTAAATATTACCAATCACCCTGTTATGCAGGAGTTTGTTCCGCTTTTAACCTATATGGAGCCAGTTCAGGTGAACGGTAATTTTAACAGCAAGGCCGGTGGTTTAAAATTAGAAGCTGCTGCTCCAAAAATTACCTATTCGGGTACTTCCGTTGATAATGTCAGGTTGGCTATCGATAGTGACGGCAAGGCAATGAATTTCAATCTCCATCTCGATAAAATTTCAAGTGATTCATTGTCGATTTACAAAACCGAACTGTATGGCTTAGTTCAGGATAACCGGGTGAATGCAACGCTGAACGTTAAGGACAAAAATGATAATACTAAATATAACCTCCCCGCACAGTTTTCAGTCGGCGATGGTCAGTATCGTTTCAGTTTTAGCAAGGATGGTTTAATGCTTAATTACGATTCATGGAACGTTACACCCGAAAATCTTGTCCAGTTTGGATCAAAAGGAATCTTGGCAGACAATTTAAAACTTTCCTTAAACGATCAGATCATTTCGGTAAACTCCTATCCACAATTGGTTAATTCCCCTTTAAAAATTGATTTTACCAATTTCAAAATATCCACTCTCACAGCCTTTGTTGCATCTGATAAATTTAGGGCCGACGGGATTATCAATGGCACTATTGATCTTAGCAACCTTGAAAGCAGTCCGGTTTTTGCCAGCAACTTGACCATTGGAAATTTCTCTTTTCAGGCCGACACACTTGGGGATATCAACTTGAAAGTCAATAATAAGGCAGCAAATATCTATGCAGCCAATATCACTATTAGCGGCAAGGGAAATGATGTTGTGCTTGGAGGCGAATATTATCTCAAGCCGCAGAACCAAAGCAGTTTTAAATTTGATTTGGATATTCGTAAACTCAACCTGGCCACAATAGAAGGTTTTAGCATGGGCAATCTGAAAAATGCATCAGGAAATATAAATGGAAAATTTGCCATTACCGGCACCGCAAAGGCTCCGGTCATTCTTGGCGACCTTCGATTCAACCAGGTAGCATTTAACATTGTCAGGTTTAACTCCTACTACACCATTGCGGATGAAAATGTGAACTTTGCCGGGGATGGTATCCACTTAGATACATTTACACTGGTTGATTCTATAGGGAATAAGGCCATAGCAGACGGTTCGTTATATACAGTAAATTACCGGGATTACCGTTTCGGACTTACTGTTAACAGCAAAAATTTTAAAGTCTTAAACAGCACCAAAAAAGACAACAAGCTCTTCTATGGTAAGTTGCTTTTAGACAGTGATTTGAAAATTGGTGGAGAATTGGATAGCCCTGTGGTTGAAGGCAACCTGCATATTAATAAGGGAACAGACCTTACGTTTGTTACACCCCAAAGTGATCCGGGAATTGTCGAAAGAGCGGGAGTGGTTGAGTTTGTAAATATGAAGGATCAGGCTGGTTTAACAAATGTTAATGTGGGATTAGATACTTTAAAAGGCCAGTCCATCGGCGGCATGGACATATCGGTTAAGTTGGTGGCCGACTCCGGTGCAGTATTCAACCTTATTATCGACGAAGCCAATGGTGATTTTGTGAAGATTCAGGGTGATATGCAGTTAGCTGCAGGCATTGATCCCAGTGGAAAAATGAATCTTACAGGAACCTTTGAGGTTACAAAGGGAACTTATGAGCTTTCATTCAATTTCCTGAAAAGGCGTTTCTCCATACAAAGGGGCAGTACGATAACCTGGCAAGGCGAACCTACCATGGCCGATGTGAATATTACGGCTGTTTATATTGCCAACACAGCACCCTACGATCTGGTTGAAAGTAAATTGGACGAACCGAAGGCTTCCTTAAACCGCTACAAGCAGAAACTTCCCTTCGAAGTGACACTAAACATGCAGGGCGAATTGATGAAACCACTGCTCACTTTTGATATTACGTTGCCAAACCGCAATTATAGCGTTGCACAAGATGTAGTGGATAATGTGCAGTACCAGCTAACACAGCTAAGAACCCAGCCTTCAGAATTAAACAAACAGGTTTTTGCCTTGTTGCTGCTCAACCGTTTTGTGGCCGAAAACCCCCTCGCAAACGGTGCAGGAGGAGGTGGTATCGAATCATTGGCCCGTAGCAGTGTGAGCAAAATATTATCTGAACAGATGAATCAATTAGCCGCAAATTTAATAAATGGCGTTGATCTGAATTTCGACCTGGTTTCAAGCGACGATTATACCACCGGAACATTACAAAACCACACAGAACTAAATATAGGTGTATCCAAAAAGCTTTTAAACGATCGGTTGAAAGTAACTATCGGTAGTAATTTTGAGTTGGAAGGTCCCAGAAACACCAACCAGAACGCCAGTAATATTGCAGGAAATGGAGCACTCGATTACCAACTTTCGAAGGATGGCAGATATATGCTCAGGGCTTACCGCAAAAATGAATACCAGGGTGTGGCCGAAGGGTACCTGATTGAAACTGGTATCGGTTTTATTCTCACCATCGATTATACGCAATTTAAGGAAATCTTCGTCCGCAAAGATCAAATGGAAAAGAAATCGCGATAAAATGAAAAAGAGAATCGATGAATAGGTTTAGATATTACTTTTTTATTTGCAGTTTACTTGTTCTGGAAGCCTGCAGTAACACCAGGTACCTGCCCAAAGGCGAAAAGCTGTACATTGGATCGGAGGTAAAAATTGTATGTGACAGTATTCCAAAGAGTCAGAAAAAGGTGCTCCGAGCTGATCTGAAAACTTTGACGCGGCCAAAACCCAACAGCTCTTTTTTGGGTTTAAGACCAAAGCTGTTTGCATTTAATATCGCCGGAACACCTAAAAGGCCTAAAGGACTGCGCAACTGGTTAAAATACCAGATAGGGGAACCTCCTGTTCTGGCCAGCGCTGTTGATTTGCAATTGAACCAAAAGATACTGCAAAATCGACTGGAAAACAAAGGATTCTTTAATGCAATTCTGACTGCAGATACCGCTTCAGGAAAATTGAGGGTAAAAGTAAAATACATTGCAATACCCGGCAGTCAATACAGGATCAAAACAGTTGCTTTTATGGTTGATAGTACGCTATTGGGAAAAGCTGTAACAGCCACTTTCGCCAAATCTCTGCTAACACCGAACGACCCCTTCAACCTGGATGTTATCAAAGGCGAACGAACCCGTATTGATCAAACTTTAAAGGAAGAAGGATTTTACTATTTCAGCCCTGAATATTTGCTAATTAAGGTCGACAGCACCATTGGAAACAATCAGGTGAACCTTTATCTGACAATAAAACCGGAAACACCCTATTTAGCCAAAATTTCTTTTGTTATCGGCGACATTTATATTTACCCCAATTTCAGTCTTACACAGGCACGGGCCGATAGTACTAAAAATGATGCTGTTTTGTTCGATGGATTTTATGTGATTGATAAAGATAATACCTTTAAACCAGGTGTTTTCAGTCGGTCTGTGTTCTTTAAAAGTGGAGAACGCTACAACCGCAAAGCACACAATCTATCCTTAAGACGCCTGATGTCTGTCGGCTCATTTAAACTGGTTACAAACCGTTTCGATCGTGATGAAACCGATCCCAGGCCTACATTGGATGCATTTTATTACCTCACACCGCTGCCCCGGAAATCAATTCGTTTCGAAGTTTATGGAACAACAAATTCCAATAGTTTAACAGGTTCAGAGCTGTCGGTAAACTGGCGCAACCGGAACACCTTTCGAGGAGCTGAACAATTGATGATAAAGGTATATGGAGGATTCGCGTTCCAGCTAAGCGGATCACAATCCGGTAATAACGCTTACAGTTTGGGGGCAGAAGCGACACTTTCCCTTCCACAGTTTTTGGTGCCATTTTTTCGTTTCAATACATCCAATGCATTTGTGCCACGTACTAAATTCACACTTGGCTATGAAATTATTAATAAACCTCTCCTTTATACACTTACCTCCTCCCGAATCCTTGCCGGATACAACTGGAAAGAAAATATCTATAATGAACACGAGCTGAATATAATCAGCATCAATCTGGTTCAGCCGGCAAATGTTACTCCGCGATACCAGGATAGTATAATAAAAATGCCCGGCCTGGCGAGAACCATCGAGCGACAATTTATCATAGGTTCCACTTATTCATTTACGTATACGAATCAACTGGAATTTACACGCAGAAATAACATCTATTTTAACGGGAACATTGATGTTGCCGGAAACATGCTTGGATTGGTTCAAAAGGCATTTTACAGAACTGGCGACGGTGCGGCCATTTTTGGGATTCAATATTCGCAATATGTTAAGATTGGCGGTGATTTTAGGTACTACTTAAAAACTGGCCCCGAATCGAAATTGGCGAGCCGAATCATTGTGGGAGTCGGAATTCCCACTGGCAATTCATCAGAACTGCCGTTTATTAAACAGTATTTTGCAGGCGGAGCCAACAGCATTCGGGCCTTCATGGCACGCACAGTGGGTCCGGGCACGTATAGGTTAAACGAGTCAAATCTTAACGGCTTTAATCCGGACCAATCAGGAGATATCAAGCTGGAAATCAATACAGAATATCGAATAAAGCTGTACAGATTTATCCATGGTGCCGTATTTATTGATGCAGGCAATGTTTGGCTTTACAATGACAACCCCAATGAACCAGGAGCAAAGTTTAGCAAAGCGTTTTTGAAAGAACTGGCAGTGGGTAGTGGTCTAGGACTGCGTTTTGACCTTTCCTTCCTGATATTACGCATTGATTTGGCTTTCCCAATCCGTAAACCCTGGCTCGCAAGTGGAGACCGCTGGGTATTTAGCCAGATTGACTTTGGCAATAAACAATGGAGAAGTGAAAATCTGGTTCTTAACATTGCTATAGGATATCCGTTTTAAATTTCATTATCATGATAATGTGTGAAACATGTAACTAATTCGCTGAATTATATAACGCTCTTGATCGGTGCGATGCTGAACTTTGTAGCTTAAATCTTATGATACTGAGTAAAGCAACGTAAAATAATATGAAAAGTATTGTTATTATTGCATTCCCCTTTTTTGTGCTGTTATCATGCAGTTCACAAAAAATAAATACAGGATCATTCGCTGGTTCTGTCACGACTTCCGGTTATAAAGCCGATACTTTGCAAAGCCCTTATGCAACAGAATCAGCCAAAAATTTCAGTCAGGTCGTAGGATGGAAAAATGGTGAAAGGCCAGTAGCACCTCAAGGATTTTCAGTGACTAAATTTGCCGATGGATTGCAGCACCCTAGGTGGATTTATGTGGCCGAAAACGGTGATATTTTTGTTGCTGAATCCAATACAATTTTAACAGGAATCAAAAAGTTTGGGGCCAAGATTTCCCGTAAAATAAAAACACAGCATATTGGTGAAAGCATGAACAGGATAACCCTATTCAGGGATGCTGATAAAAATGGTGTTCCTGAAAAACGGTATGTATTTGCAAAAAACCTGAATCAGCCATTTGGTATGCTGATAATTGCAAATCATTTCTATATTGGAAATACCGATGCATTAATGAAATATGATTATAAGACCGATGATACACTGTTGTATGGAAAAGGAAAAAAAATTGTAGCCTTGCCAGCTGGTCAATATAATCGACACTGGACACGAAATATTATAACAAATTCAAAAAAGGATAAAATATATATCGCTGTAGGTTCGGGATCCAATGTCGCAGAAAAGGGATTGAAAAATGAAATAAGAAGAGCCGATATCCTTGAAGTAAATACAGATGGATCGGGGGAACGCATTTTTGCATATGGGTTACGAAACCCTTGTGGCATGGCTTGGGCACCGGGTACTCAAACATTGTGGGTCGCTGTAAATGAGCGGGACGAACTGGGTGATGAATTGGTGCCGGATTATTTAACCAGCATAAAAGTAGGTGGATTTTATGGTTGGCCATTCTTCTATTATGGCCAACATACCGATCCAAGATTAGCTGATCAACAAAGTCCGGATGCCATTGAAAATGTAATTGTTCCGGATATTCCATTGGGATCACATACTGCTTCTTTAGGATTGCTATTCTACCAACAGAATTTGTTTCCGGCTAAATACCTGAATGGAGCTTTTGTAACACAACATGGATCATGGAATCGCTCTGTTTTATCAGGATATAAAGTAATTTTCATTCCCTTCCTGAATGGTAAGCCATCAGGGAAACCCGAAGATTTTCTGACAGGTTTTGTGGATGATCTTTCAACTAGCAAAGTGCATGGAAGGCCAGTTGGCATTGCTGTGCTGGCAGATGGTTCTGTGCTGGTGTCGGATGATGTAAGTAATACAATTTGGCGGATTACTATTGATAAATAGTTATTCCGTTTTATGAAAATAAAGGGCATGTATCAGAGAGAATGTGTGATTCATGTAACTTCTATTCGGAATTGTGTAACTCTTTTCCGGTTTATAAATATTTACTTTGTAAATAATAATAAAGTACAATGGAGTGGCCATTCACTAAAGATTTTAACTTTTTTAGAAACAAAAACCATGAAAAAATTCGATGAAAATGATGCAAAGAGAATCGGGAAAGATCTCGGCATCAACTGGAAGGAAGTCAGCCTCGACCAATTTACAAAAGGCTTGAATGTTGAGCTTGAACATGGATCAAAAGACCCGCAAACCGATGTTACCGGCAACAATGGAAAATTGACAGGGGAGATAGCTTTGGCTCATTTAAAGGAATTTCCTGATTATTATACCAGGCTCCATAAAATGGAAAAAGAAGCGACAGAACATTTTAAAAAGTAAGTTCGCCCACCTGTTGATCCTAAAAGCGCCGAACCAGCGAGCCAGACGGCTGCAACCCACCGTTTTGATAAGGATGAAGATTTACAGCATTTGTTGGCCAATACAAAGAAATTATCTGAGATGTCAGCCAACGATTTTGATGCCGTATTCTATCCTGCAAAAAGCACTCCCAATAATTTTTACGTGGAATGATTTTAAAAATCAAACTGCTTTACCTGGAAATTACGATTGCCTCGCCACCTGCTTCTAACCCAACACCTGCTCTAAAGTAAGAATTTTTGAAGGTATTTACTGAAGGCTATCGCATTAAAATCCAGGCTTCGCCATGCAATGTATAAATCGGGACGTACAAGAAAACATCCTTCATTTTCAAGCCCTAGACTTTTAAAAAGATGCTGCGTACCAGTTTGGCAGGCAATGTATTTTACGGAAATAACATCGCTAAATTTATCAATCACCCTTTGAAAAGGTTCCGGTAATTCTTGTTTCCCGAAGACAAAAAGATGCAAGGCTGTTGCATTAAGTTCATCGTATAAAGTGTAGGTTTTCCCATCCATTTTGTAGGTCAGATAAGGCAATCGTTCGCCGGATTTTGGCGCGTGATGGGGGAAATTGCCTGCTGATAAACCAGACAATATACTACGCTTGTATTTTATTCCGATTCCCGAAACCGAAGTAAAGATTCGGGAGTTTAATTTCGTGTTCTTGTTATACCTTCGTACAAGCATGGGCAACAGCATTGGAACAAGATGCAGACGAAAAAACCTGGTCAGAAAAAAATCGGTTGTCATAAATGAATAAGCAAAATCGGTATACCGGATAATATTCATTGCCAAAGGCCGACGTTCTTCCTGGTAGCTGCTCAATAAATCTTCTGATGCTTTTCCCTTGATATAAAAAGCCAGTTTCCATGCAAGGTTATGCGCATCCTGAAGGCCGGTGTTCATGCCTTGCGCACCAACCGGACTATGAACATGGGCAGCATCTCCAACCAAAAAACAGCGGTTTTGTATAAATGATCGGGCACAGCGCGAATGCGACCGGAATACCGAAAACCATCGTGGATGATTCAGGTCAATCCCGGAATGATTTTTACTGCCAAAGAAATTACTAACATCATCGAAATGAACCTCATCTTTTTGCTGAATCACCGGGATAAGGCCATCTACCCGCCATCGGTTATCGGGCAGAGGGAAAAACCCGGCAGTATAATCAGTGGCAAATGAAAAGAATATCACGTTGGCAGGTAATGACAAACTGGATTTGCAATCGGTAATAAAAAGAAGTACATGATGTGTTTTCCCCGGAAAAGGAATATTTAATTGCGTTCTGACAAGGCTGTTATTTCCATCAGCACCGATTAGAAAACTGGATTTAATGACTTCAATTGTTCCATCAGGTTTTTGTATTTTGGATGTAATTCTTGTGTTTTCCCGGGTAAATGCCAGGAGAGTTGTATTATTTTCAACTGTATCTCCATGTTCGTTGAGGAATTCAATCAACAGGTTTTCGGTTTGCCATTGTTCTAACATCAGCAGATTAGGGAAGCGGGTCAAACCTTTACCAAACTCACTGATATCAATGTCAGTATTTTTTTGATGATTGAATCGGATGTTGATTGTTTTTGCCGTTGTTCCTGCTTTCATTGCTTTTTCAGCAAGGCTCATCTGATGAAATATTTCCAGCGTGCGTGCATGAACAATCAGCGCACCTGAATAGATTGCAGGTGAGGTTTTCTTATCGATGATTCGAAATGAAATGTTGTGCAGTGCAAGCTGACAAGCCATCATCAAACCAGCCGGTCCGGCTCCGATAATAAGAACATCTACCGTAGTTTCTTTAATGGATTCCATCATTATTTAACTGTTTTCACGACCACAAGATACCTGAAGGCCCATCTCCTGAGGATTGAGATTTCACGTAAATCAGCAGACAGGAGTAATTGCTCGAGTTCATTTCGGGTAAATGCCCGCAATATCGATATTGGTCCATCATGCTTTGATAGAGCAGATCCCTTCAGCAACCTCGTAAGAACCCAAACACTGTAATAAGCGACAGAACTTCGCTGTAAATCATTCACTACAAAACCTTCTGCGGTAAATGTTTTCAGATATCGGAAAAGTTCCGGCAATTCGTGGTTGTTCAAATGGTGACAAAACAGGGAACAATGAACAATATCCACCTTTGGAACGGTTTTTAGAAAATCCCTGTAATCGCATACCACGCCTGTAATTTCAAGATATTCAGAACAATTATTAATCAGGTATTGTATAGCATCAGTATTTTTATCTACCCCCGTAAGTCTAACCTGAAATTGATTCGACCGAGCCCACCGGGCAATATATTTCATTACATCGCCGCTGCCGCAACCCAAATCAACAATGTGATAAACCCTCCTACGATCCGTAATCAACCGCTTTATTCCTTCAAGGGAAACCGAATGCCCTCCACGATAGCGATTCAGAATATCCAATTCCCCCAGGTTTTTATGAAATAATTTTACCGGAATATCCGGAGCATCCATCATTTCAGACTGTGCGGAACGGTTTTTAAACGAAACCATGACAGACCATTGACGCTGTGTCGATACTGATTCCCGGTCCGAATCCCATGGCAAATACTGTTTCTCCGGACTTTGGATTGCTTTCAAACAGCTCGTTCAATACAAATAATATGGTGGGTGACGACATGTTTCCGTAATTCCGAAGTATTTCATAGGAATGTCTCAGTTCGTCGTTTTTCAGTTGTAACCCGTGTTGAACAGCTTCCAGTATTTTCTTGCCCCCCGGATGCACTGCCCAGTGATTAATATTCTCTGGTGTGAGATGAAGTTTTTCTGATACCCTGATCATCAATTGATCCAGTTCTTCTCCCAGAAAATCAGGTATTCCGGCATCCAGAATCATTTCAAAATTGAATGAATTAACATTCCATCCCATTAAATCTTTCCCCCGCTTGAGAAGCATCGGATAAAATCCCTTTAACGAAAATCCCTTCAGATTCTGCTCAATGGCAAAAGATTCTGAAACTACAATGACTGTAGCTGCTCCATCACCAAAGATGGTATTCGAAAGCAAATTGTCGACATCATTTTTAGGTTGGAAATGCAAAGTACAAAGTTCCGCACACACAACCAGCACCTTTGCATCAGTTTGCGACCTTACAATACTATCGGCAAATCTCATGGCGGGAAAAGCGGCATTGCAGCCTATAAAGTTAATCCCTGTATGGAAAGTATCAGCAGGTAATTCCAGTTTATCCATCAATTCAATGTCAAGTCCCGGATTGTATAATCCGGTACAAGTAACCGCGATCAGATGGGTAATCCCGAATTCAGCAACAGAAGTCTGAATGCTTTTAAATGCATTCTCAACAGCCTTAATCGAAAGCGGCAATGCCTTTTTCTTAAAAACATCTATCCTTTCAGTCACCGGAGGTATTTCATGGTTAAGTTGAAATAACAAACGCTGGCCGGTAGCAGAAAAATCGGGAATTGCTGAATGTCGGCGATTAATAGCACTTTGGTGAAACAATACATTTAACTTCCGGGAAGCAGTTGTATCCCGGTATTCCCGATGCATAAACTCAAGAATTGTATCCTGACTCGCTGAATATTCAGGAACAGCAGTTCCAATTGAGATTATCCTGCTTTCATTAGAACCAGTTTCCATAACGATTTACGATTAACAGCAGGAAATATAGATTCATAGTGGAAGAGGTGACCATATTCATATCCATCGTATTCTCAAAATTGGCATGGATGTTATCCTTCCTCACTTTTGCAAACCAGACTGAAAGCTTGTAAATAACAGGAAGCATCATTAGTAAAAAGATAACCAGATCAATTGGCCGTTCTTTCAGGCTGAAATAATAGAACAGCAAAATAATTGCAACTGAAAAAAGCAAACCGGAAAAGACAAATGTACCTGTGTATCCCAATTTGTAACTGATGGAAATAACTCCGTCGGTTTTATCTGCCTGATGCTGGTATATCTGAGTTAAAGGATAAATACTGCCAATAAACAAACTGGAAATAATCATGCAAATAATTGAATTTTCAGAAAATAAATCAACCCAATCAAAGCCATTTATCGCTGTTGATGACATCAGATAAACAAAGGCACCCTGAAACACAAACACGGTAAAGAAACCTGTTACCGGGTATTTCTTCAACCTGATTTTCCTGTAACTGTATGCCCGCGACATGATAATAAATACCAGTATCATCAACGAGAAATACACTGAAATAAACAATCCGGCTATAAGGGCAACAGTATCAATAAGCAGCGTGGCGTAATATAAGTTAGAAGTTACTTTCGGCGGATGTTTTAGCCCGCCAATACTGGTTTCGTCACGATCCTGATAACTGTTATAGCCATTGCTGGATGGGAAAACCAACACATGCAAAATCAAAAAAGCAAGAACTGAATTTGCCCAATTTATTTGACCGGATTGACTGAGCGCAAACAAAAAGACAGGCAATAGAAAAAAAGAAAATAATAAGCGCAGATGCTTTAAAGTATTGTTATCGAACCATGAAATGATTGAATTATGAAATGCCATGGTTATAAAGTTGTTGAGGTTTGTGACCATCTCAGGCACGCACCGGCCAATATGCACGTATAGCAATTTGTGTCGCTGAACATGCTTGAAACAGTTGCTAAATTAATAATGAAATTAACAAACTTACAGCATTGTTTAAACAGGATATTTACACATTTCTGATAAAATCTTACATAATTCCCACATTTCCGGGGAGTGTTGTTTAATCGTGTTTGATCCAGAAGCTTCTGTTGTTATCCTGGTTATAAAAATCAACAGATGCACGGGCAAAGATAAAAAACTGCCTGGCAGTTAGATTGTCAGTCGCCTGAACTGTATCTTTTATTGATTAATCAGGCCTTCCTTATGATTAACAACTTCCAGCCAGGTTCTTACGCCATGGCTGTTTTCATTACGCAATTCATAGTTGGTGATGAAACGGTTCTCAAAAGTAAGGTAATTAAGACGCGAATAAAACAGCAACAAGCGAAATTGTCCGCGCTGTAATTCCACTTGTCGGCTGCCTGGAATTATTGCCGTTTCAAAGTACTGTTTGCGCGATAGCCATCATATTGTTGTAAAGTTTCGCTCAGAGAGATAAAATTTTTTTGCAAGAGGTAATTTTACGTATCTTTATTGTTTGTTTACACCGTTTGTTTTGCTTTTTTATAATAATATACCGGCCCGGATCTTTCAGGACTTTTCCCATCCGGATTTTTTTGGACGGAAGCTTTTAAACCCGGAATTATGACTGATGAAGTTCTTAGCCTGGCCAGGAATTGCCGGCACTATGCCATGTGTAAAATTGATTTTCTGGGCACAGGTGTTTGTGCTTCAGGGATTGAAAAACAATATGTAAGCTTTTACCCGCAGGGAAGAATGGACCTGTATGCAGCGCTTGCAGAACATAAGGTCCCGGTCACTGAAAAGTGTGTGGAAATTGCTGATAGTTGCGATCTGTGCGGAAAATGCGACTTTCAATGCTATTTCGTGAATGAGATGAAGCCCTCCATCGTGATGGGCGCTCTGAAAACACTTGTAGGGGATTACCTCGAATCAGGGGGCATCATCAAAAAAAGTGCAGAAGGTCCCCATCTTCATGAATTGAGGGCCATCGTTGGGGAAGAATGGGCCACCAGCGATCGCGCCATCGCCATTACGTATTCACATGACCCTTGTCCTGTTGCCATGCCACGGATGCCGGATTATGTCGTCATGCCAGGGACCAGGGACGAGATCGCATCTTTGTTGAAAATGTTCACCAGGGAGAAGCTGAAATGGGCCGTGCGGGGGAATGGTTCCAGTGTGATGGGGTTTGTGATGAGCGAAGGAGTTGTTGTTGACCTTAACCGGATGAAGGACATTGTGTTTGATGAGAAAAACTGGAATGTAAAAGTGGGGCCGGGGGTAGCCGCATTCGATCTGCAGCGTGAAGCAGCAGGCCGCGGTTACCGCGTCAATGTGGCGGAGCCCTCCGCCCTGGTTTGTGCCAACTTGATGTGCTCGGGCATTTTCTCAACTTTTTCGGCTTCTTACGGAACAGCCGGTGATAATTTTATCGATGCAGAATTTGTCGGCAAGGATGGATCCGGCTTTTCCCTGAACGATAAGAACGGTCCCAACCTATTTGCATTCAGTCGTTCAGACCAGGAGATCCCCGGAATCTGCACCTCCGTGAGTGTAAAGCTCCATCCTGTGACTGAAGATGAAGCGGGGGTGCTTGTCCCGTTTGATTCGCTTGAAAAAGCTGTTGCATTTTCAAAGGACTGCGCCATAAGGAGGATCGGGCTTGCCATAGGCATCCTCGGGGGCGAATATATTTCAACCTTCATCTCCCCCACAAAACAGTTGGCTGAAGAGATCAAAGCGGTTTTTACGGATAAGCTGGGCATTGCTTTCCTGGTCCTGATGATCGGTGACAAATATACGTTGCAGAGTATCAGCGAGATGGGGCTGCCGGTTTTTGACCAGCGGCTATACCGGATCCTCAGTCTCGGGCTGCCTTCCCTGAAATCTGCCGGGTGGCTGAGTCTGTTGTCTTCGTTTCCTTCAGAGGAGCCTTTTTCGTATTTAAAGATGGAAGGACTTGCCGACCTGGCCGAAACCGCACTCATGCCCTCGCCGGAATTACTCGCTCAGAGCGTGGATCCGGAGTTTAAAAACTTTTTCGAGAAATTATATGCCAGGCCTGAAATGACGGACCTGGTTTGGCTGAACATGTTCAGGATTGTAAGTTCAAGGATGGGCCGTGAAAAACATGTGGTGGCTCTGATCATTTATCTGCCTGTTGACTTTGGTCTGATCAGCGAGATCGATGCCGCATTCAGAAGCATTGCAGACAAGCATCACCTGAAGAACGAATTTGGATTTATCACGCCCATTGATAACGGGAAAAGGTGCATTTTCGAATACGATTATTTCCTTGACCATACAGATCCCGACGAAATATCCCGGATGCAGCCGGCCGTCATGGAGGCTGCCGGAATGATTGAAGGCTATTCAGCCAGAACAGGGACCGTAAGGTGGATCCGCTATGTTTTGTACCAGGGATTTGCCAGGATGGAGAACCTGTTATATTCCTGAAACCCTGATTTTTTAAGCAATGGATCAAGGAATCGGACATCGCGTTACGCTGACCGGGGCCACGGGTTTCCTGGGCAGCCATCTGATGGCGGCCCTCTTAAGACAAGGTCACCGGGTAATCATTCTTGGGCGGCCCTCGGGGAATGAGCCCCTTGAATCCAGGATTGCAAAACTCCTGGATTGGTTTGGGCTGGAAGGCATGCGTGACCGGGTTGAAACAGCCGAAGCTGATCTGCTGAAGCCATTTTGTGGCCTTGAAGAGCCGAGATACAATGATTTGTGTGCACGGACCCGCCAAGTGATTCACTGTGCCTCGGATACCCGTTTTTCCGAATACAACCGTGAAGAAATATCAAAGGCGAATATTCACAGTTTGCCGGGAATCCTTGATCTTACCAGGAAGAGCCATGCGTCTTATTTCCATTATATCAGCACAGCTTATGTTGCCGGTATTGCTTCACCGCCATGCCTTGAAAAACTTGCTGAACTAGGCCGATTTTCAAATGTTTACGAAGAGACGAAGGCGCAGGCTGAGAAGGTGGTTGCGGTCCGATGCGCAACGGATGGCATCCCATATACGATCATGCGGCCATCGATCGTTTATGGCGATTCCTGCAGTGGAAGGTCAAACGGGTTCAATGCATTGTACACCCATGTAAAATCTCTATTTTACATTAGGGAAATTTACCTGAATGACATTCAGAAAAACGGAGGCAGGAAATCTGCGGAGAGCCATGTTCATCTTGATGAAGATGGAATTATGCATATCCCCCTGAACGTATTTTTAAAACGGGATGGTGCGATCAACCTGATCCCCGTCGATTATTTTGTTGCGAGCGCTTTAAAAATACTGGAAAAACCGGTTCCGGGAAACATATACCATATCACAAGCAACGAGCCTAAAACGATGAAGGAACTCGCGATTTATTGTGAATTATTCCTGAAGATAAAAGGCATTGAGATCATATGCGGCGAGCCTCCGCCGGGATTCAAATACAGCCCGGCGGAAGCATTGCTGACTAAATTTCTTGAACCCTATTTCCCATATCTGGCCGATTCACGGAAATTTGACAGGAGCAACCTGGATAAAATATTCCCGGATCCGGGTCTCCCCGAACTAACCTACGAGATATTCAAACGCTGTATGGATTATGCCGTCAGTGTTAATTGGCGCAATGCATAAAAACTATGGGCTTCAGGCTAAGGGTATTTCCCGCATAGTCCAAGGTATTCCATGAAATCAGCAGGCTGTTAAGCAATTTCCGCAAACGTTTCGGATGCCATTTGAGCATGTCGGCACTGCGTTTATTAAGCCTCACCATCACTTTAAACCTGGCAAGATCAACATCCGGTTGTTCCAGGTAAGGATCGATCAATACTTCTCCGTCGTAATCAACGACCAGGTTCTGAGCGTTTTTATTTTCAGTGTTGATGAACAGCTTCTGAAATTCACTCAACGAAGGATTCAGGAATAAATTCATGGTTGTAACTTTTAAGGAATTAATTCTCCCGGGAAAATCCCGGTGAATTCAAAATCTATTTTTACACATTCGACAGAGTCTTGAATCAATGCACTGCAAAGATGAACAGCCTCAGTGTGAAAAACATTACAATTTTCCCGGGAAAAGTTACATGATTCACAGATTTTACATGTTCCTCTGCGGCTCTGCGCCTCAGCGGTGTCATTTAATTTTTTGAACGCCCAGAGGAAGTTTCTTGAAAATACGGAGATGAAGCCACGCAGGTATAAAAGTGCCTAATCAATTTGTTTTATCCCGGTTCGTTGATAATTGGAATAGGAGGCGGTAAAATAATTGACTTATTTCAGGACGATACATACATTTTACCGTTCGAAAAAAATGAATAATAGTTGAAAATGTGTGAATTGTGTAATATATTTCCGAATTTATATAACACAATTCAGCAGTGAAAAATACAACTTTGTATTGTTTAAATCCATTTACAAACTTGACTTCTTATAATTAAACAACCCAAGTAAAAACAATATGCAGCAAATTTGGATAGTTATTCTTGTTTCTTAAAAGCAATAAATTATGAACTTTAGCAAAAAATTTCAGGTAACCCCGGGAAGGATTATTCGGCTCAGTGACTTCGATCCGAAATTTACAGGCAATCACAAAAAGAAAAAATCCGCTATTCCGGAGACAGAGAAACTCGAACATCAGATGGACAAGCTTCAATATAGTCTGTATGCTGAGAATAAACGCTCACTCTTGATAATACTTCAGGGACTTGATGCAAGCGGGAAAGACGGCGTGGTCTGGAATGTAATCGATGCAATGAATCCCCAGGGCTGTCGTGTCGTTAGTTTCAAGGAGCCAACCGTAAAGGAACTTTCGCATAACTTTTTATGGAGGATTAGGAGGCAGGCTCCCAAGAACGGGGAAATTGTTATTTTCGACCGTTCGCAATATGAAGATGTGCTGGTTGCCCGCGTTCACAACTTGGTTCCGGAAGAAGTCTGGACAGGTCGTTATGAGCTGATTAATAATTTCGAGAAACAGCTTATCGCAAGCGGTACGCATATTTTGAAATTCTTCCTCCACATAAGCAAAAAAGAACAGTTGTGCCGCTTCAAGCAACGGCTTAAGGATCCGGTGCGGCGCTGGAAAATCAGTGAGGCAGATTATACCGAAAGAGAATACTGGGCTGACTACGAGGTAGCTTATGAAGATGCACTCAGCAAATGCAATACCGGCGATGCTCCCTGGTATATAATTCCCTCCGATCACAAATGGTTCCGCGACCTCGCCATTTCTCAGATCATTGTCGATGCTATGAAAAAACTCGATATACAGATTCCAGAACCAACTACAGATATCGCGGACATTCGTAAAAAATATCACCAGGCAGCTGATAAGAAGAAAAAGTCGGGAGTAAGAAGCGGAAATAAATGAACAAAGCCTGTTCGCAGGAACAAATTTGAAGAATTTTATAAAACTGAAAATCATGCCAGTAAATATTATCAGAAAAAAGTTCATATTTTCTCCAGATCCTTCCAGGGTAATCGCCCGTTTTCTGCAGGTGAATGATGAACGGTCGGCAGATATAATCAGGCAAGTGCTGGCAATGTCAGAAGTTGAAGTTAATATTGCCATGAGCCAGTTACTGAGAGGGTTTGCACGGCGCCACCGGAATATTTCGCGCATATTTGAGAACAATTTTGCACGAATGGCTCCCATATTTGATAAAATTGAAGTCAATGAAGAGGATCTTAGTATATCACAGAAAGCATTGGTTGGTTCTTATTTTACCATGGAATACTCAATTGAATCAGCTGCTTTTTTTAATCCGTCGATCATGGAAGATCCTGATCAATCCGGGTTAAGGGCTGAAGAAAAAAGAGTAATTTTCAGTTTCCGTGCCACTGGTGAAGGTCATATTTCTTCGATTGTTTTCCGATCAGGAGTTTTAGACCGAAATAACAACCTGACTATTGAACCCGTTGGTAAAATGTTGGCCGAAGCTGATAAAATTATCAGGAATACATACAATAAAAAAAGTTTTCAGGAAAAACTGGACGGAATGCAAGACAACATAAATGTTGTTTCGCCTGTTGTTGTTGAGAATCGCGACGAAATCCAAAAAGCGGAAAATACTCTTCCTTCTGTTATTTTAGACAAAAATGAAAAAAAACACGACCGGCGAAAAGTTATTTCTTACGCTTTTATCCTCGATAAATTAGGTGATAGTTTCACGTATGGTGAATTAATGCGGAACCTTGGAGTTGCGATAAAAGATCCAGACCTCAAGGAAGATCGGATTAAAATAATCAATCAAATGCTTTGGCTTGCCTCTTCTCACTATGAGATTAATTTTTCAATTGATTCGGTTATTTCAGAAAGAGTAATTTTTCCCGTATCGGCAACCGAGCAAAAAGGCATTGAAGATGCCCGTTTTGTCAAATTTACTTATGATAACGGAGAAATAACCTATTATGCAACTTACACCGCTTACGATGGAAGGACCGTACTGCCCAAATTGATCAGCACAAAAGACTTTTATAATTTTAAGATATTGCCGATCAATGGCGAGATTGCCCAAAACAAGGGAATGGCCTTGTTCCCGCGAAAAATTAAAGGCAAGTACGCCATGCTCTGCCGGATAGATGGGGTTAACATTTATATCGCTTATTCTGAAAGTATCAATATCTGGCGCGAAGCCAAAGTTATTCAGCGGCCTAAATACCCTTGGGAATTGGTGCAAATAGGCAATGCCGGATCGCCGATTGAAACAGCCGATGGTTGGCTGCTTATTTCCCATGCAGTTGGTTCGATGAGGGAATACACGCTGGGGGCATCGTTGTTTGAACTGGAGAACCCGGAGAATGAAATCGGAAGGCTGAGTCGTCCGTTGATGATGCCAAATGAATCAGAAAGAGAAGGGTATGTGCCGAACGTGATTTATTCGTGCGGGTCAATTATTCACAATGACGACCTGATTATCCCTTATGCCATGTCAGACCATTCGTCATCTTATGCTACTGTTAATCTTAGGGAACTGCTCGATGTATTGAAAGCCGACAAAAATGTGTGAATGATGTAACTTATTCCTGAAATTATGTAACAGTTTTATACAAGATGAACTTCAACTTTATACTCTGAAAATGCTTTCGCCATTAAATGCTTTCGCCATTAAATGCTTAAAAGATGTATACGTCAGAAGCAAAAATAAATTTGTATGAGGAGAAAGGGAAACTCAAACAGAAATTCGCAAGTTTAATGAATGATGATCTGTTGTTTGATGAAGGCAGGAATGAGGAGCTGTTTGGAAAATATCAAGTCAGCCTTTTCCAAACTGAAGAAGAATTAGACAAAATTAACTCATCGCTCTAATTAATGGATCAAAAACATCAGCCTTTTGGAGTGTTTCAGCTTTTCTTATCTCTCAGTTCACAAGTCCGATTATTCTTATTCTATACTCGAAGTTTGTTCGCTGGCCGAAACCAAAGAGGGAACAACAATTATGCAATCAAAACCGGATATAATTGAAAATGTGTGAATCCTGTAAATTTTTTTCAGAATTGTGTAACGGAATTCAGCACAAAGAAATACAACTTTGCAATGTTAAAATCCATTTTCAAACTTAAAGAGCATGCCGATGGATTTCCATCCAAAGCTGAGATCAACAGTCGGTGATGGAAGAGCAATATCCCGGTATAGTATGAGTACAGCCGTTAAAAAATATCTGTTGTCCAAAACGCTCGACGAGTTCTTTATGAGCGTCAATAAAGCATATCGATTCATCATCCGGTTTTTCAAACAGGCATTTTTACCGCCATTTCACTTTACGGAAGTTGTTCACCAGTGTTTTGAGATTGGGTTAAGGGCTTTGCCGCTTATTTCCCTTACGGGTTTTATCATAGGAATTGTGTTCACCAAGCAATCGCGCCCGTCGTTGGAAGATTTTGGCGCAAGTTCATGGTTGCCTTCATTAATAGGTATTGCCATCGTAAAAGCATTGGGTCCATTGGTAACTGCACTCATTTGTGCCGGCAAGGTAGGTTCAAGCATCGGGGCTGAATTGGGTTCGATGAAAGTTACTGAGCAAATTGATGCGATGGAAGTTTCAGCTATTAACCCATTCAAATATCTTGTTGTCACAAGAGTTACGGCAACCGTGATCACCATTCCCATCCTTACATTCTATTGCATCGTGATTGCCATGATGGGGTCCTATTTAAATGTAAGCGCCGAAGAAGCTACCAGCTTTACTGCCTTTTTTAAGAGTTCTTTTTCGACCATCCATTTTTTGGATCTCTTCACTACTGTGGCAAAGTCGATTGTTTTCGGGTTCACGATTGGCATCGTGGGTACGTATAAGGGATTTTATGCCACCCAGGGAACGCGCGGTGTTGGGAAAGCTGCCAACCAGGCGGTGGTGATGGCCATGTTCCTGATCTTTCTTGAAGAAATAATCATTGTGCAGATTGCCAATTGGATCCGATTCTTTTAATGATGGAAAACCAGAACAAACAAGGAGCCATTAGCCGCGATGAACCCGCCATCATGATCAAAGATTTATATAAATCCTTTGGAGATCTTGACGTTTTGAAAGGCATTGACCTTGCTGTTTATAAGGGGGAAAATGTGGCCGTGCTGGGCAGGTCGGGCAGCGGTAAATCTGTGCTGATAAAGATAATCATCGGCCTGCTCAAACCTGACAGGGGAGAAGTCACCGTTTTGGAACATCAGGTAAATGAACTAAAGGAAAAAGAATTGAATGCATTGCGGTTGCGCATCGGATTTTCATTTCAGAGCAGCGCCCTGTATGACAGCATGAACATCCGACAGAATCTCGAGTTCCCGTTATCGATGAATGTAAATAATATAAGTAAACAAGATCTTGCGTCAGCGGTAGAAGAGGTGCTGAATGCGGTAGGGTTAGAAGATAAAATGAATGTGATGCCGGCTGATCTTTCCGGAGGACAGCGCAAAAGAATCGGGATTGCACGCACACTGATTCTCAAGCCTGAAATCATGCTGTATGATGAACCCACTGCCGGCCTTGACCCCATCACCTCAAGTGAGATCAATAAACTTATAAACCAGGTGCAACAGCAATACAACACCAGTTCCATCATCATCACCCACGACCTGACCTGTGCCAGGGAAACAGGCGACCGGTTGGCGATGTTGCTCGATGGCAGGTTTATCAAAGTCGGGAAATTCGAAGATGTGTTTGACACCGATGATACGCAGGTGAATGGTTTTTACAATTACAATTTTATACAATAAGTTATGGAGGCATCTCACACAAAAAGAGCAGTGATCGTCGGAATTTTTGTTTTTATAGGAATAGTATTCCTGATCATTGGTATTCTCATCATCGGGAACCTCCATGAAACTTTTAAGAGAAAAATAGAAATCGTTACTCTTTTTGAGGATGTAAGCGGCTTACAGGCCGGCAATAATATCTGGTTCTCGGGGGTGAAAATAGGCATCATTAGAAATGTCGAGTTCTATGCGGGCCGAAAAGTAAAAGTGATTATGAAGGTGGAGGACAAAGCAGTGCCCTATATTCATAAGGATGCATTTGTAAAGTTAAGTACCGATGGACTGATCGGTAATAAGATACTGATCATTTATGGCGGGTCCGCAAGGTCACGCCTGATTGAAGAAGGTGATACCCTGAAAGTTGAAAAAACTTTTACTTCCGAGGATATGATAAATACGTTGCAGGAAAACAATCAAAATTTGCTGGCTATCACCAACGATTTTAAACTGATCAGTCATAAAATTGCCAACGGAGAAGGAACTGTTGGAAAATTATTAACCGATGATGCGTTGTATACTCATCTCGATGAAGCCGCTGTTTCATTGCAAAATGCAGCAGGCAAAACACAGCAGTTGATCGGATCGTTGACACGGTTCAGTGAAGGGCTCAATAAAAAAGGGACGCTGGCCAATGAACTCACAACGGATACCATCGTTTTTCAATCCATTAAAAATTCCGTGCTTCAATTCCGGAAAATGGCTGACACCGCTAATCTTTTTATCAATAATCTGAAAGAAGCGGGCAGCAATCCGCGAACTTCCATTGGCATATTGCTGCACGATGAAGAATCAGGAGCGCGCTTGAAACAAATCATTAAAAATTTAGAATCCGGCACGCAAAAGCTTGATGAAGACCTTGAGGCGGCTCAGCATAATTTTTTGCTGAGAGGATTTTTTAAGAAAAAGGAAAAAGAGTTACATGATTCACTCATCAATTGAAGAAAGGTGTATTGACTTTAAAAAAAATGTGTGAATGATGTAAATATTTCCGGGAATTATATAACAATTCCCTTTGTGTGATGTTTGAACTTTGCACCTGATAATTCATAAAAAAACAAGCCATGAAAAAACTCTTTCTATTAAGTATCTGCTTAGCATTTACATTCATTACCCATGCACAAACCGAAGACAAAAAATGGAACATTGGTTTACATGGAGGAATAACCCAGTACTCCGGCGATCTGGGCAGTGACTTCTACAAATTCGATCAGGCCTGGTATGGCTTTGGCGGTTTATCTGTTTCAAGATTTCTTGTAAATCATTTAGACATAAATCTGCTGATCACCAAAGGAACCGTAGGATATAACCGCGGCAGTAATTACTTTAATAATTCCGGGTTTGCTTCAGCGCTTCTCAATTTAAGGTTTAATGTATTACCATCCCGGTATGCTGTCAATCCATTTTTATTTGTTGGTGGCGGCATCATGTTGTTCGATAAAGACCTGCAAATTGATCCTACTAAAATAGATTGGGCAGCTCCTTCATTCGGGGGGGGTATAAATTTCAGGTTTGGAAAATCCGTTAACCTGAATTTACAGGAAACCTTTATCTATTCCACCTCAGATAAAAGGGATGGAAATGATGTTGTGACAAAGGAAAATGACTTTTTTCTCCTTCATACCATCGGTATTACGTATAATTTTGGCAAGAAAAAGGATGCTGATAAAGACGGTGTATCTGACCGTAACGACAAATGTCCGGAAACACCTCTCAATGTTGTCGTTGATAAAGCAGGATGCCCATTGGATGTTGATAAAGATGGTGTGCCTGATTATTTGGATAAGTGCCCTGATATTTCCGGCGTGAAGGAATTAAATGGTTGCCCCGATAAAGACAGCGACGGCATTGCTGACAAAGATGATCGTTGTCCTGAAGCGTCTGGTCCTGCCAGTTTAAAAGGATGCCCTGATAAAGATGGTGACGGTATCCCCGATATCGATGATCAGTGCCCTGATACGAAAGCAGGATACAAGGTGAATTCGGATGGTTGCCCTCTGGATACTGATAAAGACGGCATCTTAAATGAAGTTGACCGTTGTCCTGATGCAGCAGGTCCGGAAAGCCTGAAAGGATGTCCTGATAACGATGGCGATGGTGTTCCGGATATTGATGATCTCTGTCCTAATATAAAAGGAACCATTGCAAATAAAGGTTGTCCTGAGATTGCCAAAGCCGACTCAATAAAAATTACGCAAATAGCAAGTAAAATATTCTTCGAAACCAACAAGGATGTCCTTAAAACAGCATCCCTTGCGCAATTGGACGAACTGGTGGAAATACTCAAAAGGTATGAAACCGCGAGGTTGACTATTGAAGGGCATGCCGATAGCCAGGGCTCGGATGAATACAACCTCACCCTGTCGCAAAAGCGCACCGAAGCGGTAAAAACTTATTTGATGGGAAGAGGTATCATGGAATCACGATTAACCGCTATTGGTTATGGTGAATCAAAACCGATTGCCGACAATAACACTGCTGCCGGTCGTGCGAAAAACAGAAGAGTTGAATTGAAAACATCTTATGGTACAAAGTAAATGTTAGGTTTGGTTTAGTATTCTTATTAAGTCAGGGGCTGTTGTTATCAATAGCCCCTGACTTTTAAAGTTTAGGATAAGCACACTGAACATTAAAGTTAACTCCTGCTTGCAACAAGTTAAAAATGAAAGTGACTCCCATTGCAATTAATGATTCCTTTAACCGATTAATATCACATATTTGGGAAAATGATCCAGCGTTAAAGTACATCGATGGAGAACCTCCATTTCGGTCGGAGCTGTTTAATACGGAACAGATGGAACAGCAAGGCAAAAAATTAGCTGGCTTGCATATTTTGGGTCCAAAAGTGTCTCCGGATCATCAACTTCTGTCTCGTTTAACTCAAAATGAAGTTTTCCTGATTGATGTGCATGATTTGATTATGAAGGCAGTAAATGCCAATCGGCAAATTACACCTGCCGGAGAATGGCTGCTTGATAATTTCTATTTAATTGAAGAGCACATTCGTACCGGTAAAAGGCATTTGCCGAAGCATTATAGTGAAGAATTGCCGCGCTTGTTGAATGGCTCATCATCAGGACTTCCGCGTGTTTATGACATTGCAACGGAAATCATATCACATGGGGATGGAAGGGTTGATCTCGAAAGCCTTACAAGATTTATTAACGCTTATCAATCAGTAAAGATTCTTAAAATTGGCGAATTGTGGGCAATCCCAATTATGCTGCGTTTTGCATTAATAGAAAATCTTCGTCGTGTTGCTTCACACGTTGCTCATAAACAAATTGATAGAAATTTGGCTGATTCATGGGCCGACCAAATGACTGACATTGTTGAAAAAGATCCTAAAAGTCTTATCCTTGTCATTGCAGATATGGCCAGGTCAAATCCGCCTATGACTGCACCTTTTGTTTCAGCAATGGTACGACGCTTACAAGGTCAAAGTACAACATTGACCTTTCCTTTGACATGGTTGGAACAACGACTTTCTGAATTAAACCAGAGTACTGCACAACTTATTCAGTTTGGAAATCAGCATTTAGCTTCCGATCAGGTTTCTATAAGCAACAGTATTGCCAGTTTACGTTTTTTGGGAGGGATTAATTGGCGTGATTTTGTTGAAAATTTGAGTGCTGTTGACAAGATATTGCAAAATGATCCCATTGAAGCATATGCTAAAATGGATTTTGCAACCCGCGATCAATATAGGCATGTTATTGAGAAAATTGCCAAAAGCAGCCCACTTGCAGAAACGGAAGTGGCACGTAAAGCGATCGAAATGGCTTACCTGGCTATGCTGCAAAACGGAATGGAAGACCGAACCGCTCACGTTGGGTACTATTTCATAGATAAGGGCTTACGCCAATTAGAATTATATGCAAAAATGAGTTTTACCTTTCCTCAAAAATTGAAACGACTATGCCTTCGTATACCCTTATTGTTCTACCTGGGTGCAATTTTTGTAATTACATCAATACTTACCTGGGGGTTGTTGGAAATGGCATACTCTGGAGGAATAAAAGGTTGGCTTCTT
>JBBQBC010000018.1:0-28838 GCA_038317155.1 Bacteroidales bacterium
TCAGCGCTGCATTCTCGCTGTTGAGTTGATCGATCAGGCCCTTAAGCTCCTTTTCAACCTGATCTGGTTTTTTGCTATTTTCTGGTTTCATTTTCGAGTGAGTAAAAATATTGCTGCAAAATTCGCCTACCCGAAACGCACCACCTAATTATTATACACCACAAAAAAGCTACAGAGGCAAAAACGGAGGGAACAAAAATGCTACAGAAAGCATATGTTATTGTAATTGAAAAACTTACGTGAATAGAATATACGGCTGAGAGCGATTACAAAAGATTTTTATCGGCAATGAAAAGGTTCAACATAGCTGCTGAAGCAATGAAACCAGGTTATCATCCCCTTTATCCACCACTTTTTTTTGCAACCGGTCATCGGAAACCCGAATAATTTAAAATCTTTATGGTATTCGCTGAAATTACTATGGTAGTCATTTCAAATACAGAAAAGCACTTCAATCCTGTGATTGTTTAATAGCTGTTATGTTTATAGCAATTTGAAATACTCAATCCCGGATATGATAGCATTGCAATTTAATTTGGTAATTATTTAAAAATTTCGTCTATTTGCAATTCCGAAACCACCATTTCGGAACTCGTCGTTTCGGAACCGGGAATAGCTGCTTTAAAGATTACCGGCATTTTCCTTAGAATAAAAGACAGTTTTTATTACAAACCAGGTTTTATGAAGTTCTACAACAGGGAACAAGAGATTACCAAGCTTCTTGAGATTCAGGCAAGCTCTGCTGAAAATGCTCAATTTACAGTTGTAACCGGAAGGCGCAGGGTGGGCAAGACACAATTGTTGCTTAAAGCTACAGAAGGCACGTCTACGCTCTATTTTTTCGTTTCGCGTAAAGCTGAACTGTTTCTTTGTGAAGACTTTCAACAGGAAATCTCAGATAAACTTCAGATTCCGATTCTGGGCAATATAAGCGGATTTGGCCAGGTGTTCAGATTTCTTATGCAACTTTCAGCAACCCGTCCTCTCAACCTTATTATTGATGAGTTTCAAGAGTTTCTGAATATTAATCCTTCAGTTTACAGCGACATGCAGCGCGACTGGGATATGCTGAAAGGCCAAAGCCGTATGAATCTTCTTGTCTGCGGTTCTGTTCATTCACTTATGCACAGGATTTTTGAAGACTATAATGCTCCGCTGTTTGGCCGTGCCACAGGGTTTATAAAAGTAAGGCCATTTAGTGTGTCGGTTCTTAAAACAATAATTGATGAGAACAACCCGGGTTATGCTGCGGAGGATTTGCTGGCTTTGTATGCGTTTTCCGGAGGGGTAGCCAAGTACGTTCAGCTTTTTGTTGATAACAAGGCCCTGACCCGTGGTCGTATGCTTGACCTGATGATAAGAGAGGATTCTGCTTTTATTGCAGATGGGAAAAGCATGCTGATAGAAGAATTCGGTAAGGACTATGCAGTCTATTTTACCATCCTGTCGGCAATTGCCCGTGGAGACAATACCAGGAGTAAAATTGAGGCTGTTGTAGGCAAGGAAGTCGGCGGGTATCTTACTCGTATGGAACACGACTACGGCCTTCTGACGAAAAGTTTACCGGTATTTGCCAGATCGAAGACCAAAAATATCCGTTACATGATTGAAGATAATTTTTTAACGTTTTGGTTCAGGTTTGTTTACAAGTACAGCCATATAATTGAAATCAACCAGTTCAATGAACTCCGGAGAATTATTGAGCGGGATTACTCCACCTACAGCGGCCGTGTACTGGAAAAATATTTTCGCGATAAGTTTATTGAACAGGGCGGCATAACCAGAATTGGAGGGTACTGGGACAAGGCAGGAAAAAGCGAAATAGATCTGGTTGTACTTAATGAAACGGAGAAGAAAGCTCAGATTATTGAAATAAAACGTAACGCACAGCACATCCGGTATAACCTGCTGAAAGAGAAGGCTGCTGAAATGATGCTGAATACCCGGGAACTGAAAAATTACGTAATTGAGTATAAAGGCCTCTCAATGGATGATATGTAACACTCATTGAACCAGGTCAAATTGAGGTCGAATAATCAAAAAATTCAGCGCCCGGGAACAACGGAGGATAATCTGAGATGTTTAAATTACGAAAGAATCAGGGCTTTTCCCAGAATTAGCAGAGAAATTCTCAACTCAGCTACAATTGCTGAAGCAATGAAACCAGGTTATCATCCCGGGTAATATCCATTTTTTTTCGCAAACGGGCACGGGCAACCTGAATACTTTTTAATGACTGGAAGGTAATTGCGGAGATATCCTTGGTTGTCATATTCAGGCGCAGAAAGGCGCAAAGCTTCGTTTCATTCGGGGTCAGGTCGGGATATTTTTCGCTCAGATTTATATAAAAGTCCCTGTGAACCTGCTGAAACCTGACTTCAAACTCCCCCCAAACCGTATTGTCGATGTTCGACTTCATTTCTTTGACGATGTCCTGCATCCACAATTTATTTTCCGGAAGCATCAGGGGTTTTAATGAAAGCAATTTTTCAGTGATCGATCCGATAAATTCATTCTTCTTCAAAAGGTACATCACATGCGTGGCAAGTTCCTTATTGCGGAATTCCAGTTCTAATTCCAGGTTTTGCTTTTCGAGATTCAGGTTTTTACTTTCCAGTTCAAGGCTCTCCTGAAGCAATTTCGACTGTTTCATTTTAATGCGCTGGTTGCGGTTAAGCAGCACAACAATAACAAATGAGAACAATAACAAACCCGCGATGATAAGATAAATCAGCGCTTTACGTTCCTTGCGGGCTAATTGAATTTCCTGCTGCAATTCACTTTCTTTTCGTTGTTTCTCGTATTGATACTGAAGTTCAAGACGGGCAGTATTTTGAATTTGCTCACTGTTAATGATGCTGTCGTTCAGTTGCTTGAACAGTTTGTGCATCGCCAGGGCCTCAGTTGCTTTATTGATTTTTTCATAGGTCATTGAAAGAAAATTGGCAGCTTTCATTTGTGATCTTATATTTTCGGTTTTTTGGCTGTATAAAAGTGCCTTGTTCAGGATTTCGACGGCTTTGTTATAATCACCGGTAAGGTAATAGTAATCACCAAGGTTGTTGTAAACCTGGGCCAAACCTGCTGAATCTGAAAGTCTTGTGCGTATATCCAGGCATTTGTTATAATAATCAAACGCTTTTGCAAAATCCTTCTTTTCTTTATAAACGATACCCAGGTTGTTATAGAGTACACCATAGTTCACCTGATTATTCAAAGGCCTGTTCATCTCAAGGGCTTTTTCAAAATGAAGCCTGGCTTTTTCAGGATCGCGACTGCTTAGATAGGCACCACCCATATTGACAAAAATAATCAGCCGCTTCTCATTAGCCGGAAATTTAGGATCAAGTTTCGCAAGATAATTTACTTTCTGAAGGCTTTTTAGGTAATATTCAAGTGCTTTGGTATTGTTTTCCATGTTAAAATAAGTGGTTCCTATCGCAATAAAGGTATTGGCATATTTGCCATCGATGGAAATGGTGTCGTATCCTCTGGCTGATTCGTCATCCAGCAGTTTAAGGATTTTAAAATAATACTCCAGTGAAATTGAATAATTGCCACTTTTTGAAAACAATTGCGCGAATTGCCCGTAAATAGAATACAGGTGTTTTTTGTTCCCATATTTATCAGACAGGCCAAGGGCTTTATTCAGGTAAAACAGAGCAGAATCGGGATTGCTTTTCTGGTTGAGAAATTCATTGGCTATATTGCAGTATAAACTTATAAAAGTGGTGTCGTTGCCCCCCCGGCCAAGTTCTGCTTTCAGGCTGTCAAGACGGCTGACAGCAAACAGATTTGAATAGCTAAACAAAGCTAAAGACATTAACAGCACCGGCATTTTTAGTACCCGATTCAGTAATCTGATAAATTTATATGTCGTGCTGTTCATTAAAAGTATATAACTCCATGAACAAAATTAAACAAATAAAGTGAAGATCGAATCTTAAAGCTATGCAGTCAATATATTCATTCGAATCATCTTACATTTTCAGGAATTCAGCGTAGATTTCTAATGGAATCCTGTTTAAAAAGGATAGTGCGATGGCAGTGCAGCCGGCTGCCAACAAGGGTAATTTTGTGCGAAAGTTGCTACCACTTAATACTACTATTTTACTTTTTTAAGCTTTCTTATTTTCGAAGCCCTATGCCAAATGCTGTATACCGTTTAACATTTCGTGTCCTTAAACCCATGCTCCACGCTCCATGCCCCATGCACTGTTCCCCTATAAAAAAACTGATATTAGCCACGCAAACGTCCTTGTTTGATTTAGATGAATTAATATACCACCGCAATTTGCCAACTGTCTTTTCTGTTGTTTAATAAATTCGTACTTTTGTTTAAAATGTTTTAAATGCCAACTGTAGTAATAATTAATGGCTATCGTTTTTTTTTCTATGTAAATGATCATTCACCTGTTCATATTCACATCGAAAAAGGAGATGGTACAGCAAAATTTAACCTGGAACCCATTGAATTGTTAAAATCAAGGAGGTTTAAAGCAAATGAAATTGTAGAAATGCGTAAATTAGTGATAAGGAATACTGAACTTTTTAAGGATAAATGGGATGAATATTTTAACTAAAAATAAATCCACCATCGCAACAGACCTCTGGTTTGGAGATGATAAAATGTATGTAAGGCTTGATGATGGCCGGGAAATTGCTGTTCCGCTGGAATGGTTCCCTACCTTGCGCGACGCCAAAGAAAAACAGCGGAAAAACTGGCGTTTTATCGGAGGTGGTGAAGGCGTGCACTGGGAAGACCTTGATGAGGATATTCTTATTGAAGGATTACTTTAACAAGCTATCAATCTATTCACAACAACTTTTTTATGATCTTGCCAAATTAAAAAGGGACAAAGGTCGTGAAGAAGGTCCAAGGTACGAATCTTCCAAACAGAACTTTCCGGAATTCAATTTAGGGACACAACATGTTGTGCCCCTAAATCCTTTCCCTTACCATTGCCATTGCCCTTTGCCCTCCCGACGAAGTGGTCGGGATTCCCCCGCCAAAGTGGGCGGGGCAAGCTGCTTCGCTCCATGTGCCCTCCCGACGAAGTGGTCGGGATTCCCCCGCCAAAGTGGGCGGGGCAAGCTGCTTCGCTCCATGTGCTCTGAGCTCTGCGCAACTGCACTTCATCCCCATAATCCGACAATCCGGTAACTAAAATTTTTATTCAGGGTAGGGCCAGATGCATCTTTGCTGCATCAAAGCTAAAAACCATGAAGATATATATTTCCACCCTGTTCGTTATATTAAGTTTCAGTCTTTCAGCCCAGACAATCATCAGCGGTGTGGTGAAAGCCCGGAAAGACGGCACCCTTCCCGGTGCCAATGTTTACCTGAAAGGAACTTACGATGGTACCTCATCCGACGCTGAAGGCCGTTTCAGTTTTAAGACGCAGAAATCAGGAACATTCACTCTTGTGGCAGAGTTTCTTGGATATGAACCATTTGCGAAGGAGCTGAATCTTAATGGAACCAACATTCAACTTACCATTGAGCTAACAGAGACCTTTAATAAACTCGATGCGGTAACCATTACTGCCGGCACATTTGAAGCCAGCGATAAAAAACAGGCCAATACCATCAGTTCTCTCGATATGATCACAACGGCAGGGGCTGCCGGTGATGTATTCGGTGCGCTTCAGACATTGCCGGGCACAACCACCAATGGTGAGTCGGGCCGGCTGTTTGTCAAAGGCGGCGATAGCGATGAATCGCAAACCTACATCGACGGTGCACTGGTACAATCGCCGTATAATTCCACAGCGCCAAACACCGCAACCCGCGGCCGGTTCAATCCGTTCATGTTTAAAGGCACTATCTTCAGCACTGGTGGCTATTCGGCCGAATACGGGCAGGCGCTCTCCAGTGTATTACTTTTGAATACCAACGATATGCCGGATCAGGATCAACTTGACCTGTCATTTTTGACAATAGGACCCGAAATTGCCGCCACCAAACTCTGGAAGACCGGTGCTGTTACATCTACCCTATCCTACAGCAACCTTGGTCCTTACATGAAACTAGCTCCTCAGAACTATGACTGGAACCATGCTCCTGAATCCACCTCAGGAGCAGTCAGCATCCGCCAGAAAACAGGAAAAACGGGTATGCTGAAGTTATACAGCAGTTACGATGATGGCCAATTCTCACTCGGGCAATTTGACCTGAATCAGGATAAAATGATTGATTACTACCTGAGAAACAGGAATTTCTTTATCAACTCGTCCTACAGGGCCAACCTGGGCGAAAAGTGGACCATTACTTCATCCGCATCGTTTACAAAAGACCCCGACAAGGTTAAGTTTGATGGGAATCAATTCAACAAATCGCTCAGTGGCGGTCATCTGAAACAGGTGGTTTCTCACGAGTTAAGCAATAAAGTCACTATCAGGGGAGGCGCCGAATGGTTCTCCCGGTCGCTTAAACAAACCTACGAAACCACTGCCGAACCTCTTATAAATCAATACGCTAACAATACATTCGCGGCCTTTACCGAAGCTGAATTATATGCTTCAAAGCGGTTCGTAACACGTTTGGGCGCCCGGGTCGAATATTCCGACTACCTAAACCGGACAAATATAGCACCACGGCTCACGGCAGCATGGAAACTGAACGAAAACAGCCAGTTTTCGATGGCTTACGGATGGTTTTACCAGAACCCAACTGATGATTATCTCATCTATACCAATCAACTTGGTTACGAGAGGGCCGACCACTATACGCTTAGCTTTCAGTCATCTCATAACTACAGAACCTTACGTACGGAGATCTATTACAAGGATTACCGCAACCTGGCCAAACAACTGCCCGGAGCGTTTTATCTGCCCGGAAACTATAACAACAGCGGTAGTGGATATGCCAAAGGGCTCGACCTTTTCTGGCGCGATAAAAAGAGCATTAAACACGGCGATTACTGGATTTCCTATTCATACCTCGACACCCGGCGCGATTACAGGAATTATCCGGAAACGGCCATCCCGACCTTTGCGAGCAAACACAACCTTGCGGTCGTTTACAAGCACTGGTTTGGCAAAATCCGTTCTTATGCCGGAGTCAACTATAAGTATTCGTCACCCAGAGTTTATAACGACCCGAATAGTACTGAATTCAATGGCGAACACACACTGGCTTATCAGAGTCTTGATGTTAGCTGGAGTTTTCTATACAAACCAAACATTATTTTCTATGGTGCGGTGACCAATGTGCCGGGATTTAAACAGGAATTTGGCCGGCGTTATTCCGATATGCCCGATGATTCTGGCATCTACCGCAGTACTACCATCATCCCCGGTTCCGGAAGGTTTTACATATTGGCCTGTTTTATCACCCTGACTAAAAAAGGAGATAAAAACCAACTGGATAAGATTCAGTAAGTATATAAAATCCTGCGTTGACGAAAACCTGCCTGGTTACCTCAGCCAGATAATACAAGAAGTAAAAGCTCAGAACATCAAAAATAAATCAATACCTAAAAACCATTAACCATGAAAACAACCCTTGTTACCTTAACCCTGATGATGGCTTCATTTGCCGCCATGTCACAGAAACCAGAATATTATCAGGCCATGGGCGAAAGCCTTGGCCAGTATGCCAACTGCCGCACCATTGATGACTTTCAGGCACTTGGCAATAGGTTTAGCATGATTGCCAATACTGAAAAAGATGAGTGGCTGCCATTGTACTACCATGCTCATTGTTATATTATTATGAGTTTTATGGAGCCTTTGGATGCAAAAAAGAAAGATGCATTTCTTGATGTTGCCGAGAAATCGATTAACCGTATTGTAGAGATGGCTCCGGGAGAGGCCGATGTTTTCGCCCTGCAGGCTCTGTTCTATACAGGGCGGTTGGTTGTAAACCCAATGGAACGTGGACAGAAATATGGCATGCTTTCGGCACAGGCCATAGGCAGAGCATTGGGAATTGATCCGACCAATCCGCGTGCAAGACTTATAAAATTGCAAAGTGACATGGGAACGGCCCAATTCTATGGGAAAGACCCGAAGGAATATTGCAGTCAGGCAGTTGATCTGCTTGACGGGTGGGACAAATTCTCCCCAAAATCACAGCTTCACCCGGCCTGGGGCAAGGATCAGGCTCAGGAAATCGTAAATTCCTGTAAGTAATTTCAAGTCAGGTTAAAGCCGGAAACCCCTCACCACTATAAATGGCTTTAACCTGATTTACATTTTTTTCGATAAATTTACCGAAGAATATCCGCGACAGCACATACACTTTTTAATTCCTGATTAAAATGAAACTGATCAATCAACTTATCAAACCGCTGTCTGTCTGGCAGTTTTTACTATACAACCTCTTACTTTCTTTGGTGATTGCCCTGTTCTTTATGCGGGGGGTCTATAACGATCCTATAAGATTTTTAATCGGGCTGGGCTGGTCGTTTTCTATCTGTATCACCCAGTGGACAGGTCCGCTGATCATCAATCACCTGCTTGATAAACGATACCAATGGATTGTTCAGCCTGTTAAAAGAACTTTCATCGAAATTTTCTGCATGCTTATCTGGTCGGTGAGTGCTTTTGTTTTGGTTCAGTTCATCATGTACTATCTTGTTTTGGGAATACCTCCGGCCGAAGCAATCCAGTCAATCCAGTATTCAATCCTCATTACATTTCTGATCTCATTGTTTATTTCGCTGGTTTTTACTGCTGTTGGGTTTTTCAGAGCCTGGCGCAGTTCGGTCCTTAGTGAAGCTGATTTAAAATCGAAGATGATGGCCTATAAATATGAATCGCTGCGCAATCAGATCAACCCGCATTTTCTGTTCAACAGTTTTAACGTGCTGAGCGATCTGGTTTATGACGATCAGGCACAGGCAGTTGTATTCATCAGGCAGATGAGCGACCTTTTTCGTTATGTGCTCGATAGCCGCGATAAGGAGTTGGTGAGCCTGAACGAAGAGCTGGAGTTCATGAAATCATATACCGCCATGCTTAAAACCCGTTTTGGCGACAAACTGCATCTCAACATCGAACTGAATCCGGACGACAAAGCCTATATTGTTCCAATGACCTTACAATTGTTGATTGAAAATGCAGTCAAGCACAATGAAATTTCCGAAAAATTTCCCTTAAGGATAAATATCCGGCAGAATGATCAATACATCGAAGTAGAAAATGCAATAAAGAGCAAACCGGTTGGCGAAGATTCGAAAAACACCGGATTGAAAAACATTTCTCAGCAATTTGGGTTTTTTACTGATCGCAAAATTGAAGTTCAATCAAACGAAACTACGTTCCTGGTTAGGGTTCCGTTAATCCAAATGTCAGAATAATGAAGGTGCTTATTATAGAGGATGAAATCAGGGCCGCGAACCACCTGGAGCGCTTGCTGAAAAAAGTTTCTCCCGGAATGGAGGTGATAGCCAGGCTTGAATCGGTCCGCGATTCAGTTGAGTTTCTTTCAAAAAAGTCTGATATTGACCTTGTTTTTTCAGACATTCAACTGGCCGATGGGCTGAGTTTCGAAATATATGCCAGCGTAAAAATCTCATGCCCAATCATTTTCACAACTGCATGGGATCATTACGCCATCGAGGCATTCAACACCAATGGCATCGACTATCTGCTCAAGCCAATTGACGAAGTCAGGCTCATAAAGGCCATTGAAAAAGTGCGGCAGTTTTCATCTCAGCCATTGCTTGAGAAAATTCTGTCGTTATCTGGCAGCAAGCCTGTAAAAACCTACAAATCGAGATTTCTGGTTAAGGTTGGCGAAAAAATCAAGTCCATCCCCATCGAAGAAATCACCGCTTTTTACAGTCTCGAAAAGGCTACTTTTCTGCTCACCAGGGGCAATCGCAACTATTGTATTGATTTTGCCCTCGAACAATTGGAATCCATGATTGATCCGGAAAGATTTTTCCGTATAAACCGAAAATACATTGTTTCGTTTGAAGCCTGCAACAACATCACCGCCTGGTCTAACAGCCGTTTAAAACTGCAGATTGAAGGAATTGAAGATCAGGATGCTATAGTAGCCCGCGAAAGAGTAAATGGATTCAGGGATTGGCTCGACCGATAAAATATTACCTAAATTATATCCGGGCCAGATCAACCGTAAAGTGTCGCATAATCGGTGCTTCGTGCACAATTTTCAACCCACTGGTAATGGTACTGCTGCGATCATGAACATTGGCAAGTGCAGTGGCTACATAATCCATGTGATTGTTGGTATAAACCCTGCGGGGAATGGTCAGCCTCAGTAATTCAAGCTCTGGGTAGCGGTTTTTACGGGTTACAGGATCCCTGTCTGCAAGCAGGGCACCGATTTCAACACCACGTACTCCGCCTTCAAGGTATAACTCCACAACCAACGTCTGTGCCTGAAAATGTTCTTTGGGCAACTGGGGCAGAAATCGCCGGGCATCCACAAAAATGGCGTGACCACCAAATGGTTGCTGCACCGGAACTCCAAACCCAACCAACCTGTTGCCAAGGTAAGCTATCTGGTTGATACGGGTTTCAAGATATTCGAATTCTGTTCCTTCGCGCAATCCCTGCGACAGAGCATTCATATCCCTTCCCGACATTCCACCATAGGTGATGTAACCTTCAAACATAATATTAAAGACGGAAGCCTTATCATAAAGTTCTTTATCGCGCAAACCTATGAACCCGCCCATATTGACAATCGCATCCTTTTTGCTGCTCATAGTCATGGCATCTGCGTAGCTGAACATCTCAAGCACCACTTCGCGTATGCTTTTGTTTTCATAGCCGGCTTCGCGGGTTTTGATAAAATAGGCATTCTCGGCAAATCGTGCGGAATCAAAAATCACCATAATTCCGTATTTATCAGCCAATTGCCTTACTCCCCTGAGATTTTCCATCGAAACCGGTTGCCCGCCGGATGAATTACAGGTGATGGTAACAACGATAAAAGGGATTTTATCTTTTGGGTGGGCTTTTAAAACATCTTCGAGTTTCCCAAGATCAATGTTACCTTTGAAAGGATGATAAACAACGGTGTCAAAGGCTTCTTTTATGGTGCAGTCAACCGCTTTGGCCTTGCGGAATTCAATATGTCCTTTGGTTGTATCAAAATGGGAATTTCCCGGAACAACATCGCCGGCTTTAACCAGGGCCGAAAACAGCACGTTTTCTGCAGCGCGTCCCTGATGGGTCGGAAGAAAATACTCGAAACCAAGCAGTTCGCGGATAGTGTCCTTCATTTTATAATATGAAGAAGCTCCGGCATAGCTTTCATCACCCAGCATCATCTCGCTCCATTGCCGGTCGCTCATTGCACCGGTACCCGAATCGGTAAGCAGGTCGATAAATACCTGATCACTTCTCAGTTTAAACACATTGTAATTGGCTTCTTTAATCCATCGCTCACGTTCTTTGCGTGTGCTGCGGTGAATAGATTCAACCATTTTGATTTTATAGGATTCAGCAAATGGTAATTCCATGATAATTAAAGTCTTAAATTAAAATAATAGAAACAACAGGAAACAATAGTAGAATGAAAAGGGTTCAGAATTGGTATTCGTCCCTGTTTTTAATGTTGCGGAAAATTGTCTTGGCGGTAAGCCTTGAAATATAATTGACTGACATTTTTACTCTAAATATGTGCTCAAAAGTAAAGCATTTTTTTAAAAAGCAAAGATAGATGATAACTTTTTAACCAATTTCCAAAAACAGTTGTGAATTCAACTCTTTCGTGAACCCTGAAATCGCGAATAAAAACTTCTTATCAGCTCCAGATCCATTGATTAACAGACAGAATCCCCACCGCCTTTGGGGGGCAGGTGAAATCCGCAATCATTTCCTTATCTTTGCCGCATGGCAAACAACGAAGAACTATTTAAAAAAATAATTTCCCATGCCAAAGAGTATGGGTTTGTGTTTCAGAGCAGTGAAATATACGACGGACTCAGCGCTGTTTACGACTATGGTCAGAATGGCGTAGAACTTAAAAACAACATCAAGGAATATTGGTGGAAAGCCATGGTTCAATACCACGAAAACATTGTTGGAATCGATTCTGCTATCTTTATGCACCCCACCATCTGGAAGGCCTCAGGACATGTTGATGCATTCAGTGACCCGATGATCGACAACAAAGATTCCAAAAAGCGCTATCGTGCCGATGTGCTGGTTGAAGATTTTGTGGCAAAAAATGAGGATAAAATTGCCAAAGAAGTAGAGAAAGCCGCCAAACGATTTGGTGATGCTTTCGACGAAATTCAATACCGGGCTACCAACCCAAGGGTAATGGAATACCAGGCCAGAATCGACAGTGCAAAAGTGAGGCTCTACACCGGACTTGAAAACAATGACCTTGACGATGTTAAAAAGCTGATTGAAGACCTTGAGATCGTATGCCCGATTTCAGGCACACGTAACTGGACTGAAGTCAGGCAATTTAACCTGATGTTCTCCACCCAGATGGGATCATTAAGTGAGGAGGCCAACACCATTTACCTCCGTCCTGAAACAGCTCAGGGAATTTTCGTTAATTTTCTGAATGTCATGAAAACCGGCCGCATGAAAATTCCTTTCGGAATAGCACAGATCGGTAAGGCCTTCCGCAACGAGATTGTTGCCCGGCAGTTCATTTTCCGGATGCGGGAATTTGAACAGATGGAAATGCAGTTCTTCGTAAAACCTGGTACCGAACTTGAATGGTTCGAATCATGGAAACAGGAGCGCCGCAACTGGCACCTTTCGCTGGGTATTCCGGCCGAAAACTACCGTTTTCACGATCACGAAAAGCTGGCTCACTACGCCAATGCCGCATGCGATATAGAATTTAATTTCCCCATAGGCTTTAAAGAGCTTGAGGGCATCCACTCGCGCACCGATTTCGACCTTTCGGCACATCAGAAGTATTCGGGCAAGAAAATTACCTATTTTGATCCCGAATTAAACGAGAGCTATGTTCCTTATGTGGTGGAAACTTCTATTGGTCTCGACCGTACTTTCCTGGCCGTGCTCAGTTTTGCCTACACCGAAGAGAAACTCGACGACGGTTCAGAGCGCGTTGTGTTGAAACTGCCGCCGGTTCTTGCACCGGTAAAAGCCGCCATTTTGCCCCTTATAGCCAAAGATGGTCTGCCTGAAAAAGCCCGCCAGATTATGGACGAGTTGAAGTATGAATTCTACTGCCAATACGAAGAAAAGGATTCCATCGGAAAACGCTACCGTCGCCAGGATGCCATCGGAACCCCCTACTGCATTACTGTTGACCACCAGACACTGGAAGACGGAACCGTAACCATACGCGAACGCGATACCATGAAGCAGGAAAGAATCAATCTTGAAAGTGTTGCTGACGTAATCAGGCTGAGGTTAAAGCCTGTAGCGCTCTAGTGAATGGTCAGGTGTAAAATGTCGCATCGATTGAAATGAAAGTTCCAACACTCATTCGGATTTCTACCCGTCTGAACGACCTAACTCGTTATAAAGTAAGTTTAATTTGGCAGTCAGTCAGGCTTTTTACTTTAGACTTGACATTAGAGAACTGTAGGTTATTTGTTGTTAAACATATTCATGGTAGGAGTTGGCCCTGACATAACAAAGTTTTTAATCATCTCAATGGCCAGCGGAATTTTTTCGAGGAAAATTTTTTCTTCATCACGGCCAAATCTGCCAAGCACATAGTCTATCTGGTACCCTTTGGCAAAATTGTTGCCAATTCCAACCCTGAGCCTGGGGAAATCATTGCGGCCAAGCACTTCAATAATATTGTTAAGGCCATTGTGGCTGCCTCCGCTACCTTTGGGTTTCATGCGGAGTACTCCCGTATCAAGGTCAAGATCATCAACAACCACCAGCGATTTTTCGATGGGGATATTTTCCTGCGTAAGCCAGTAACGGTAAGCTTTCCCACTTAGATTCATATAGGTGGTAGGCTTGATGAAAACAAGTGTTTTTCCGCGAAACCTGGCTTCGGCGCGCGAAGCATAGCGGTCGGTAGTAAACTTAACACCGAAATCAAGAGCCAATGCATCACCGATTATAAAACCGATGTTGTGGCGGGTGTTGGCATATTCCTCTCCTATATTCCCAAGGCAAACAATAAGGTATTTCACAATTGACAATACTTTTTATGCAAATATAATCCTTGATTCAGTTCCGGGGAGATAAATAAACCCTTACCGGAAAAAAATAACCGGAAGATTGCAACGCAACCCTCCGGTTAAAAGTATGACCCTGTAAATTACTTACCGGGGACAACAGGTGCTTCGACATTACGGGTCGAAAGAACAATAACAATGACTGCGGTTGGAATATCAAGAAACTCAATATTCTTTAACTTCATATCTCCAACCTTAACCGACTGATTGATGTCGAGATTGCTGATGCTGATTTCTATTTCATCGGGAAGGTGTTCTATCAGCGCTCTGATTTTCAGTTTGCGAAGTTTTTTCACCAGTCTTCCCCCCAGTAAAACACCGGGCGAAGTTCCTGTAACCCTAATAGGAACCGGAATAATAACCGGCCTTTTTGGGCTTAGTTCCAGAAAATCGGCGTGCAGAATATTGTCACTAACCGGATGTGATTGAACATCCTGAAGAACGGTCAGGTATTCTTTACCATCAATGTTAATATTAACCAGGTTAGATGCCGGGGTATATAAAATCGGCTTAAAGGCAGTTACATCTGCCGAAAAATGGATTTGTTCTTTACCACCATAAATTACACAGGGAACTTTGCCGTCTTTACGCTGGGCTTTAGCATCCTTTTTCCCTACGTTCCCGCGAAGGGAACCGCTCATAGATACTGTTTTCATTAGTTAAAAAGTTTAATTGTTTGTAAATATACTGACCTTTTCAGGAGATCATTCAAATTTAAAAAGAGTTGAAATAGACTCATAATTGTGCACTTTGCCGATAACATCAGCAAGCAGTGATGCGGTACTCAGCACCTTAATTTTACTGCATTCAACTTTCAGCGGAATGGTATCAGCTACCACAACTTCAGTGAATGGTGAAGCTTCAATCCTTGAAACAGCTTCTCCGGAAAGCAACGGATGAGTGCAAAAAGCACGTACGCTTGCAGCACCGTTGTCCATCATGAGTTTTGCTGCTTTACATATAGTACCCCCTGTATCTATGATGTCGTCAACCAGAACCACATCTTTTCCAGTAACATCCCCAATAAGTGCCATGGTGTCAACATGGTTGGCTTTTAACCTTTGTTTGTAGCAGATAACGAAAGAGGTGTTCAATATTTTCGCATAAGCAGCAGCCCTCCGAGTGCCTCCGGTATCGGGTGATGCCATGGTTAGGTTGGGCAATTGCAATTGTTTGATAAAAGGTATAAAAATCGAAGAGGAATAAAGATGATCGACCGGTACATCAAAGAATCCCTGAATCTGATCGGCATGCAGATCAATGGTAATAATGCGCTGAACGCCGGCTGCAGTTAACAGATTGGCAACCAGTTTGGCTGCAATTGAAACCCTTGGTTTATCTTTTCTATCCTGCCTTGCAAAGCCAAAATACGGAATAACAGCGATAATATGCCTGGCCGAAGCCCGTTTGGCCGCATCAATCATAAGTAACAATTCAAAAAGGTTGTCGGTTGGTGCAAATGTTGATTGAACAATAAAAATGTCGTTTCCACGAACATTTTCCTCGAAAGAAGGCTGAAACTCGCCGTCGGAAAAATCGGTAATCAGCACATCACCCAGTTTTTTACCATAGCTTGTAGCTATCTTTTCAGCCAGGTAACGGGTGGCTCTTCCCGAGAAAATGTTAACCACTGTGGCCATTGTATATTGTGCTTTAAGGGGTTAGAAATCCGGATTAGAGGGTGGCAAAGATATAACTTTTTCAGATGCTGATGGCGAATAAACTGCCTTTTTAAAAAAATCCTACCCAAATCCTTGATTTTAAGGCAAAATAGCATTATCTTTGCACCCCTTTTAAAACAAGCCATTTGTCAAACCGTCTGATTGTTACAATATTAAAGCTTAACAAATCGTTTGTTTAATGCCTGCAAACTTACAACAGTTTATTTGTATTATTGGTGAGCTCAGGCTATTTATTATTCCTGATAACTCATTTAACCTTATAAAACTTCCCGAATGAAACTCTCGCAATTTCGTTATCACCTTCCTAACGAATTGATTGCCATGCAACCAGCACCCAACAGGGGCGAATCGAGGCTGATGGTATTGAACCGTAAAACAAAAACCATTGAGCATCGCATGTTTAGTGATATCCTGGATATCTTTGGCGATGGCGATGTTTTTGTAATTAATGATACCAAAGTGTTTCCGGCACTGCTTACCGGTGAAAAAGAAAAAACCGGTGCCAAAATCACCGTTTTCCTCCTTCGCGAATTGAATGCTGAAGCCCGCCTCTGGGACGTGCTTGTTGACCCCGCCCGTAAAATAAGGATAGGTAACAAACTTTATTTTGGCGACGATGATTCGCTTGTTGCTGAAGTAATTGACAATACAACCTCTCGCGGCCGGACCCTGCGTTTTCTTTTCGACGGGCCTTATGACCAGTTTAAGAAAACAATTGAAAGCCTTGGCAAAACCCCGTTACCTGACGAATTACAGGCTTTACGCGAAATTATGCCAGAAGACAAAGACTGGTATCAGACGATTTATGCCAGCAAAGAAGGAGCAGTTGCTGCACCTACTGCAGGCTTGCATTTTAGCCGAGAAATGATGAAACGCCTTGAACTTAAAGGCGCCTCTTTCGCTTCCGTAACGCTTCACGCAGGTGTTGGTAATTTCAGGGCTATTGATGTTGAAGACCTTACCAAGCACAAGATGGATTCAGAAGAACTTCTGATAGAAGAAGCCGCTTCCAGTATTGTGAATAAAGCCAAAGAAAACCGCAAACAGGTTTGTGTTGTTGGTACTACGACCATGAAGGCTGTTGAAACTTCTGTTGCCGTTTCAGGCATGCTTAAACCCTATAAAGGTTGGTCGAATAAGTTTATTTTTCCACCGTACGAATTCAGCATCGCCAGTTCGATGATTACCAATTTTCATTTGCCACTTTCCCCAATGCTCATGATGACGGCTGCCTTTGCTGATTTTGACTTTCTGATGAAAGCCTACAAGGAAGCCATCAATGAAAAATACAAGTTTTTCGCCTACGGCGATGCTATGCTGATTCTGTAAATAGACAATTTCAATATAAAAGTCCCTGGGTTCGGGGACTTTTTTTATTTTCATGCTATATAAATTTAACCCGATTAATTCACAAATCATTAATCTATTCGTGTGAATTATTCTGACGATGTAATTTAATATTGAGCACTTTCTGTTTTTAGTAAGTTTGCAAAAACTATCGGTGTGAAAAGATATGTTGTTATTGTGGCCGGAGGGGCAGGCAGGAGATTCGGGGCTGATGTGCCCAAACAGTTTCAGCTTTTGGGAGGTAAGCCACTTCTGATGCATACCATCGAAGCTTTTGCAAACCAGAAACCAGAAATAGAAATTATCATTGTCCTGCCAGGAGAGCATATTCAATACTGGTTGGATATATGTGAGGAATTTGCTTTCCCGGTGCATCATTCTGTATTTGCGGGTGGTAATTTCAGGGGCGAATCGGTAAGGCTTGGTATTGATGCCATTACCGATCGGGAAGCTTTGGTAGCTGTACACGATGGGGTTAGGCCTTTTGTTGATACTAAAATCATTCTGGAAGGTTTCAACCTGGCTTCGGTTCATGGAAATGCAGTGCCGGTGTGTGAAATTTCCGACTCAGTCAGAATTGTTGAAAATGGAGTGAACCTTCCTTTTAACCGTAATTTGATTCGAAGCATACAAACGCCTCAGTGTTTCAGGTTATCCATTCTCAGAGAAGCCTATAATAGCGGGAATATTGAAGGTTATACCGATGATGCGGGTCTGGTGGAAAGGTTGGGACATAAGATTCACTTGTTTGAAGGAAATCCTGAGAATATTAAGATTACCACACCCTTTGATTTACTGGTTGCAGGCGTGGTTTTAAATAACCGGAAAACTTAGAACAGTTTAATTTTCACTCCAATTTTAAACGGACCCTTCCATCGGGGCGGGTTTATTGAAAGAATTCCAGACAGATCAGACAGTTTCGTGAAATTATCCAGCAATTATCTCTTCTATTGAATTCCTATGAGGTTAAAAAACGATCAACTCGCGATTAAAGAAGGCTGGGTCTCTGTTTTTGTCAACATAGCCCTGTTTATCCTTAAGTTCTGGGCTGGAATAGCAACCGGATCCATTGCCATTATTGCAGATGCCTGGCATACTCTTTCCGATTCACTCACATCGGTAGTGGTGGTGGTTGGCGTAAAAATTTCAGCTAAACCCGCTGATAAAGAGCATCCGTTTGGCCATGGGAGGGCTGAGTTGATCACGGCCCTGATTATTGGCGTTCTGTTAAGTGTAGTCGCATTTAATTTTGTGCTTGAAGGCCTTCAGCGTTTGCGGACAAGGGAATTGGTGAATTACAGCACCTTTGCCATTGTTGCCACTGTAGTTTCAATTGTGGTGAAGGAAACACTGGCTCAGTATGCTTTTTATATAGCAGGAAAATCTAACTCAAGATCGGTGAGGGCCGATGCCTGGCATCACCGGTCCGATGCCATTTCATCCGTTGTTATTCTTGCAGGTATTTTACTTGGGCGTCATGCCTGGTGGATAGATGGAGTTCTGGGCATTATAGTCGCAGTTCTTATTTTTTATGCAGCTTATGATATCCTGCGCGATGCCATGAACATAATGATGGGTGAAACTCCTGACAATGAACTTATTGAACAGGTTGAAGGCATCTGCAAAGGAGAGACCCTGCTCGAAATACGACCGCACCACTACCACATTCACCGCTATGGTGATCATACCGAAATGACCTTCCATATCAGGCTGCCTAATGGCCTTAGCCTTTTCGATTCACACGAAATCGCCACCAGGATTGAATTCCGCATTAAAGAAGAAACGGGCATTGTCAGTACCATACACATGGAGCCCGAAGCCATGGATCACACTTAAATCCTACTTTAGTAACCGGCCTTTCCAGGAAATCTTAACCAGGTTGCCGGCAATGGCCGTATATGTAGTGAGCACTACCACCAAAGGCTGAACAAAAGGTATTAACCATGTCAGGTGCTTTTTCCCTGCGAAACGTGAAAATGATAATAACAACGGGAAATCCAATGTTGTTTTCAGTACTATTAATGCCAATGAAACCCATAGAAATTCGCTGATAAAAATACCTGCTATTGCGGCCGATACAATTCCGAAGTTCACAAGAAAAACGGAAGCAGCCGTCAGAATCAGAAATGGATCGTGGTAGGCATGGCTTTTTGAAACCCAGCGCAAGCGTTGTCCGATAAATGCCGCAGGCGTCGCAGCAGCTTTAGCACTCACAATAGCTTCACTGTTTTTTACAAAAACTATTTTTTTTGCACCAAATGCATCTTTCATTGCCAGCATGAGGAATACATCATCGCCGGAGGCAATTGCTGATTTCATTGCATCGCCGTTAAGGCTCCGATAGGCAGTTGCTGAAAATCCCATATTTGCCCCATTGCACATGATGGGCGAATGCGCACCGATGGCACCTGCCCCGGAAGCCACCAGCGACATAAATTCAATTTCCTGAAACAATCCGAAAAGACCTCCTTCCGGCTTAAGCAAAACCGGTCCGGAAATAAAAACAGGACTCTCTGTTTCAAAGCAATTTACCATCGAGCCGACCCAGTTAACCGGATGCGAGCAATCGGCATCGGTGCAAAGTATCAGAGAACCGGAAGCAAACTTAAGGGCAAGCCGGATTGCCGCTTTTTTACCGCTAGTCTCAGTGAGTGAAAGAATGGTAATTCTGGTTTTGTTTGCCTTGCCGGATATATCGCGGAGAATTTCCAGGGTACGATCTTCGGAGTGATCGTCAACCACCAGAATCTCCATCATTTTGCCAGGAAACTTCTGTGCCAGCAATCCGGCCAGACATCGGCAGATGACAGCTTCTTCATTTCTTGCCGGAATGATGATGCTCACCATGGTGGAAGGGTGAACCTCTGCAATTCCGGAATACTTCAGTTTCATCCAGCCATGGGTTAACCAGGCTATGATGAACAGATAAACCGACAATATGGCAAGCAAAATATAAAAAACCGGTAAATACTCAATTTCCATTGGTTCGGCTTTTTCTGAGCACAGTCAGGCGATTGATAAACAACAGGCCAAGCAATGCCGGCAGGGCTAAATTTATTATCCAGATCAGGGTTGTTGCCGAAAGTATCTGTGTTGCAACCAGGGCCTGATCTGAGAAATAGCTGCTGATAAACCAGATCGCGACCGACCCCCTGATACCCAGATCGACCAGTGCCACCGTGGGAATAGCTGTCATCACAAAATAGGTCATTGAAATCAGCACAAATGCGTTTAAAAATGGGATGTTAAGGCTAAAAGCCCTGAGTAAAATGAAAAACTGAAAGCTGAAAACAACATAACGCGACATGCTTAACAACAATACTTTTAGCAGCGTATTCCTCTTAACAGACTGTAAAACAGCTATGTATTCATGTACTTTTTTCCATCCGGGTCTTATAAATGAATGTACCCCTGCCGATAAAACCGGGGCACGCAGAAACAGCATCACGATAAGTGCACTAATTGCCAAAGTAAATATGACGATACCAGCAAAGAGAAACCATTGCCATGTCAGGGTCATATCAAAATATTTCCGGATGAAAAAGAGCGAAGCGAACAGGCCAAACAACAGGGTGGCCATCAACTGACTGATACTGCCTGCAATGGTAAGCAACACTCCTTTGAGAGGGTTGTTTAATTTAAGGGTAAAAACGCGGCCAAAAAATTCTCCTATCCGGTTGGGCGTAAAGAGACTCATGGAAATTCCTGTTAAAACCGACCGAAAGGCATTCCGGAAATTAACCTTTTCCACGTAGTTGATAAGCAACTGCCATTTTAGTGCTTCAATCCCCCAGTTCAGGGGCATCAGGACTATTGTCAGCATTAACAAAAAGCGAAAACCAGGTTCCCGGATTTTGCCCGCCATTTCATCGCGAAAGTTCACGAAATCGCCACTCAGGAAAACCTGTTCATAAATAAACCAGAAAGCCAGCAGCGCGATAAGTATCCGGAGGCCGGTGTTGAGGGATTTCTTTACCTTTGCGGATAACTCCATACTTTATCTACCGGTCTGTTTTTATGAAAAGTGAACGCATAATCCTTGGAATTGACCCCGGAACCCAGGTAATGGGCTATGGATTAATAGCCGATAAAGGTAAGAAAATTGAACTGATCGCCCTCGATGTGTTTAAGTTTACCTCAAAAGATTCACAGCCGCTGCGTTTGAAAAAAATCTTCGCCTCGGTGTTGGGCCTTATCGATCAGTATCACCCGGATGAACTGGCCATTGAAGCTCCTTTTTTTGGCAAGAATGTACAATCAATGCTGAAACTCGGCAGGGCGCAGGGAGTAGCCATGGCTGCCGGACTTTACCGCGATATTCCGATTTTCGAGTATTCCCCACGCAAAATCAAACAATCGATCACCGGTAACGGCAATGCCTCTAAAGAACAGGTAGCCGGTATGCTGGGCAACCTGATTAAAATGAGTGATGAGCCCAAACTGATGGATGCCACCGATGCCGTGGCTGTGGCTTTGTGTCATTATTTTCAGCGCCAGCCCGATACTGCTGGTAAAAGCTATACCGGCTGGAAAAGTTTTCTTGATCAGAACCCGGAGAGGATGGCAAAGAAATAATATCTCTACTGCTACTGACAAAGCCAGTCAGCAAATAAAGGGGAAGTGCCTGTTTTATGATTACCATTATGCTTCAAAGTTTCGTGCTTGATAAAATATGGGCTCAAAGTAGAGATAAAAATATATAAGAAAGAGATTTTTCCCGGCACCACTCCGCTATCGCTCTGTGTTTTGGTACCGATGACAACTTTATTTAAGTAGGGCCTGCTGAAAAACTCAAAAAAGACGACATTCTTTTACGTTACGGTGCTCTGCACCTGCCTGCTTGACGAGGCAGGCCTTAAAATCCTCTTATTCTGCAATTTACTACCAACATTTCGCCACTCTGTGGCTCTGAATGATAAAAAGTGGTGTAATTCATAAACCAGGTGCACGGTTTTTTGATGTTATTACCCTATTTCCATGCACCTGATTCTCTTTTTCACCATGTAGTAGTTTTATTTCGAAGTATATAGATATTGTTCAGCAGGCCCTAAATAATTGATATTCAATAAACAAGAGATTTCTCATTCCGCTGCGCTGCATTCGAAATGACAAGGTTCACCGATGCCCCTCTCACCCCCCATTAATCGATCAACGAAGCAATGTCACCTCGAAAGAGTATTGCGAATGAGAGGTCTCTTCTAATTGAAATACAAATTGCCAATAGAGTTGTAACACACAAATTGAATATTGCTTAAATGCCTAATTCAATTTTTTTACAAGACTATTCACAAAAAATGCTTAGCCACCAACGCTGAACTCCCTGCCACGGGTTACATCAGTTTTTGATACATCTGCCACCAGCGGTCAGGTAGCTCGCTATCGCAGGCTGTCTGGTAATCTTTATAGGTACAGGGTACAATATAATGGCTGGCATATTTCTGGCGGCTTTCAGGCTTGCACACAATTTCCATCCACCAACGGTCGGTTTTGCGGCTCTTTATAAAAACAATCCCATCGGTGAAGTTGGAGGTAGGCACGATATATTTTACAAAAGAATCGTTGTCGGAAACCGGGTAGTCGTTTTTGCGTTGATTATAGCCCTCAAAGGCATACCAAACCATCTGGGCCAGCAGGTGAGCGGTAAGCCCCTGCCGGTCGGAAAGGGGATTGTATTCGAAAAATCCCATGGATGAAAGTTTATCGCTCATGGCCGCGTAGCGCACTAACTGGCAGGCTTCATCGCCCGAGAAGCCATTGGGCGTCGCATTTGCATTTCCAGGTGCGTCAGCGGCACGAACAGCTCCCATATCGAAAGAAAACAAATCGGTGTTGCGTAACAATGGTTCAGCATCTGTTAGATTGCCATGCAATATACCCAGCCTGTAAGTATCGAAAAGTAATTTCTTCATCAGGTCGAGTGCCGGCTGGTCAACAAAGTAGGTCTGGTAACCGAGGTTGGTATAATTAAATAGATAATTGGGCCGCTGCATGATGATCTGGCTCAGATAGGTAATTGAGTTCAAACGATCAGTGGTTTCGCCCAGGTCGAACATCGGATCAACCACTGTCATATTGATAATTTGCTCAAGTTTTTCATAAGCCTTGTACATGGCAAATGTCAGATCATGACCACCCCCGATCACAACCGGGAAAACCCTGTTTGCTATCAGATATTCCAGCGTAGCAGAAAGGGCAAAGTAAGTGTCTTCAACTGAATGCCCCGGGCGTATGTTCCCAAGATCAGCAATGCCTTCAGACCAGGAGCCCGGGAAAAGCTTATACAGGTACCGGCGTACCTCATTGGCCCCGGTTGCACAGCCGGTATTGTTAGCCGCTCCCCTGTCATCATTTACTCCCAGCAGGGCAATCTTCATCCCCTCAGTTTCCGGGAATTTGCTATCCTCCCTGAAAATATTTAAAATCTGCCCCAATCTTGGGTGGCTTCCTTCCTGCAATTCATCAAACAGGGATTCTGCAACTGGCTCAAAATAAATGGAAATGTCCATAGAATGATGGTTGTTTTTCTAATCTCAAACCTACGCTAATTTTCTGAAAACCCAGCGGTAAAAAAATCAGGAGCGATTCTTTTGGAATGCACCCCTGTTATCAAAAATTTTAAACAAACACCCGGCCTATTTTTTCCGGGTAAACCTGCCTTTCGCGGCAGTTTTAGGCTGGGCATCAGATTTAGCAGCTATTTCGCGGCATTGTTCCAGCGTTAGCGAAGCCGGATCAGTTCCTTTGGGGATTCTGTAGTTGTTTTTCGCAATGGCTATATAAGGCCCGTATCTGCCATTGAGAACCTGAACCTGGGGGTCTTTTTCGAAAATCTGAATAACACGTTCGCTTTCTTTTTTCCGCTTTTCGTCTATCAGCTCAATAGCGCGTTCAGCATCAATGCCGGCTGGATCATCGGTTTTGGCCAGTGAATAGAAAGCTGATTTATGTTTTACATAAGGCCCGAAGCGTCCGATGGCAACGGTGAGTTCAGCATCTTCGTAATTTCCTATTGCTCTTGGAAAATCAAAAAGTTTCAGCGCTTCTTCAAGTACAAGGCTGTCCATCGATTGCCCTTTTTTCAGGCTGGCAAAACGGGGTTTCTCTTCATTCTCTGCCTCACCTATCTGGACCATGGGCCCAAAACGGCCAATTCTGACATAGACATTTTTACCGCTTTCCGGATCGGTGCCGAGCAAACGTTCACCTTTAACCTTCTCAGAGTTTTCGAGGGTTTCTTTAACCTGTTTGGCAAAAGGATGATAAAACTGCTTAATCATCTGATTCCATACTTTCTGGCCCTGGGCGATTTCGTCGAACTCTTTTTCGACGTTTGCCGTAAAATTATAATCAAGAATATTTTCAAAATTCTGAACCAGGAAGGTGTTCACCAGACCCCCGATATCGGTTGGGAAGAGTTTTGATTTTTCGAAACCGGTATTTTCGGAATTCACCTCTTCTTTAATCTTTGAATTTTTCAGCTTAACAAAATCGTATTCCCGTTTTACACCCGGGCGATCTTCTTTTACCACATATTCACGTTTCTGAATGGTAGAAATGGTTGGTGCATAGGTAGATGGCCGTCCGATACCAAGTTCCTCCATCTTTTTCACGAGGCTGGCCTCTGTGTAACGGGGCGGTTGCTGCGAAAACTTTTGCGTGGCAAGCATTTCTTCCAGGTCAAGTTTCTGGCCTGATTTGATCGGAGGCAAAACAGATTCGTCATTTTCGGTCGTGTCATCATCGGACGATTCCATGTAAACTTTAAGAAATCCATCAAATTTTATGACCTCACCCCTGGCAATAAATTTTTCGGCAAGGGCATTGCCTTTGAGCTGATTTGCCGGAGTAACCAAAATAGTTACGTTGGTGCGTTCCAGTTCGGCATCGCTCATTTGTGAGGCAATGGTCCGTTTCCAGATAAGATCGTATAGCCTGCGCTGCGAATCGTCCCCTTTGATTTCCTGGGCATTCATATAAGTAGGTCTGATGGCTTCGTGAGCCTCTTGTGCGCCTTTTGATTTTGTCGTGTATTGTCTGGTTTTGACGTATTTTTCACCATACAGTTTAATGATCTCTTCCTTCGACATGTTTATTGCCAGTTTGGAAAGATTTACCGAGTCGGTACGCATGTAGGTAATTTTTCCCCCTTCATAAAGCTGTTGTGCGACCAGCATGGTTTTAGCAACTGAAAAGCCAAGTTTCCGGCTGGCTTCCTGCTGAAGGGTTGAGGTTGTAAACGGCGGTGCCGGCGATTTTTTAGCAGGTTTGGTTTCAACATCACTGATGTGAAATGCTGCCCCGATACATTTTTTTAAAAAATCAACGGCTTCAGGTTTTTCAGCAAAGCGTTTCGACAATTCCGCATTAATTTTAGGCTGGCCGGCTTCATCGGGGATGGTAAAAGTGGCCGTAACCCTATAATTATAAGATGATTTAAAGGCTTTGATTTCGTCTTCCCGGTCAACAATCAATCGTACAGCCACTGATTGCACGCGTCCGGCCGAAAGAGCAGGTTTCACTTTCCGCCAGAGCACTGGTGAAATCTCAAAACCAACCAACCGATCGAGAACACGGCGTGCCTGCTGGGCATCAACCAGGTTAAGGTCAATTCCCCTGGGATTTTGAATGGCCTCGGTAATTGCACTTTTTGTGATCTCATGAAAAACAATGCGGCGGGTTTTTTTAATATCAAGCGACAATGCTTCGGCCAGATGCCAGGAGATTGCTTCACCCTCACGGTCTTCATCGGAAGCAAGCCATACAATCTCAGCTTCTGAAGCAAGCTTCTTAAGCTCTTTGATCAGTTTGGTTTTATCGGCCGGAATTTCATAGGTAGGCTTGAAATCATGATCGACATCGACGCCAAGTTGTTTCTTAGACAAATCGCGAACATGCCCAAAACTCGATCTAACAATAAAATCCTTACCCAAAAAGCCTTCAATAGTCTTGGCCTTAGCAGGTGACTCAACAATTACCAGATTTTTTATCATACAAATGAAACTAATTTCCTATAAAATTTAATTTTAAAATGGGCACAAAGTAACGCAATAAAAACACATACCTTAATTATAAATCGAAATTAATTATACAACAATTTAATAATGAGGCTGTTCAAATAATCTTAACTTTGCGGTCCACATCCTGAAACAAAGATAGCATCCGGATGGTTTATTAAGCGAAACGCAAATACAGCCTGAATTGGAACCTAAACGCAAACTTTATATTGAGACTTACGGTTGCCAGATGAATTTTTCTGATAGTCAGATTGTAGGATCAATCATGACCGATAATAATTTTGAGACAACCGATAATATAGCTGAAGCCGATTTGATTTTTGTCAACACCTGCTCCATCCGCGATCATGCCGAAAAACGGGTACGAGCCCGCCTGCAGGAGTTTAAGCGCTATAAAAAGATGAAACCCGGACTAATTATCGGTGTTTTGGGCTGTATGGCAGAAAGGCTGAAAACGCAATTGATAGAAGAAGAGAAAATGGTGGATGTGATTGTTGGACCGGATGCTTACCGCGATCTTCCCCGCCTGCTGTCGATTGCTGAAACCGGCCAGAAAGCCATTAATGTAATTCTTTCGGCCGATGAAACCTATGCCGACATTAATCCGGTTCGGCTCGTCAGCAACGGAATATCTGCTTTTATCTCCATTATGCGTGGATGCGAAAACTTTTGCTCTTATTGCGTGGTGCCATTTACCCGGGGCAAGGAACGCAGCAGGGACCCGGAAACCATTATAAATGAAGCTAAGGATTTGTTTAACACCGGTTACCGTGAAGTTACCCTATTGGGTCAGAATGTAAATTCCTATCAAAGCGAAGCCGGTACCGGCTTCCCTCAATTATTGGCGAAAGTGGCAGAAATAGACCCCGCGTTAAGGGTAAGGTTTGCAACTTCACATCCCAAGGACTTGTCAGATGATTTGCTTAAGACCATGTCGGTTTACCCTAATATCTGCCGGGCCATTCACCTGCCGGTGCAATCGGGTAGCGATAAAATATTAAAACTGATGAACCGTAAATACGACCGGCAATGGTATATGGGCAGGATTGAAGCAATCCGCACAATTTTGCCTGGCTGTGCCCTGTCAACCGATGTAATTGCCGGATTTTCTTCTGAAACGGAAGAGGATCACCAGGATACAATAGAATTGATGAAATGGGTAGGGTACGACTACGCCTTTATGTTCAAGTATTCTGAAAGACCCGGAACTGTTGCAGAAAAGAAATACAAAGACGATGTTCCGGAAGAGGTAAAAAGCCGGCGTCTAAAGGAGATTATTGATTTGCAGCAGGAATTATCTTACCAGAGCAATCTGGCAGATATTGGAAAAACATTCGAAGTATTGGTCGAAAATTTTTCAAAAAAATCGCAGAAAGATCTTTCGGGAAGAAACAGCCAGAATAAGGTCGTGGTTTTCCCCCGGCACAATTTTAAGCCCGGCGATTATGTGAATGTAAGAATAATATCCTGCACTACGGGCACTTTAAAAGGTGAAGCGGTAATCTCCGGATCATTGTGATGATATTTTATAAGATATTATTCGTTTGGTAAACAGTTTGCATAAAGAAAGACAAATGTAAAAATGTCAGGTAAGTTTTTTTATACTAAATTTGCACGGAATAATTTGCAATTCTGCAAAAAAGGCAATTAGTTATCAAAAAAAACCGTTCTTCTTTAATACAAATGTCTGTGACAGGTTACTTTTCAATGATTTATTCATATATAATACGGTTTAAGATTTCTCAGGTATGAAAATTAAAATGATTTTTAAAATCAAACAGGCGTTTGTTTTTGTCATAGCAGCGCTTTTGGTTAGTTCCTGTGTTTCACTCAAAAAGGTGAGATATATTCAGGACATCTCTGATTATCAGAAAGAAGGGAAAATAGAATTTATCAATGAAAGCAGCCCGGATTACAAAGTGCAACCCGGCGACAACCTATACGTAGATGTCAGCAGCCTTGATTCGAAAAACATGAATCCTTTCGAGTCAAATCAAAGGACATCTTATCAGGTATCCTCCGAAATGAGCATATATCTTAATAGTTATATGGTATCTGATTCAGGTTATATTAACTTTCCGGTAGTTGGTAAAGTAATTGTTGCCGGGCTCACTGTAAGCGAAGCTAAAACCAAATTTCAGAATTTGATAAACGACTACTACCAAATGACCATTGTAACGGTTAAGCTGGTAAACTTCAAAATAAGCCTTCTCGGGGAAGTCACCAGACCAGGTACATACCTTGTTTATCAGGAAAGCATCAATATCCTGCAGGCCATAAGTATGGCCGGCGACCTTTTGCCCTACGCGAAAAGAAATAAAATTACCATTATCAGAAAAACATCTACAGGTTCATCTGTTTATACGGTTAACCTTTTAAAAGCCAATATACTTGAATCGCCCGCCTATTTTCTGCAGCCTGACGATATCGTATATGTTGAGCCTATGACCAGTAAAAATTATGCGTTCACGGCATTCCCGTACGCAATTATTTTTTCAACCATTACCACAACCCTGCTCTTGCTGAATTATTTTAAATAGATTTACCGTGGAGAATTACACCAATCAACCCCCTCAGGAAGAAACAGTTGACTTCAAACAGTTGTTTTTTAAGTTTTACCATTACTGGTATTTCTTCATCATTACAATATTTATTGCATTGGCTATTGCCTTTCTTTTCAA
>JBBQBC010000019.1:0-28668 GCA_038317155.1 Bacteroidales bacterium
CCTTGATTTCCTGTTCGGTTTCGGGGGTTCCATCCCAATGGGCAAGTAAAAAACCACCCTTGTTGTCGAGCAGGTCCACAAACTCTTCCCAGGTGTCGGCTTTAGTGGTCATGTTTTCGCGGAAATCAAGTGCTTTCTGGAAAAGATTTTCCTGGATGCTTTGCAGCAGGTGTTCCACCTTGGTTTCGATGTCCGACAACTGGTAAGTTACTTTTTCGAGGGTATCGCGGCGTGAAACCTCAACAGTTCCGTTTTCGAGGTCGCGAGGGCCGATTACCAGTCTTACAGGAACTCCTTTAAACTCATACTCATTGAACTTCCAGCCCGGTTTGTAGGTGTCGCGGCTGTCATACTTAACCGAAATACCTTTGGCCTGCAGGTTTTTCTTAATCTCATTTACCTTTTCAGTGATAGCGGCCAGTTGTTCATCGGTTTTAAAGATAGGGATTATAACCACCTGTGTAGGAGCAAGTTTAGGTGGAATTACAAGGCCATGGTCATCGGAATGAGCCATGATAAGAGCGCCAATCAAACGGGTTGAAACGCCCCAGGAGGTTGCCCAAACATATTCGAGTTTGTTTTCTTTGCTGAGGAATTGAACTTCAAAGGCTTTCGCGAAGTTCTGGCCCAGAAAGTGTGAAGTTCCGGCCTGCAGGGCTTTACCATCCTGCATAAGGGCTTCTATACAATAAGTTTCTATGGCACCGGCAAAACGCTCATTGGGCGATTTCACCCCCTTGAGTACGGGAACTGCCATAAAATTTTCAACAAAATCAGCATAAACATTGAGCATTTGCTCTGTTTCAGCAATGGCTTCTTCAGCAGTTGCATGTGCTGTATGGCCTTCCTGCCAGAGGAATTCTGCCGTACGAAGAAACAGCCGGGTGCGCATCTCCCAACGAACCACATTGGCCCACTGGTTGATAAGCAAAGGCAAATCACGGTATGATTGTATCCACTTGCGGTAAGTGTCCCAGATAATGGTTTCAGAAGTCGGGCGAATAATCAGTTCTTCCTCCAGTTTAGCATCCTCATCCACAATTACACCCTTCCCATTGGGATCATTTTTCAGGCGGTAGTGGGTCACTACTGCACATTCCTTGGCAAAACCCTCCACATGGCTGGCTTCCTTGCTGAAAAAAGATTTTGGGATAAAGATGGGAAAGTAAGCGTTAACATGCCCTGTATCCTTAAACATCTTATCAAGGGCAGCCTGCATTTTCTCCCATATTGCATAACCGTTGGGCTTAATTACCATGCACCCCCTTACAGCCGAATTCTCGGCCAGATCAGCTTTTATTACCAGGTCGTTGTACCATTGAGCATAATTCTCAGCCCTTGTCGGAAAATCTTTAGCCATTTCTTATTTGTGGTATAGAATTTGTTAATTTTCGGGGGTGAAACATCCCGCGTAAGCGGCACAAAATTAATAAAATTAACGCAGTTAAAAACATCCGGGTAAACGCCGGAGAATCAGAAACTGCAAACCCAGGGAGGACCCAAAAATGAAAACCTTACTCAAATTCGTTGCTGCATCAGCCTTTTTGCTGACTGCCTGTACTACTCAGTACCAGGCACGCACCGCTTACGACGACCTCTATTACTCACCCAAGGATGCACCTGCATACTCAACAGTGCAACCCACTACAAGTCCCGCCTCTCAGTCAAATCAGGCTGCCGCGGATCCAGATAGCTACTCCCGGGCTGAAAATCAGCAGGAACAAATTGCTCAGCCTGAAACGGAGCAGAATTCTCAGCAGCAATATTACTCGGATGAGAATACCTATTATGCTGATACGAACTATCAGGATAATGGTTATACCTATTCTGATGATGGACAATATACGGATCCGGCAACCGGAAATACCTATATATCAAACAACTACTACGACCCGGATGATTATTACGATTATGCCTATTCAGCCCGCCTGCGCAGGTTCCACTCCGGTGTTTACTACAACAGCTACTATTCTCCCTATTATACCAATCTTTACTGGTACGACTACAACCCATGGAGTTGGGGAAGCAGCATTTATTTAGGTTACAACTTTTGGTATCCCAGTTATTCAGGTATGTATTCCGGATGGGGATACCCTTATTCTGGCTGGGGATATTCAAGCTGGGATTATCCATACAATGGATATGGCTGGGGATCGCCATACAGCTACTATAGCGGTTATAACAACGGTTACTACAACGGATACTATGACGGATACTATGACGGGTCAGGCAATTACTATAATAGCTACGACAATTACTCCTATTATTATGGACACCGTGATTCCGGTTTGGGAGGAGGTTCAGGCAACGGGAGGACGGGTAGCGGACGTAGCAGCACTTTTGGTGAGCGTTACGAACAAGCCATCAGCAGTGGCAGGATTGAAGATCACAGTTCTTCGGCCAGGGGTATAGGAACCAGTGGAAGGCCAGCTACTGGTCGCGAAGCAAAACCTACAACCAACACCCGTGAGGCACAACCGGGCACCAATAGCCGTCAGGCACAGCCTGCAACCAACACCCGTGAGGCGCAACCAGGCACCAATACCCGTCAGGCACAGCCGGCAACTAATACCCGTGAGGCAAAACCTGCAACCAACACCCGGCAAACGATTCCCGCAAACAGCAACAGTGCGCCCAAACGGGAAGTTTATACCCGACCCGAAGGGCAGCAACCACAGCGTCAGCAGGTAAATCCGTCGCAGTCGCGTACACCGCAGTCATATTCTTCGCCGAGTTACAGCAAACCAAAGTCGAGCAACGAATACACCAGTCCACGTTACCGCAATATCCGTGAGGGAGAGGTTAACCAACAACGTGAAGCTGCTCCTCAGCAAAATACCCCCCAGAGACAATATGCGCCAAACAGTCAGGGTCGGGAAGCAACGCCAAGGCAGAATGCACCGCAAAGACAATACAACAACTCAGGAAATGAGCGCCCCCGCCAACAGGCTTCACCTCAGCAGTCGCAGCCACAAAGATATAGTGCCCCTGCAACGCCATCGCGTTCCGGATCAAGTTCAGGCGAAGGCAAAAGTTCATACAGTGCTCCGGCCCGTTCTTCTTCTCCTGCCTCCTCCGGAAGTAGTTATTCAGCTCCTGCACGTTCATCTTCCAGTTCATCGGGCGGTAGTTATTCAGCTCCTGCACGTTCATCGTCAGGTTCATCATCAGGCTCATCTTCAAGTGGCAGTTCATCGTCAGGAAGCGGCAGGTCTTCTTCGGGTGGCGGTCGAAGGTAGTTAGGGTCAAGTTAAAAGTAAAAAGTCTAAAGTAAAAAGTTTAAAGTCTAAAGTAAAAAGCGATGAGCTGAGCTTAGTCGAAGCTTAAAAAGCCTGCACGACTGACCAAATTAAACTTACTTAATAATGTGTTAGGTCGGTCAGACGGGTAGAAATCTGATTGAGTTTTGGGAATTTCATTTTATTCAATGCGACATTTTACACTTGACAAAGCACCCGCTATTAAAGAGAATAACATTAATTAAATAAAACTAACTGAAACTATGAAAAAGCTAATAGTTGCCGCGTTTGTGGTTATCACCTGTGGCACCTCTGCACTGGCTCAGAATGAAGTTGATGCCTTGCGCTATTCAAGGCTAAATTATTCGGGAACTGCCCGGTTTGTAGCAATGGGGGGTGCTTTCGGGGCTTTAGGTGCTGATTTTACCTCGCTTAGCCAAAATCCGGCCGGAATCGGACTCTATAAGAGCTCAGAAATAAGCATTACACCTTCACTTTCAATTGCAAATTCAGAAGCTACATTTAATGGTCGTTTTCGCGATGATTCGAAATATTCATTCAATCTCGGCAGTGTAGGCATTGTTATGTCCACCAGTCCGGTTTCGCGCAACCAGGTATCGATGTGGAAAAATGTACAGTTTGGTTTCGGTATAAACCGGATGGCCAACTTCAATAACCGCATCATGATTGAAGGACCCAACAATGAATCTTCCTATTTAACCCCTTACCGTAATTCTGCAAACGGAGTTGCTCCCAATGATCTGAATTCATATAATACGGGATTAGCTTATGATGCAGACCTCCTGTTCCTGAGGAATGCCAGTGATTCTGCTTCCTGGAATTATCAGATTGATTTGCCCAATGGTGGGGTTAATCAGCGAAAAAGTATAGACACCAAAGGCTCACTGAACGAGATGGTTTTCGCGGTTGGGGCCAATTATGGCGACAGGCTTTACCTGGGCGCCACTCTGGGAATTCCATACATCCGTTATTCCGAGACTTCCGTTTTCACAGAGACCGATGCGGAGGGTAACAGCGACTTCTTCAAATCATTTACGCGTACCGACAACCTGGAAACATCAGGTACCGGTATTAATTTCAAGTTTGGCCTTATTTATAGGGCAACCGACTGGCTCAGGCTTGGGGGAGCAATACATACCCCGACTTTTTATTCAGGTATGGCTGATAGTTGGAATACAACTTTTAAATCTAATTTCGATAATGGCAGCAGCCTGACTGCCCGGTCGCCGGAAGGGTTTTACGAATACGAATTAAATACGCCCATGCGCGCCATTGGAAGTGTTGGTTTCGTTATAGGCAAGGCTGGGATTATAAGCGCTGATTATGAATATGTTGATTATTCGTCAGCCAGATTGAGAGCCACTGACTACGATTTTAATGATGAGAATGAAGTGATCAGGACTTCCTATCTGGTTGCCAACAACCTGAGACTGGGGACAGAATGGCGTTACGGCTCTCTCAATTTCAGGGGAGGGTACGGTATCTCAGCTAATCCTTATAAATATGGCAGCGATGCAGTTAATTCATCCTATTCGCTTGGCCTTGGAATTCGCGAAAAGAGTTTCTTCATCGACCTGGCATGGGTGCATTCGCAAATGAATGATGAGTACTATCTCTATTCTGCTGATTATGTGGCTCCTGCTATGACAAAGCTCAGCAACAACTCGTTTTTAATGACCATCGGAGTAAAATACTAGCATCAAGTAAAAAGTAAAAAGTAAAAAGTCTAAAGTAAAAGTAGAAATCTGATGGAGTCATTTCATTCAATGCGACATTTTACAATTGACATAGCACAAAAGTGAAATATCTCAACCAACTATAATTTCTGATGAACCCAAAGCGGCCTGAGAGGGCCGCTTTCTCTTTGCAATCAATTTGCCGGATTTTTTGAGCAGGCTATTTCAACCTCGAAATACCCGCCTTTGCCTTCTGGCTGATACTGGTTTGGTATTCATCGTAATTCAGGCTGAGGCATCTGCGGAAATAGTAGCCTGCTTTTTCTTTATTTCCAGAAGACTCATAAATTATTCCCAGTTGCAGTGCTGCATTTGCAGCAAAATAATAAGGATAGGCCGCACCTTTGTTCAGGGTTTCTTCATAGTTTTTTACAGCTTCACTTATATTCCCGGATTTGTGGTATATGCGTGCAAAGCGATAAGTGTATTCAATTTTTTCACGTGATGAAGTCAGCAATGCGGGATCAAACCTTTTTAATGCTGAAAGTGCTTCTCCGTAATACCCTCCATCAAACAGAAGCCTGGCTTTCAGCAGGTTCTTGTCAGGACGACTTTCAAGCGCTGCATCTTTCATAGCCTGAATGTCCCCGTCAAGCTCGCTGCCTCCTAAAAGCCTGATGCGCTCCATATATTCATTATAACCTTTGTTATTATCTTTCAGCAGTTCTATCCAGGCAAGCCGCTGGTAAGCTGACTTAATGAAGTTTTTACCCTTGAAATTTACAACAAACCTCAGGAAATAGAGTCTTGCTTCGGAATCGAGCTTGTTGAGTTTTGCTGCTCCGGTCAGGTACTCAAGGTAATAAAACGGGAAATAACGCGGTCCTTTTGGTCGGTTGATTAATAAATCCAATGCCAGATCATTTTTTCCGCTGTTGAGGTAATGAACAGAAGCAGCGTAAACAAGCAACGGGCTTTTTGCAATTAAAGCTTTGTTTTCAGGATTCTCGAGCAGATCGCTCAGGTACTTTGAGTCTTCGGGCAAAGCAGCAAAATTCAGGGTAATAAAACTTAGTAAAAACAGGCCTTCAGACTTCAGAAAAGGATATTTTAATGGTGTCTCTGTATCGTTTATTATTTGCCTGAATTCATCAATACCCTGATTTACATTTCCCTCAAAGGATAATGAAGCTGCGATCCATTTATAATTTTCAGGAATTGACCCGATTATAACATGTAGCAACCCGAGTGCCGCCTTATTGGGGCTAAAATCAGGAAAACGTTCATTATTTCTGGTAAGTTGCCGGTATGAGCGGTTCAGTTCCAATGCTGCCGTGGTGTATTGGCCAAATTTAATCCGGGCAAAGGCCCATTGCATATTTACCTGTGCCTGGCAATACAGATGCCAGGGCGATTTTTCATTTCCCCGCTCAAGTTGGGCTATCCTGTTTTTCTTTTGAAACGAAAGCGAATTAAATACCTCTTCCTCTTCTGAAATGATGATACGAAGAAAATCCCGGTAGTTTTCGAGATATGGGATGATATTATTTGTTGGATTTGATATTTTCTCCTTTTTCAGCAACTCACCTGCTTCGTCAAATCTGAGTTCCAATATCAGGTCATAAGTTCTCAGGCAATTCCGGTTCATGCTGTAATCAGAGGCATGTAACCATAACTGACAAGCAGTCATAAGGCTTAATAGTATAATTTTAAGTTTCACCCGGAACTTTATAAAAAACGGGGAAAGTTACAACTTTCCCCGTTTAATCTATCAATGCTGTGCGTGTTATTCGGCTTTTTGGGCAAGGCCATGTTCGACCAGAATGCGCCCGCAATATTCACACACAATAATTTTTTTATGCATCCTGATGTCAAGCTGTCGCTGAGGGGGAATGGCACTGAAGCAGCCACCGCAGGCATCGCGCTCAACACTAACAACGGCTAATCCATTACGGGCATTTTTACGGATGCGTTTGTATGCGGCAAGCAGTCTTTCCTCAATAAAACGCTGATAATCTTCTGATTTGGCAAGCAGCGTCTGTTCTTCCTTTTCTGTTTCATTCACAATATCAGACAATTCGCTTTTCTTTATTTCAAGATCATTCCTGAGTTCGTCAAGCGTTTTTTGAGCGGCACTGATCTCATCGTTTTTAAGGTTCAGACTGTGCGAAAATTCTTTTATACGTTTCTCGGCAAGAGCGATTTCAAGATTCTGAAATTCAATTTCTTTGGAGAGAGAATCATATTCACGGTTGTTGCGCACATTCATTTGCTGCTCTTCGTAGCGTTTGATCTGGCTCAGACTTTCTTTGATCTGTAAATCTTTTTCCTTAACCTGCTCTTTAAGGTTTTCAATATCCTGAATATAATTATCAATTCGTGTTTCAAGACCAATGATTTCATCCTCGAGGTCTTCCACCTCCAGTGGCAGTTCGCCCCTAATAATTCTGATTTTATCTATTTGGGAATCAATTTGTTGAAGGCTGTACAAGGCGATTAACTTCTTCTCAATCGAAATTTCAGTTTCTTCACCATCGGAATGAGAGACCGAAACGTGCGCGGAAATAACACTTTTTTCTTCTGTTTCCTGTACTTTGGTGTTTTCAACTTCGGGGGCGCTTTTTGCTTTCGATGGTGTTTTGGCCATATGAGTTCTGATTTAAATAGTTAAATTACAGATAGTTAACCGGATTGGTGCTGATCGTGGAAATTTGGAGTGCAAAGGTAGGAAAATTTTCTTTAACAATCTGATACAATAATTCTTTCGTAAATTGTTCAGTTTCGTAATGGCCTGCTTCTATCAGTAGAATCCGGCCATCCGCGAGAAAATAGTCGTGGTATTTTAATTCACCGGTAACAAAGGCATCGGCTCCTGACCTGATGGCATCCTGAATAAGAAAATTGCCACTTCCCCCACAAACAGCCACTTTACTTATTTTACGACCGGTAAATGGTGAGCATCTGATAGATGGTGTGTTCAGTTTATCTTTCAGCATCTGCACGAAATCGTTCTCTGCTAAAGGAATGCTGTAGTGCCCGGTCATGCCTGATCCGGCATCAGGCATTTCATTGGTTAATGGGTAAGAATCCCAGGCAACCTCTTCATATGGATGAACTTGTCTGGCTGCTGACAAAACTCCGGATTCCTGCCAGGCTGGCAGAACGGTTTCAATCCTGATTTCCGCCTCTGTGTGGATTTTTCCAATTTCACCAACATAAGGTTTTGTGCCTTCAAGCGCCCTGAAAGTGCCACTTCCAGGCAAATTGAAACTGCACGAATCGTAGTTGCCGATGTGTCCGGCTCCCGCAGCGAATATGGCTTGTCTGACTTTTTCAGCATGGCTTTCGGGCACAAATATTACCAGTTTCCGGAGATTTCCCTGAACCGGGCTCAGGATTGAGGTTTGCTCAAGTCCAAGCTTACGACAAAGTATGGAATTTACCCCGTTAACTGTATTGTCGAGGTTGGTGTGGGCAGCATATAAGGCAATGTCGTTTTTAATGGCTTTTATAAGGCACCGTTCCGCCTCACTGAAACCGTTAATTCTTTTAAGTGGTTTGAAAATCAGGGGATGGTGCGCTATAATAAGGTTATAGCCAAGGCTGATTGCTTCGTCAATAACCGGTTCGGTAACATCCAGGCTTATCAATGCTCCACTTACACTGTCATCGGGATGCCCGGTGAGTAAACCCGAGTTGTCATAAGATTCCTGCAGTGGTAAAGGGGCAATCGCTTCGATGCTCCGGAGAATGTCTTTAAGTTGCATACACTTATTCGTTGTGTCTTCAAAACTAACGTAATTTCTGCTGAAATAAGCAAGATAGTTTAACATCTTTTTGACACTGTCAAAATCATGTGTGGATTTATTTCGTATTACCAAAACGAAAAAACCTGATAAAGAATGAGCTAAAGTACAAGGGTGCACAGTGACATCAAGGTGAAGCGGATAAATAGCCATCCGTATCGTAAAAATAATTACTGACTATCTTTTCATGATTTTCTTACCTACTTTTAGCTCTTGGCAAGACAGTTGAAAAAGCAGCGTTAAAATTTTTGCATTCAGATGTAAATTTTATAATTTTATGGTGTGGAATTTATCAGGATACTTTTACTTCCTTTTTCGCTGATTTACGGTCTCGTAACAGGAATCCGGAACCTGCTGTTCAACTGGAAAATCTTGCCATCCGGGAGCTTCAACCTGCCTGTGATTTCTGTCGGTAATCTGTCAGCCGGAGGCACTGGTAAAACGCCCCACGTAGAATATCTGATACGATTGCTTTCCCCTTCTTTTAAAATAAGTACCCTGAGTAGGGGGTATGGACGCAAAACCAGTGGGTTTATTGCTGCTTCTGACAGTGATCATGCAGCCACCATCGGTGATGAACCCATGCAATATCACCGCAAATTTAAAGATGTTAATGTATATGTTGACGAACGGCGAAGGAGAGGAATCAGGAACATTCTGATCAAAAACAACAAAACACAGGTGGTGTTGCTTGATGATGCATTTCAGCACCGATATGTCAGGCCGGGCCTTTCTGTTTTACTAACCGACTATCATAAACTTTATTGCAACGACTATCTGATTCCCAGCGGAACCCTGCGAGAATTCAGGAGTGGGGCTAAGCGGGCAGATATCATCGTTGTTACCAAAACACCATCGGTCTTGTCACCAATTGAAAGGCGAAAAATTATTGCCGATCTTCGCCCTGCAAATCATCAGAGGGTATATTTTTCCTTCATAAGGTACGGAGAGTTGGTTCCGCTCTGGACCAACTCCTGCCTGCGAAAATCCGGCGAAAAATATAGCACAATTGTTCTGTTTGCTGGCATTGCCAATGTTTATCCGCTTCAGGATCACCTGAAAAGAGAGTGTACTGAACTGATCATATACCAGTTTCCCGACCATCATCAATACACATCAAAGGATCTTGACAGGATTAAAAGAAATTTTGACGATCTTTACAGCCGGAATAAGCTGCTTGTAACTACCGAAAAGGATGCCATGCGTTTACTGAACCCTGATTTGATAAAGCAAGCCAGTAAGATGCCTGTGAACTATCTGCCAATTGAGATAGACTTTCACGGAAGTGATAAAGATGGATTTAATGAACAGATATTGAATTATGTTAAAACAGATCAATGAAAGTGTTGAGTTTATTAATCAACACATTAAAAAGGCACCTCAGGCCGGAATTATTTTAGGTACAGGTCTGGGTGGACTTAGCCGCGAAATCACAATTGAAAAGGAACTTCCTTACAGTGAGATTCCTAATTTCCCGGTTTCGACTGTTGAAGGCCACAAAGGGCAACTTATTTTTGGCACCCTTGGCGGAAAACAAATTGTAGCCATGCAGGGCCGGTTTCATTTTTATGAAGGCTGGTCGATGCAGGAAATAGTTTTCCCGATAAGGGTGATGAAGGCATTGGGAATAAAGGTTCTTTTTGTTTCGAATGCAAGCGGAGGGCTAAATCCAGGTTTCGAAGTGGGTGATATTATGTTTATCACCGATCATATTAACCTTATGGGCACTAATCCGCTGATTGGCAGAAATGATGATAAAGTCGGGCCACGATTTCCCGATATGAGCGAAGCTTACGACAGGGCTATTCTCGACAAGGCCTGTGATATTGCAAGCCGCGCCGGAATCCCATTCCGTAAAGGCGTTTATGCCGCCGTAACCGGTCCTACCTTTGAGACCCCGGCCGAATATCGTTACATTCATACCATAGGTGCCGATGCTGTTGGAATGTCAACTGTTCCTGAGGTTATTGCAGCCCGGCATATGGGTGTTCCTGTTTTTGCGGTTTCTGTGATCTCCGATCTTGGCGTAGCAGGTAAAATAGTAGAAGTCTCACACAAGATAGTGATTGACGCTGCAAGCAAAGCAGAACCCCTGATGACACAGGTCATCACAGGATTGTTGAAAGAACTTACCCTTTGATACTAAATACGGTTTGTTGAACTTTAAAATAATCCATGGCTTGTTTGAACGTTCATAAACCATGAACCGCTACATTCTAAATTCTCATTTCTTATCAGTCTTTGTTTTGCTGATAATTCTTATTGCCTCATGCAACCGGCATAAGAACGAGGGTGTGTCAGTTATCAGCGGAAATCTGGTTTCCGGCGCTGACCCTTACATCAGGCTTATCAGAATAGACACTTCAGCCTATACCCCCATTGATTCAGTAAAGCAGCATATTGACGGCTCGTTTTCCTTTAGTTTTCGGCCTGAAATACCCGGGTTTTATCTGCTTCGTTCGGATAACAAAACCCTTGTACCACTGGTTGTTTATCCCGGCGATTCAATTGTGGCAATCAGTAGTCAAAATACAACTGTGGTTTCTGGTGGAGCCGAAGCCGGTATTTTCGACAAATTCCGGCAATTTCTCCTGCTAGATGAAGCTGTAGTAGATTCACTGGGCACGGAGGTTATGCTGGCCCGTGATCTGGATAACTACCCGGAAATTAAAAAAAGTACCGATTCATCCTGGTCAGCGCTGATGCGCAAAGCCAAAGAGAGAAGTTTTGCCTATTTAAAAGAACACCCTGACTTTCTTTCGCAAATACTGGTCGTTAACAGCAAAATTCAGCAGACTTACATTTTTGATCCCGTTATTGACAGCAACTGGCTATATCGGGCTGATTCCCAATTGGCCAGGTCGAATATCAACAGTCCTCATGTTGAAGCATTTCACAAAAGGATTAAATCAATCCGTGAAGCCAACCAACTGGAAGCGCGTGCGCGTGAAAACATGAAACCAGGCAAAACAGCGCCTGAAATCTCACTTCCCGGAGTGAATGGCAGGCTCATTGCCCTGACCCCATCTAAAAACAGATTTAACCTTATCTATATCTGGTCGCCAACCGATGGACCAAGCCGTAAAGCCAACCTGGAATTGAAAATGCTTCATGAAAAATACAAAAGTGCAGGATTTGATGTCTATGCAGTTTCCCTCGATAATTTTAAGGATCGCTGGGCTGCAGCCGTAAATCTGGATAAGCTCTGGTGGACCAATGTTAACGATACCCTTGCCATGAATTCAGGAATAGTGAAAGACTGGTATGTACAGAAGTTGCCGGTGCTGGTTCTGGTTGACAAACAGGGTAAAATTATTGAACGTTTTACTTCTGTGCACTCACTGGAAGAGTATCTGGCAGCACAAACCGGAAAGTAAATCAAAGAGCAGGTTCATCTGTATAGCTTATTCGTTATTTTTGCATGAAATGATTCAGAAAAACAACCTCATTTGAAAATTTATTTTGCCTCCGACTTCCATCTGGGAATTCCTGACCATGCTTCGAGCCTTAAGCGTGAAAAACTTCTGGTTAAATGGCTTAATGAAGTATGTATTGATGCTACTGAAATTTACCTGATGGGGGATATATTCGATTTCTGGTTTGAATATAAAACGGTTGTTCCCAAAGGATTTACCCGACTTTTCGGCAAACTGGCAGAAATCGTTGATCGTGGCGTGCCGGTTTACCTTTTCAGGGGCAACCACGACATCTGGGCTTTCAATTACTTTCAGCAGGAAATTGGCATTCAACTACATCGTGAAGCCCTGATTCGGGAATGGAATGGCAAACGGTTCTTTCTGTCTCATGGTGATGGTTTAGGCCCGGGCGATAATGGTTACAAATTCTTAAAAAGTGTTTTTGAGTTCAAACCTAACCAATGGCTTTTCAGATGGATTCATCCGGATATCGGAACGCGACTGGCGCTTTTCTTTTCGAGGCGGAGCCGTTACGCTAATATTGCCCGCGACGAAAAGCAACTTTCAACCGATGGAGATATAGATACCAGTAAAGAGCGGCTATTCATTTTTGCAACTGACTACCTGAAAACTGACCCGACCATTGATTATTTTATTTTCGGTCACCGTCATATACCGGTCAATTTACCGCTGAATCATAAAAGCCGGTTTATCAACCTTGGCGACTGGATTACCAATTTCAGTTTTGCCGTGTTTGATGGGGCTGAACTCAGCTTGATGAGCTACCGGAGTGGAATGCCGGAATTGCTTTAGAATACCTGCTTACCGATTTTTTTAGCTTTTTTAAACAAACCCATTGCTAAAACTGCAAATTATGCTGTTTTCAAGTATCGATATTGGCTCCAATGCAGTAAGACTTCTGTTTGCCAATGTTTATGAAAGCAAGGGAGGCCCGGTTACGGAAAAGGCTTCCCTGATCCGTATTCCCATCCGCCTGGGAATGGATGTTTTCAACATAGGCCGGATCTCTGACCGAAAAGCCGATGACCTGGTGAAAACCATGCAGGCATTTAAACTTCTGATAGACGTTTACCAGCCAATAGGATACAGGGCTGCTGCCACGGCCGCCATGCGCGAAGCCATTAATAATGTAGAGGTTATGGACAGGATAAAGCTGGAATCCGGGCTTGAAATCGGGATGATCGATGGCATTCAAGAAGCCAATATCATTAGTTCGCTCAGCAATGTGTTTGTGAACAAGAATTTCACCAAAACCATTTATGTGGATGTCGGGGGCGGTTCCACCGAAATTTCAGTACTTGATGGTAACCGTTTCGTGACATCTAACTCATTTCGGATTGGAACAATCCGGCTGTTGGCCGATAAGGTTGAAGAAACTGAATGGGAGGCCCTGCGCAAATGGCTTAATCAGTTTAAGGCTGATTTCGGCCAGATGAATTGCATCGGGTCGGGGGGCAATATCAATAAGATAACCAAAATGTATGGGTATCCTAATAACAATATGATTAATTTCGATCAATTGCAATATGCCTACAAGCAATTGAACAGCATGCCGCTGGATGCCCGCATCGAACGTATGGGCTTAAGACCCGACCGTGCTGATGTCATTGTTCCGGCTGCACGTATTTTTGTCAAAATTCTGAAATGGACCGATATAAATGTAATCATTGCCCCCAAGGTTGGTCTGGTCGATGGGCTGGTGTTGTTGCAGTATAAGGAAATGAAGGAGAAAGGGTTTGTTTGATTTCGGATTTCGGATTTCGGATTTACGAATAACGAATGACGAATAACGAATGACGAATGACGAATAACGAATGACGAATGACGAATGACGAATTATGAATGACGAATAACGAATAACGAATGACGAATTATGAATGACGAATGACGAATTATGAATGACGAATAACGAATGACGAATTATGAATGACGAATGACGAATTATGAATGACGAATTATGAATGGCGAATGATGAATGACGAATGACGAATTATGAATGACGAATTATGAATTATGAATTACGAATTATGAATAACGAATAACGAATAACGAATAACGAATAACGAATAACGAATGACGAATTATGAATGACGAATTATGAATGACGAATTATGAATGACGAATGACTATCTCCTTGTTATATACTTAGAAGTGGGACTTTCAACCGAAGGAACCGTCTCTCAGTCTCTTAGTCTTTAAGTCTCCTAGTCCCTTTGTCTCTTACTTATAAGCAGGACTTTGAACCGAAGGAATCGTCTCTAAGTCTCTAAGTCCCCTTGTCTCTTAGTCACTCACTTAGAAGCAGGACTTTCAACTGAAAGAACCGTCCCCCGTCCCTTTTTATCTAAAATCCCCTGAATTCAATGTTTTTACTGTCAATCATAGTTACCCATTTGCCCATTTTTTTCTGAATGACTTTGAAGTGATGCTGATCTTCGGGTGAAACAAACGAGATGGCCTCACCGGGTGATTCAGCGCGGCCGGTTCTTCCGATGCGGTGGATGTAGTCTTTAGGAGAGCGGGGTAATTCGTAATTTATGACGAAAGGAAGGAACTTAATGTCGATACCCCTGCTAATCAGATCAGTGGCAACCATCACCCTGAGTCTCCCCGATTTAAAGCGGTCCAAAGCTTCTGTTCTTGCTTTCTGGCTTAATTTACTGTGCATGGCCGAGGCATCAATCCCACTGTTCCTGAGTTTTTCGGCAACTTTTTCTGAGCTGTAAACCGAAGAGGTAAAAACCAGCACCTGCTTCATATTGTTTTCCCGGATTAGATAACGAAGCAGTGGGCCCTTTCTCTCTTCCTGAACAAAATAAGCCAGTTGTTCGATCAGATCGATGTTGTCGATCTCAGTTTCTATTTTAATAACAAGGGGTTCATGCAGGATAAACTGTTTTATATGGTTTACATCATCACTCAAAGTGGCTGAAAACAAAAGGTTTTGGCGTTTTGCAGGTAAAAGTGCAAAAATGCTTTTCATCTCCTCCTGAAAACCAAGGTTTAGCATTTTATCGGCTTCATCCAGCACCAGTGTTTCAATCCCCGATAGCTTCACAGCATTCGATTCTACGAGTTCGAGTAAGCGACCCGGGGTGGCAATCAGAATATTAACGCCTTGCAGGGCAATCATTTGCGGGTTAACCGCAACACCTCCGTAAACAGCCAGTATTTTGATTTTGCCGGGAACTGCAACGCCAAACAGTTTGAATACTTCACTCACCTGAACGGCCAGCTCACGGGTGGGTACGAGAACGAGTACCTGCACATGCCGGTTTCGGGTAGGTTTTCGCTCCTTAAGGTTCATCAGAAGGGGCAATACATAACCTGCTGTTTTTCCAGAACCCGTGGGGGCAATGCCCAGAATGTCCTTCCGTTGCAGAATGGCCGGAATTACCTCCTTCTGAATGGGGTATGGGTCATCGTATTTCTGCAGGGAAATAACCTCCAGTAATGCAGGTGATAGACCCATGGATTCGAACGTCAAATCGGAAGTATTGGTTGGCATGTGTAATGGTTTTCGGCGGCAAAAGTACATATAATAAATCCTAACATCGGAATCAATGTTGGCAGATTTGGCCTAAGGAAAGGCTTCCGAACCAGCAGGAATTGATTTCTGAAAGTGGCTGATTTTGTTCAGCCTCCTCTTACCCTGATATTTTTTCTTGCCCTGAGTCTTTTAACCGATTTTTTCTGGTATTTTTCAGAGAGTATACTGATATTGCCATCAACTTCCAGAACGGCCAGATCTACATCGCCGACGGTGGCGACTCCATGTTCCCTGGCGGCTTCCATCAACTCATCTTCTGTAATGCGCGCTTTTTCAAGATGAGATTTTAGGATTTTACCCTTATATACCAGCATAATCGTTTCACCTTCAACAGCTTTTCTAAACTTCGGAAAGAAAAACTGAAGATATTTCAATGCATAGTTTACTACAAAAAGTGTGGAAGCGGCCACCAATCCACCCGTTAAGGTAGCATCTGGGCCCACCATGGCATTTTGCACGGCATTGCTGATCAACAGGATGAAAACCAAATCAATCACCGATAACTGGGCAAGTTCCTTTTTGCCAAAAAGCCGGATGGCAATGATGATGAACAGGTAAACGGCCAGCGTACTTCCTATAATCCTGAAATAATTGTTATTTAATAGTTCAAGCATAAATACCGGTTTGATATGAGTTCAGCAGTTATCAAAAGTAAACAATACCTGTGGATTTTATGAATAGTAATTGTGTGGTTGAGAATGCTGATTATGAAATTCCACATCTTCATAAACGGATGCAACACATTCACATCTTTCAGATATTATAGTTTGCGGATCAGAAGTATTATAAGATTTTGAATGATTGAAATTTAAGATAAATACCCGGTGGATGGCTCTCTCAGGAATGCTTCCTGTATAAAAATGGCTACTCACTAAAGAATGCCTTTGGAATCCGCATTCATCTCGTGAGGGTTGTTTATCTTTGTTGCGAACCTGAATTAACTGGTATGATAACTTTTGAAGAGGCGCTTGCAATTGTCAACAGTGTGGCAGTTAAACCTGTAATAGAACAATCAGGGCTTGACGAAGCTGTTGGGCGGGTGCTGGCTGAAGATGTTTTTTCCGATGTTGAGATGCCGCCTTTCAATAAGGCTGCGGTGGATGGCTATGCCTGCCGTCGTTCAGAATTGCCCGGCCCGTTTGAATTGATTGAAGTTGTTCCGGCCGGTATTTTGCCGAAATTTCCGCTCAAACCGGGCCAATGCTCTAAAATTATGACCGGAGCTATGGTACCCGAAGGAGCCGATACCATGATCATGGTTGAGTATACACAAATGCTTGCTGATGGTAAGATTTTATTTTTAAAGGATAAAACCTCTTCCAACATCGCCTGGCAGGCAGAAGATGTAAAGCAGGGACAGTTGGTGCTGCAAAAGGGTGTCATTTTGAAACCGCATCATATAGCTATTCTTGCGGCAGTGGGTTACGGAGAACCGTTGGTATTCAAACGCCCTGTAATAGGGGTGATTTCAACAGGAGACGAGTTGGTGGAGCCCTGGGAGAAACCCTCATTAGGGCAGATCAGAAACAGCAACGCCCATCAGTTGATGGCTCAGGCAAGGGAAATCGGACTATTGGTTGAATACATTGGTATAGCTCCCGACACCCCGGAAAGCACGCGCGAACGGATTGTCAAGGGCTTCGAAAAAAGCGATATTCTACTGCTTACCGGCGGTGTTTCCATGGGTGACTTCGATTTTGTTCCTGCTGTAATGCAGGAACTTGGTATTGAAATAAAATTTAAGAGCATTGCTGTTCAACCCGGAAGACCGACTGTTTTTGGCCTCAAAGACGACAAGTTTATGTTCGGGTTGCCCGGCAATCCGGTATCTTCATTCGTGCAGTTTGAACTGTTGGTCAAGCAACTTGCCTATCATTTAATGGGTCATCAATTTAACCCAAAGGTACTTAAGTTACCCATGGCAGCAGAATATATTCGTAAAAAAGCTGAACGGAAATCGTTTATACCGGTAAGGATAAATAAGGAAGGTAAAATAGAACCCCTTGAATACCATGGTTCTGCGCATATTCATGCTTATGAAGGCGCAGATGGGATTATGGCTGTCGAAATCGGGGAAACTCACATAAATTCCGGAGAACTCAGGGATGTACGACAATTTTGAAAGAAAAATAAATTATCTGCGGATTTCGGTTACCGACCGCTGCAACCTTCGTTGCATTTATTGTATGCCTGAGGATGGGATAAAAATGCTGCAGCACAGCGAGGTAATCACTTTTGAAGAAATAGTTGAGGTCGTCAGGGTTGCAGTTAGGATGGGCGTTGATAAAGTCAGGATAACCGGAGGAGAGCCACTGGTAAGAAAGGGAATTGTTGAATTGGTGGGCATGCTGGCCGCGATCACCGGAATCAGTGATCTTTCAATGACATCTAATGGAACGTTGCTCAGCCGCTATGCTGCGGATCTTTTTAAAGCTGGTCTTAGCCGGGTAAATATCAGTCTCGACACCCTTGATAAAGACCGCTATCGCTTATTTACCCGTGGCGGATCACTGGATGATGCCTTATGCGGAATACAGGCTGCCAGAGAGGCCGGACTAAATCCGGTTAAGATAAACTGTGTTATTCAACAGTCATCTGATGAGCCTGATGCCCGACTGGTTGCAGAATATTGTAAAAAAAATGATCTTGAAGTGCGCTTTATTCACCAGATGAGCCTGACCGAAGGCCACTTTTCAGTGGTTGAAGGCGGATCGGGCGGCGATTGCGGTTCATGCAACCGGTTGAGGCTTACGGCGAACGGCAAACTTATGCCCTGTCTTTTCAGTGATATAGAATACGATGTAAGGACACTGGGAGCTGAAAAGGCGATAAACCTTGCTCTCGTAAACAAACCAGCCTGCGGAAGTGTGAATCTGAGGGGCGAGTTTTATAATATCGGAGGGTGATTGGGGGAGATGGAGACGGGGAGACTGAAAGACTGAGAGACGAAGAGACCGAGAGACGAAGAGACGAAGAGACTGAGAGACCGAGAGACCGAGAGACTAAGAGACGAAGAGACTGAGAGACTGAGAGACTGAGAGACTGAGAGACTGAGAGACTGAGAGACTGAGAGACTAAGGGACTGAGAGACTAAGGGACTGAGAGACTAAGGGACTGAGAGATGGAGAGACTAAGGGACTGAGAGATGGAGAGACGGAGAGACGAAGAGACTGAGAGACTGAGAGATGGATAGACAGCGAGACTGAGAAAATGGGATAAGAGAGCAGTTAAATTGAAAATAATTGATTGATGGAATAATACAATCCTATGGACATTAAGAAATTTTCGCATACTGACGATAAAGGCAAAGCCAATATGGTAGATGTCGGTGATAAACCAATTCAGCAAAGAACAGCCATAGCCTGCGGAAGCATTTCCTTATCCGCGGAAGCGATAAGACTGATCCGTGAAAACGAGATAAAGAAAGGCGATGTGCTGACTGTGGCGGAGATTGCCGGCATTCAGGCTGCAAAGGAAACTAGCAGATTGATCCCGCTTTGTCATCCACTGCAATTAACGAAAGTTGAGGTTAAAACAAAGCTTACTGATAAAGGCGTGGAAGTTACAACACTGGTAAAGAGTATTGGCCAGACCGGTGTGGAAATGGAAGCATTAACCGCTGTAAGCATTGCATTGCTTACAGTTTATGATATGTGTAAAGCTATTGATAAGCAGATGATTTTGGGCGATATTCGCCTGATAGATAAGATAAAATCAGATTTTTAATCCAAAAAACATGGGCAATTTCTGGATAAAATTTAAGCCGGGTGTGCCAAAACGGTGGTTGTTTTTTATTGCAGCTTCCGTTTGGGGTTTTGCGTCATACAGGGTGCTGATGCTTGCGTTGAAATTTGCCCCGGAAGCGCCTTTTCCGCTGTGGGAGGTTATCCTGCTTGGGTTGGTTGGATTTACCGTGTTTTTTAACTTTGTTTTTTTGAAAGTAAGCCGGAAGTATATCCGCCGGATTGCATGTATTAAGCAGGAGAATCCTTGTTTTTTTGCTTTTTTCGGATGGAAAAGCTACCTGCTGATTGCCCTAATGTCTTCCATGGGCATTGTGTTTGCCCAGCTGCACCTGATGCCCATATTTTTGCAGGGAATATTTTACATTGCCCTTGGCGGGTCACTGCTGATGTCGGCTTTAATGTTTTTAAATGCCGGAATTTTATATGACGGGAAGCTTCCCGAAGATTGCGACAAAGCTTTGTGAATGCTAATAAACTGAAATTTTAAAATTGATGAATATAAAAGTCGTATCGGTAAATATTTCTGAAAAGAAAGGGACTATCAAAGAGCCTGTCGCACAGATAGAGTTGAATTCCAGAGGTGTTATGGGCGATGCCCATTCGGGCAACTGGCACAGGCAGGTTAGTCTGCTGGGAACTGAGAGTTTCCGTAAATTTGAGATACAGGCAAAACGGCCGCTCAACTATGGTGAATTTGCCGAAAATATTACTACTGAGGGGATTATCCTTTACGAAACGCATCCGTTGGATCGTTTTACGATTGGGGATGCCTTGCTTGAAGTAACGCAGATCGGGAAAAAGTGCCATGGTGATAGCTGTGCCATTTATCGGGAAGTGGGTAATTGTGTGATGCCAAAGGAGGGGATTTTCTGCCGGGTTCTTCGTCCGGGTATTGTGAAAGCCGGCGATTTAATTGAATACCTGCCACGAATATTCAAAGTGAATGTGATTACCTTGAGTGATCGTGCTTCAGCCGGCGAATACGAAGACCGGAGTGGCCCAAGGATAGTGCAGTTGATGGAGGAATTTTTCGCTTCCTCAGGTTGGAAAGCTGAAATTGAAAGAGTTGTGATTCCAGACGAGGCAGCCCTACTTCGGCAGCACCTGAAAGAAAAAGGGAATGCCGACATTGTGATTACAACCGGTGGCACAGGCATTGGCCCACGAGATATTACTGTGGATGTTGTAAAACCTTTGCTGGATAAGGAAATACCGGGTATCATGGAGCTGATCCGTGTCAAGTATGGCACTGAAAAGCCCAACGCACTGGTTAGCAGGGGCGTGGCCGGTGTTATTGGCGAAACCCTTGTTTGTACCTTGCCGGGAAGCGTTAAAGCCGTGGAAGAATATCTGGCCGAAATCACCAAAACCATCCGGCACAGTATTTATATGCTGAACGGGCTGGATCTGCATCAGTAAGGATAAAGTTCAAAGTGCAAAGTTCAAAGCTCAAAGCTCAAAGTTTAAAGCTCAAAGTTTAAAGCTCAAAGTTCAAAGTCTAAAGCTCGAAGTCTAAAGTTCAAAGTTCAAAGTTCAAAGTGCAAAGCTCAAAGTTCAAAGCTCAAAGTTTAAAGTTCAAAGTTCAAAGCTCAAAGTTTAAAGCTCAAAGTTTAAAGTTCAAAGTTCAAAGCTCATTGTTCAAAGATTAGAGGACTGAACCTTTATACTGAAGCCGAAAGTAAGGCTGTTCTGACATTAGACATTAGACATTAGACATTAGACATTAGACATTAGACATTAGACATTAGAAATTATCACTATGCTGCTACCAAGAGAAGAAGCCCTGAAGTTGCTTCACCAATATGTTAAGAATGAACGCATGATTGCCCATTCACTCGCTTCAGAAGCTGTATTGAGGGCGATGGCACGGCATCTTGGCCGCGATGTGGAAAAGTGGGGGCAGGCAGGATTGTTGCACGACCTTGATGTTGAGGTCACCAATGCCGAACCAAAAGTTCATGCCCTTGAATCGGCAAGAATCTTACTTGAAATGGATATCGATGCTGATGTAGTGGATGCCATCAGGATGCACAATGAGATGGCTACCGGTCAGGAGCGGTCCACGGAATTTCAGCATGCTCTGGCTGCCGGTGAAACCATCACAGGTTTGATTACAGCTACGGCTATGGTTTATCCGGATAGGAAAGTGGCATCGGTAAAACCGAAATCTGTTGTTAAAAGAATGAAAGAGAAGGCATTTGCAGCTTCCGTTAAACGTGAGAGTATCATGGAATGTGAGAAAATTGGTATTCCGATCGATGATTTTGCTGCATTGGCTGTCGCGGCTATGGCGGAGGTTGCCGGTGAGATTGGACTCTGAAGTTAAGATTATTTGGCACAGGGCTTAGGGCTCAGGGCTCAGGGCACATGGAGCAATGTGGAATCCCGACCACTTCGTCGGGAGGGCACAGGGCGCAGGGCTCAGGGCACATGGAGCAAAGCAGCTTGCCCCGCCCACTTTGGCGGGGAAATCCCGACCACTTCGTCGGGAGGGCACAGAGCTCAGGGCAAAGGGCTCAGGGCAAAGAGCACAGGGCACATGGAGCAAAGCAGCTTGCCCCGCCCACTTTGGCGGGGGAATCCCGGCCACTTCGTCGGGAGGGCAAAGAGTACAGGGCTCAGGGCACAGGGCATGGAGCTTGGGCAAATGGCTTAGAACCCAGGGCGCAAAGCCGGTGGTGAGTGTTGCGCAGCTAAAAGAAATAAGGATTTAAACAAGGAGATCCGCAAAATGTATCGAACTCATCGAAGAAATGGATTCAGGAATTAATTTATTCCGGATCACTAAAAACGATTTTTTCTACCTATTTTTGTGAAGGAACTCAGCGTATTATGTGGCACCGGATACCCCCGATTTTTCGCAATAAGTATATTCTTACTATACTGGCTCTTCTGGTGTGGCTTACCTTTTTCGACCGTAATAATTTTATTGCGCAGGTTAAGCTTGGCCGCACATTGAATGAACATCGCCAGCAAAGAGAGTTTTACAGGAACGAAATTAAAAAGGACAGCACTGCCATGAAAGAACTTATGTCAGACTCGCTTTCGCTCGAAAAGTTTGGTCGCGAGAAGTATCTTATGAAAAAAGACAACGAGGATATCTACTTGATTTTGGAGGAGAAAGAAGAGGAAGGGAAGAAATAATTTCTAATTTCTAATTTCTAATTTCCAATTTCTAATATCCAATGGCATCTTAATCGTTCCTCTATGCAAAAAAGGGACGTCCTGGACGAGGAACGAAAGAAAGGGTCTAGGGATGCCTTTTCATGCTCCCCCGAGAAAGTGGTCGGGACTCCCCCGCAAAAGAGTGCAGCTTGTTCCGCCCTCTTTGGCGTGAGGGCAAGCTGCTTCGCTCCACTTGCCCTGAGCCCTGAGCTCTAAGCCCTGCGCCTCTAAATTGGATCTACATCTATCTGAACCCTTACGCTTTTATAATCAGGTAGTTCATGAAATATTTCGATCTGCCGGGCAGTTTCAAACTTGAGCTGGGCGGCTTCTTTTCCCTTGCTCGTTTTAAGAATGATATTTTTTATAAATTGATTCCGGACCCTCGATACCATGGGATATTCAGGCCCCAGCAGAAGCTTGCCGAAGTAAGGTTTCAGCATCGCGGCCAGCACACTTGCTGCTTTATTCAGTATTTCATATTCCCTATGTCGAAGCGAAACCTCCAGTAGGCGATAATAAGGTGGGTATTTGAAAGTGAACCGATCCCTGATCTGCTGGTTGTACATTTCCGTGTAATTGTCATCAACAACCCATTGCAGTAGCGGGTGTTTCGGGTTGTTGGCCTGTATCACAACCAGTCCCCGTTTATTCTTCCGGCCTGATCTGCCACTCACCTGAGCCAGCATCTGGTAACTTCGCTCAAAAGCCCTGAAATCAGGGTAACTCATCAAGCCATCGGCATAAAGCACACCTACCAGGCTAACATTGTCGAAATCGAGACCTTTGCTTACCATTTGGGTGCCCACCAATATGTCAATTTTGCCCGTTTCAAATTCGCCGATAATCTTTTGATAGGCGTATTTGGTGCGGGTTGTGTCGAGATCCATGCGGCCAATAATTGCATCCGGGAACAACACACCAAGCTCTTCCTCTACCTTTTCAGTTCCGAATCCTTTCATCTTCAGTGCGGGACTGCTGCAATCGGGGCATTTTGACGGGACCTGCATTGAATAACCACAATAATGGCATTTGAGTAAGTTGATCTGCTTGTGATAGATAAGGGTAACATCACAATTAATGCATTGTGGCGTATAGTGGCAGGTGTCGCATTCGAGGCGGAGAGAAAAGCCGCGCCGGTTCTGGAAAAGAATTATCTGTTCGCCACCATCCAATGCCTTTGTAACGGCATCGAGCAACTGCACCGAGAAGTGCGATTTCATCCGGTGCTGCCTGGTTTCTTCCCGGATGTCAATAATTTTGATATCGGGCATCTGAAGACCGCCATAGCGTTCATTCAGCTCAACATATTTGTACTTTCCCTGTTGGGTATTGAAATAGCTTTCGACAGAAGGGGTTGCTGATCCCAGCAGAACCGGGGCTTTGTGAATCTGGCCGAGTATAGCGGCTGTATCCCTTGCATTGTAACGGGGGGCAGGGTCGTTTTGCTTATAAGACGAATCGTGTTCTTCGTCCACAATGATCAGTCCCAGATCGGTGAAAGGGAGGAAAAGCGCCGAACGTGCGCCCAGCAAAATTTTGTAGGGTTGCTGTTCAGACTGGCTGGCCAGGGGTAGATTGGCCTTGTTCCATATCTCAACACGTTCCGCTTCGTTGTAACGGGAATGGTAAACTCCGACCGAGGCTCCGAAAAACTTTTGTAGTCGCTGAATAATCTGGGTGGTAAGAGCTATCTCAGGAAGCAGGTACAACACTTGTTTGCCCTGCATAATAATTTCATTGATCAGTTTGATGTAAATCTCAGTTTTCCCGCTTGAAGTAACACCTTTCAGCAAGATGATCTGATTTTCTGAAAGATTAGGTTTTAGCTCGTCAAAAGCAGCCTGCTGAACAGGGCTTAGCACAATATCATCGGGCGAAGCAACGGCATCAGGGTGCAAAAGGCGGCTTACATTACGGGGATAACTTTCCAGGATGCCTTTTTTGACCAGCCCGTCGAGTTGAGCGGCTGACGCACCCGGAGTTTTGAGTAACTCTGACTTTGTTACCTCTTTTTCGTGGCCCGAAAAACAGCGGGACAGGCTGATAAACCCCATCAGCACCTGTAACTGCTTGAATGCCTTTTTATTCAGTTTATCCATTATGGCATTCATGGTAGTTTCATCGCGGAAAGCTTCGGCCAGCCTGATGCAGGTTTCTGTCCTGGGTTTGTAGCGTTCAGTAATTTCCTCCTCAACCCTCACAATGCTCTTTTCAATCATTGTTTTAACCAGCGGGATAACTTTGGCAATACCAATAATCCGGCTGATTTCGGTCAACGTCAGAATTTTACGCAACTCCAAAGCCTCTACAATCTGGAATTCGCGGTCGTTCAGAACTTCATTGTCCTTAATATATTCAGGATCAAGTATCACGCGCGATTCGCTGGCTAGTTTGAAAGCCGAGGGCAGGGCTGCATTCATCACTTCACCGGGTGTGCACATGTAGTAACCGGCCATCCATTCCCAGAGTGTAAACTGCCGCTCATTCACAACCGGCAATGGATCGATGACCGATAGCACATATTTGAGCGACATTACCTGAGGGGCCTTATCGTGAACGCGCCTGACCAACCCGGTGTAGAATTTCTTTTTCCCGAACTGCACTACTACCCGCATTCCAGCCAGAACCTGATTGTTCAGTTCCTGCGGAACACGATAGGTAAAATATCTTCCTACGGGAATCGGCAACATGACTTCAGCAAAAAGGGTGATGTATTCGTCGGGCATTTTTTCAGATGAATAAAAGCCAAATATACGAAGGTTTATCTGTTTGGTTTGATCAAAAAACGCAATCAGAATAATTCCCCGGAATTGTCAACGGATGAATTTCTTTCGTCAAAATAATGGCTGATTGTACTTACGGTGATTATAATACTGTAACTTTGGGATTGTAATTTCAATTATCAGCCTGCCCTGAAAAGTCAAAAAATAAGAATAGACACCAAATCTCTAAAACACCAATTTACACAAAATATTGTATATCAATATATTAAAATTGGTGCCCGCTAGTTGGCGGATTGTGTTTTTGTGGCACTTCGACAGGCTCAGTGCATCGCTTGGTGTCAAATACTTAGTTTTCAGAGTGGACTCAAATATAAACCCAATTATCATGCGCTGGATAGGAAGAAGATCAAGTTCAAACGTTGAAGACCGACGCGGGATGTCGGGAGGAAAGATGGCTATTGGTGGCGGTATCGGAACCGTTGTTATCGCCATTATTGTGCTGCTGATGGGAGGCGACCCCGGTCAGATGCTGGGTGGGTTCGGAGATACCCAGACCCAAACCGTTGAAGCCACTGCCGCTGAAGATTCCATTGCTCAGTTTGTTTCAGTCGTGTTGGCAGATACCGAAGAGGTTTGGACTGAACTTTTCGCGAATTCCGGCCTTACTTATCGGGTGCCAAAGTTGGTGCTGTTTCGTGGACAGGTAGAATCGGCCTGTGGATCTGCCGGTGCGGCCAGTGGTCCGTTTTATTGTCCGGGCGATGAAAGAGTTTACATCGATCTGAGTTTTTGTGATGAAATGAAAAACAGGTTCGGTGCACCGGGCGATTTCGCCATTGCTTATGTGATAGCCCATGAGGTAGGGCATCATGTTCAGAAACAACTTGGAGTGCTTGGAGATGTGAATGAAAAACGGCAACAATTATCTGAAAAAGAAGCCAATATACTCACTGTCAGGCTTGAATTACAGGCCGATTTCTATGCGGGTGTATGGGCTAACCACGCGCAGCAGAAATTTAAAATCCTGGAACCGGGTGATATTGAAGAGGCACTGGGTGCTGCTTCAGCCGTTGGCGACGATCACCTTCAGATGCAATCGCAGGGCATGGTGGTTCCCGACGCTTTTACGCACGGCACCTCAGCCCAGCGGATGAAATGGTTTAAAAAAGGATGGGATACCGGCGATCCGGTTGAAGGTGATACTTTTAAAAGAGGAGCCGTATAAAAAGCCAAATATTTCGATATCCGCCATAGAATAAATACCCGAACAACTTGAATTACGGCTTAAATTTTCGCAGGTTTCGGCCTAGGTTGCGCCTATATTCAGGACAGGTTTTTCGCTGATGAACGATTAATGCCGGATTTGAAACGACAGGGTATTTAATATTAAAGTTGAGAAAGTTAGTACTTTTATCAAGGATTTTGGTGGTTGGAGTATAGGGTTTTCAAAAATGTCCTTCAGCATATAGTCAGTCATGTCATAACCCATTGTAAGAAAAAATCTAAAATGAGAATTATCCATTATCTGGCTGATTTATTGTTTCGGCACCAGAAAAAGCTGGAAATAATTGCAATATTCCTTCTCTTTTTAACGATTAGTTTCCGTTTCACAAATATCCGGACATTATGGCTGTGGAATGACAATGCCTTCATTGCCGTAATTTTGGTCGTAGTTTTAATTGTATTGGCTTTAATATGGATACAGATTGAAAAAAACAAGACTAAAACTTTGATAGGCCTTATTAAAAAGAAAACCCTAACTCCTGAAACAAATATGAGAAATCAGTTGGACAAGTTGTCTTCCAGACAAAAAGAGGTTTTTGATTTAATAGTTAAGGGAAAGTCAAATAAAGAAATTATGAGCGAGTTATCTATCGAATTGAGTACACTTAAAACGCACATAAACAAACTTTATAAAATTCTGGAAATAGATTCGCGTAAACAAATGAGACGGTATCAAAATCCGGAATAAACAGCGACCAAGCAGGTTTCGTGCTTTAAAATCAACCTTTTCTCAACCTTTTTTCAACCTTTCTCAACCTTGACAAGCTAAATAAACAGCCGAACTTTGCATTTCACTTTAAAAACCAAAGAAAATGAAAAGGAGAAACCTGTTTATGTCCACAACATTAATTTGCGGCCTTTTTGCCGTAGCCTTTACTTTCAAAATTAATCAGATTACCTGGCTTTGGACCGACATTAAACCTGTTGGAATGATTTTGATAGTTTTGACTTTTATACTTGCGCTTCAATGGTATAGATATCAAAGAATCCTGAATAAAGCAAAACAAAACTAACATGCCCACAACCGATACCTGATAGGTTGGGGCTGTGGCAAACTTTCATGCTCCGATGGCTATCGGAGTGGCTCCGCTTTCCCGAGACACGGTACATTCAAGCGGTGGAGATATTACTTTGTATCCTGTTATTCAGATATTTGTGATGGAAAACTGAAAGTTATTGGAATAAAACTAAAAATTTCATACCTTTAGCCAATATTATGTTGTCCGGAAAGAAATGAAAACAGTTAAAGTTTTGATTATAAAAGGATTGATATTATACCTCGGATTGAATCTTCAGGCTCAGAACATTCGGTATGGGTTTCAAGCAGGATTCGGCATTAATATTCCACATGTAGCGAATAATACTTATACAAACAGCAGGTTATTTTATAATATGGCATGCTTCAATATAAACGGATCTATTGAATACAGGTTTCCCGGAATCCTGGGTATAGCAGCAGAACCCGGATATATCAGAAAAGGAGGAACGGTTGGTGGTATTAATCGTATTATGAGTGAATTCAAGATTCAACTTAATTATATTCAGCTACCGATACTCGCGAATCTTTATTGCACCGATAAACTCTTCATTTCCATAGGCCCCGGGTTTGCTTATTTAATTAACAAAGATGGAAATTTAGATTTTAGTCAGAATGCTTTTTCTCCTTTTGAAGAAAACGCTTTTGAAATTTCAGGATTGATTGGTGTAAATTATTGCATTACGAAGAGAATTGATTTAGGGTTGAGGAACAATCATGCACTTACACATTTTTCCGTGGTAAGCTGGACTGATTTTTATGGTAACACACTTGCACAATCAAATGTATATAATCAATATTTTCAATTTATATTCAGATATAAAATAAAAATCAGCGCCGATAAGTAGGGCCTGCTGAAAAACTCAAAAAAGACGACATTCTTTTACGTTACGGTGCTCTGCACCTTAAAATCCTCTTATTCTGCAATTTACTACCAACATTTCGCCACTCTGTGGCTCTGAATGATAAAAAGTGGTGTAAT
>JBBQBC010000020.1:0-27269 GCA_038317155.1 Bacteroidales bacterium
GGATTATATTTTTATAAAGGGAAAAAGGAATGTGATTTTGTGCTCTTCGACCGTGATAAGCCCGTGAAGTTAATACAGGTATGCTGGAATATTTCGGATAGCGACACTTTGAAACGTGAAATTGCCGGGTTATCCGAAGCATCGGAAGTTCTCAACTGCTTTGATGCTATCATCATTACGCCCGAACACGAAGAAGAAATAAATACAGGAAAATTAAAAATAAAAATTCAAGCCGCCTGGAAACAGATGCTAACTTAAATGCTAATATTTAATTGCAACAAACGGCACTCTGATGTCTTTTCCAGGAAAGACAAACATACTAACTTTATCCCAATAATCCGCCAAAACAAGGATTTCAGCAGGCAACACATGGATGCGAAGCAGACATGCTGTTAATTGCTGATCATGCTTTTTTTTGCTTGGTGAACCGCTTACCAAACCAACGCTACCGCTCACATCCTGATCAGTGAAACAACCAATCGTAAAGTCCACTGCAATTTCAAAGCGATAGAACCCGTTATCCTAAAAATGCCCATCTTTGCATCAGCAATTCCGTTTATGGACTTTTTTTCCCTGTTTGTTTCAATGCGCTACCGGCTTTTGTTTGCCGGTCTGCTTTTACTGGCTTCCTGTGCCAACCCGGTTTCGCCCACCGGCGGGCCAAGGGACACCACCCCGCCCACTGTTACAAGTGCAACACCGGCCAACCAAAGTGTAAATTTCAATTCCGACAAGGTGGTGCTTACATTCAGCGAGTTTGTCACTCTTAAGGATATTAATACACAATTGGTGGTATCACCCACACTGGCCAAACAACCGGAATTTAGCACCAGGGGCAAGAGCCTGATCATGAAGTTAAAGGAACCTCTCCGCGATAATACTACCTATAATTTCTTCTTTGGAAATTCGATTGTTGACCTCACTGAAAGCAACCCACTGCCAGGGTTTCAGTTCACTTTCTCAACCGGGCCAGTGCTCGATTCGCTTAAAATTGGCGGGAAATTGCTTAATGCTTTTACCAACCAACCGGTTAAAGACGCTTTTGTCATGTTGTACGATTCGGTTTATGACTCTGTTCCTTACAAAACAAGACCTTATTACCTGTCGCGCACCAGCGAATCAGGCGAATTCAACCTGAATAATTTGCGCGATGGCCGGTACCTGATGTTTGCCCTTACCGACATCAACGCCGATTACATTTACAATCTGCCCAACGAGGAAATTGCCTTTCAGGATTCGCTGGTCCGCCCCTATTCGCCGATTGTGAAGCCAAAGGCTATGGACAGCATTATGGGTGATTCTTTAAAAACCAATGATTCTTTAAAAATTGTTTTAAGCAAAACAATGATGCCTGTAATGCGGCAATTCAGGGAAACGGACTCGGTTCAGAAACTGGTAAAGTGCACACTGGCACGGGAAAATGTTCTTTCAATTATCTTCAGATTTCCGGTTGTTAACCTAAAACTGACTCCACTGCAGCCCGCTTTAACAGGCAACTGGAATATTACCGGATTCAACAAAAGCCGGGATACGCTCACTGTATGGATCCCTTTGCCGGGGAGCGACAGTCTGAAAATGATCGTGGCTGATTCGGGTACTACCAACGACACGGTTGAATTGTCGCTTAAACCACGGGAAGTGAACATTGGCCGTAACAAGTCAAAGGATATTGCGACCAAACCATCGTTAGGCCTTAAAAACAACATAGTTTCTTCCAAAATCAGGCCCGACAGACCAGTTATACTAACCTTTTCTGAACCATTAAAAAGCTATGATTACAGCAAAGTACTGCTGAAGAGGGATTCAACCATGCTGAAACCAACTTTTTTATTTGACGATTCCATTAAAACCCGTCTCCTTGTCAAATATTCATGGAAAGAAGGAGTCTCCTATCAGTTGACACTGCGCGACAGTGCATTTTCGGGCGTATTTGGCCATTACAACGACAGCACCGATTTCCGGTTTATGACACTTACCGAGGCAGAGACCTCTATTCTGAAAATAGCGATTATAATACCGGAGGCAGGAACCAACTACATTATTCAGTTGTTGGGTGACAAAGAAAAAATACTGGATCAGCAGATTATCAGCGAAAATACCACCCTGGAATTCAGGTATCTGAAATCGGGCAAGTACAGGTTAAAGGTAATTTACGATTCGAACCGCAACGGGTTGTGGGATACCGGCAATTACCTGAAAAAGAGGCAGCCTGAGTATATAAACTACCATCCAAAAGAGTTTGAACTCCGGGCCAACTGGACCCTCGAAGAAGACTGGAAAATACCACCACCCGGAAGTCTGTAAAATTTCCGGCAGTAGGGCTATTTTTCAAATGACTAAGGCCTTTTGAAAAACAAATATTACCTAAGTTGAGCGATTGGAGTGCAGCTATGAATCGCTTTATTCAGGTAAACCACGATTTGGGTATTAATCTCATTAACAGTATCTTATCATGCTTATCCAATATTTATAATAAGTGGAAAAGAACACTTTAGCTTAACGTTTATTAATTAACTTTGCTTAAAGAAAAAAAATGATAGTTATAAAGAAATTAGAAAACAGATTTATTATTCTTGTTTTAACACTGTTCACTATTTTTATGATTGGTTTCCTGGACTATTTTACGAGTTCGGAATTTTCGTTCTCATTGTTTTATCTAATCCCTATATCGTTTCTTGCATTGTATCAAGGAACAAAAGCATCTTCAGTGTTGGCTTGTGCAATATTATCTTCCATTCTTTGGTTCTTAGCCGATTATAACAACAGTGAATATTCTAAATTATTCTTTCCCATTTGGAATGGATTTGTAAGGCTCTTTATTTTCACATCAATAGGTTTATTGGTATTGTATCTCAAAGAAAAAGATAAAAGGCTGAAACAAGTAAACAGCAATCTAAAAGTTCTAAATGAAGAAAAAAATAAATTTATTGGAATAGCTGCCCATGATTTGAGAACTCCTATCGGTGGAATTAATTCATTATCGGACCTTTTAATAGAAGAAAATGAAAGCAATACCAATCCCCAACCGATGGAAGTTTTGCAATTAATAAAGACAATGAGTGAAAATACCCTGTTAATGCTGAATAATTTGTTGGATGTCTCTAAAATTGAATCAGGGAAAATTGAACTAATATTAAAAACGCAGGATTATTTATCATTTATTAAGCATCAAATTTCATTGAGTCAGTTGGCTGCTAATCGTAAAAACATTTCTATATATTTTGATTGTCAAATACACAATAGCTTAATGATACAATTTGACGGGAATTATCTTGCCGAAGTAACAGACAACCTCCTGTCGAACGCAATTAAATATTCATTCAGCAAAAGTGAAATAGTTGTCAAAATAACATTATTAGAAAACAAACAAATTTTAACTGAAATTATTGATAACGGTCAAGGGATTCCCGAAAACGAGCAACAAAAACTTTTCAATTACTTTCAGACTACAAGCACCAGACCAACAGAAGGAGAGCAAAGTACGGGACTGGGTTTAGCAATTGCAAAACGTATAGTATTGTTACATAAAGGTGAAATAGGACTAAAGAGCGAATTAAACAAAGGATCAAATTTCTATTTTATCCTGCCGAATCCCGTAGTGGGTTGCCCGACAGCAACTTAAACAGCATGCAACCCTCGCAGGGTTTATTAAGAAATCCGGCATCCCCGCTTGTATTTTGCTTAGCAGGTTATTAAACTCCTGTCTGGGTATTTAAACATATCCCGGCTAAAAAAAAATAATCCGCAAAAATGGCCACAAACCATTCTTCCGGATTACTGATAAAATATCCTTGCTAAAATTTCGTGAACCCGGAATTTTATCCGTTACATTTGTCGATACACTGTATGATTTCGACGATTGACGATGATTTAACTGAATAGTGAATCTGTTTGCCTTCCCTTTTGGACATAAGCACACCTTTGCTTTTCAGAATGTTCAGGTGGTGCGATGCAGCAGCCTGCTCAATCTTCAGGTATTCATATATATCAGTTACACTGAGCTTTTTCTTTTCGTTGAGAAGATCTATAATAGCGATCCTCATCGGATGTGCAATTGCACGCAACTTACTGGCAGCAGCCTCAAGTTTAACTATGTCTAACACTATTTCTTTTGCCATGACAGGTATGTTTTAAGTATTTCGGACAAAGTTACAAAATTAATTGTATCAATATATACAACGTATGTAACTTTATTTATTCGAATAGGGTGGTGAAGCTGAAAGTCGTTCCATCGAAGATTCCCCTGTCGCTCAGTTTTAGTGCAGGAATAACCAGTAAAGCCATGAAAGAGAGGGTCATAAAGGGTGCTTCAAACGATGAGCCAATCTTCATAACCCGCTGATTTATATCACCGTACCGGCGGGCAACTTCGTAACCATCTTTTTCAGACATCAACCCGGCCACCGGCAGAGGTAGCACCATGGATTCGTCGCCATCAACAAATGAAATCCCGCCCTTTACATCCACCAACAGGTTTACCGCTTTCGCGATTGACTCATCATCCACGCCCACCGCAATAATATTATGACTGTCGTGCGCCACGGTTGAGGCAATAGCACCCCTTTTAAAACCGAAACCGCTTACAAAATCAATCGCGGGATCGGCAGGATTATAGCGGTTCATAACCATCATTTTCAGTACATCCTTTTCAGTGTCACTGACGACAAATCCGTTTTCAATTTTTGCTTTCAGTAGCTTCTTCACAGTAATCAATTGACCTTCAAGCGCCTGTTGCACCTTAATTCCTTCGGATAAGGCAACCACTTTTAAATCGGAAGCGGATATCTTACGGGCATTGAAAACATTAATTGCCTGTTCATCAACACGTTCTATCAATGTTTTACCATCCTCCGCCATTTTAACACCATCAATATAAGTTGCCAGCACATTGAAGTTTTCAGGATTGTCAACCAGGATAAAATCGGCTTTGTCGCCAACCTGTATCAAGCCTGAGTTGAGGTTATAGTGTCTTACAGGGTTGAGGGTGCAGGCCCTAACTATGTCCATAAAGGGAAATCCGGCCTTCAATGCGCGTTTTACAAGCAGGTTTATATGGCCATTCACCAGGTCATCCGGATGTTTATCGTCGGAACAAAACATGATCTTATCAGGATAATCAGCAATCAGCGGTATAAGTTCGTCAAAATTCCGGGCAGCGCTCCCTTCCCTGATGAGAATTTTCATGCCTGCATTTATTTTATCAATCGCCTCCTCTATGGTGAAACATTCATGGTCGGTTGTAATACCGGCCGATGCGTAAGCGAATGCATCCTTTCCATCCAGGCCGGGAGCGTGACCATCAACCGGCTTGCCGTATTTCCTGGCTGAAGCCAGTTTTGCCATCACTTCAGGGTCGCTGCTGAGTACCCCTGGAAAATTCATCATCTCAGATAAATACTTAATCTCAGGCCAGGCAAGAATTTCATCAACATCTTCGGGGCCAATAACTGCCCCGGAGGTTTCAAACGGAGTGGCCGGAACACAGGATGGAGCCCCGAAAAAAAAGCGGAAAGGAACCTTATTCCCATTACAGATCATAAATTTTATCCCCTCTTTACCCATGACATTGGCAATTTCGTGCGGATCGGAAACCGTGGCAGTAGTGCCGTGAACCACGGCCAGCCGGGCAAATTCAGAAGGCAGCAACATGGAACTTTCAATGTGCACATGCGCATCGATTAATCCCGGCAGAATATATGGCCCATCAACACTTCCGAGCCTGATTACAGAAGAAATTACCCCCTCCGAAATTTCGACTTTACCGGGAAAAATGATGCCACTGACAACATCAACAATCTGTCCTGTAATTGAAAATGATCCTGATTCTATATTCATCAGTTATGTTTTATATTAGGTTAACTATTGACTTACTTTCCGGAAAAACAAACAGGCTTCCATTTTAAGCATCCTGAATTAAACCGGAAGGTTATCAAAAAGCAATCGGGTGACTAAGCTAGTAAAATTACCCTATTCAGTATCATCAGGGGAATGCAAAACACCAAAGGGCGATGAAGACAATCAGAAATCTGTAGTAACAACTAAGGTGATTTAATCAGGTGATATACCTGGAAAAACCGTTGAATACTAAAGTGTTTCCTTAAGGGTTTTATAAACAGGGATTATTTCCACGTCGAGGGTTCGTAATTCTGCTTTTGCCTTTTCAAAATCATCAGTGAAACCAAGTAAAAAACCACCACCGCCCGATCCGCATAATTTAAGGTAGTAGGTATGGCTTTCCAGTCCGTAGCGCCATATTTTCTTGAATGTCTCCGGGATCATGGGTGAAAGGTTCTCATACAAAAACCCTGATAATTCGCGCAGGTTGGAGAAAAACTTTCTGGTTTCCCCCTTAATGAGGCTTTTTATGCAGGCATCGTTTAACGGAATCATCTCATTCCTCACCCGGCTCATAAAGTCATCAATTTTGCAATTATCGAGGAATAGGTTGACCAGTGGGCCTGTTTTACCTGGTTTGCCTGTATTTATAAGGAAAATGGCACCATTTTCGTCGTGCTTGTTGCGGGGTATGCCAACCATGCAGATATCCTTCTTGTTGTGGATCAGCAGTGGATGCTTCACATAGCAGTTAAGCGGATCCATGCCAGAACTGGTTCCGTGGAAGTATGATTCCATCTGGGAAAATATCTGCTTCAGCTTAAATATCTCTTCTTTCGTGATTCTTTTGAACTGGGAAACGTGCCCGACTACATATTTTTCGTAAAGTGCTGCAACCAATGCTCCGGAACTGCCTATACCGTATCCCTGCGGAATAGTAGATTCAAAATAGAGAGAGTGGCTGATGTCATTTTCAAAAGCAGCGATGTCGAAATCGCAAAGGAGCGTTCCTTCGTCCTTTAATTTCCGGAGGTAGGCTGCATACTCACGGAGCAACTTGTTGGAACTGATTGCAAAATCGTAATCAGTATATTTATCGTCCTTGATAAAACTTAATTCGCCCCTGAAATGCGTATAGGGGATAGTAAGCCCCATCGAATCGCACAATATGCTGTATTCACCAAAAAGAAGGATTTTTGCATAAAAAATCCCAGATTTGTTTTTCATAATTACTTACAGTTAAGTTTAACAGGACCGCTTCCTATTTTATCTTCAATAGCGGTTCCTTCATAGCAATGCACTCTTAAATCTTCAATCAATGGCCTAATTTCTTTTGTTTCTTTGTCAGGATAAAGTAAATGAATATTTGGTCCGGCATCGAGTGTAAAACAAACAGATGAACCGGTTTGTTTCCGGAATTCTATAACTTTATCAATGATTTTCAAAGAGTTGGGATGCATCAGCAGATAACCGGGTCTCGAGGTCATCATCATGGCATGCAAACTGAGGGCCTCATTTTCGGTAACCATAGCGAAAGTTTCCCAATCGCCCTGCCTAAGTGCAAGCAATAATGCAGTCAGATTGGAGGCTGCCTGGCTGAATCTGGCATCAGCGTAAGCATGCCCTTTCATGAGGTTATGGCCGATACTGCTGGAAACTTTTTTCTGACCGGGGTCCACAATAAGGATGGTATCCCTGATTTCAGAAAACAAGGGATGAACTTCAAAGGGCAGTGGTACCGCAAATTCATCATCAGAGCCAACTATTGCATGATGCTTACCCCAGGCTGCCAGGCCTCCGTAAACTGAGCGGCAGGCACTACCCGACCCTATACGCGAGATAAACGATGCCTTCTGCAGAAATGCTGAAGATCCTTCAGGTTCACGGGTAATTTTGTACTCAATCGAACAAAGACAGAGTGCAAGAGCACTCATGGCTGAAGCTGAGGAAGCTATGCCCGCCGAATGTGGAAAGCTGTTTCCGCTTTCAATTTCAAATACGATGTCTTTGGGAAATGAAAAATGTGGCATCACCGACTTGATGAATGATTCTATCCTGATTCCGAATGCTTCATTCAACTCGCCTTCAAATCGAAAAATCACGCCTAAGCCTTTACCGGAAGCGGGAATGCTGGCTTTGATGCGTGTTAGGGTATAGGCTTCACTAAGTGTAATACTCAACGATGCATTCGAAGGAATCTGATTCCCCTTTTTACCCCAATACTTAACGAGGGCAATGTTGGAAGGACTTTTCCAGCATGCTAAAATTCCATTTTCAAGAACATTTGCCGCTACCATCAGATTCCTGTTTTATCCGGTAATAATTTCTTTTTTTTCAGGCATAAGGACAATACTGCTGTAAGGGATTATAGTTAATAGAGATTTACGGCTGAAGTAATCTCTTACATATCCTTCTCCCAGGCTGCTTACTGCAAGGACAAAATCGCCGCCCCAGGCACCCAATGACTTCACAACTCCTTCAAAATCAGGAAATAAAAGTTCTTTAATGGTTCCCCGGTCAAGAACATTTTTCATGATAGCTTCATGTTCTGCAAGCAATTCCATAAATATTTCAATGTTGACTTCTTTTACCAACAGAAGTGAAATATTGCTCACACGCTGAATTTCCTGACGGAAATCAACACCCGGCCGCTGTCTGAACTTTTCAACTTCAGTATCGGTATGTTGCTTATTGCCAAGATATACCAAAAACATGCTATCAGCAAAAGGCGGATTGAAATCAGCCGGGGTTATGCGGGGTCTGTTATTCTGCAGTGTATACAGAATCGGGGAATCAGCAACACTGCAGGCAACATCGTAACCCGACCCCTGCGACAACAGGTGGTGAAGCGCCATGGGCTGAAGACCTGCCCACCGGGCAACAATGGAAATCAGTGTCGAGCTGCTTCCAAAACCCCAGTTTCGGCTAAATTCAAGCCGTGAAACTGCTTTTAAACCACTTCCATCAGCAAGGAAACGCCCGTTATGCGAACGGGCAGCCAGCAGGAGTTTTGCGAGGCGTTGAGCAATCGCATCATCTGTTGATTCCAGCACTGTAAGGCCGGGGAGTGAAAATGTTCCCCTGAACCACAACCCCGCAGTATCGTATGCTTCCCATAAAAGAACACCTTCTTTTTCACCTTCTGCAAGGGTAAGTTCCTGTCCCGCTTTAAGCGGAACCGCCAAAGCCAATGCACCCTGCATAACCAGATATTCCCCTGAAAGGAGAATTTTTCCGTTGGCGTGAATTGACAAGGGAGGGCGCATGGTTAGCTTTTTGAATTACCGTTTCGGATAGCTTGCATGAAAGAGGCTACCAGATTGTGTGACACTTTGTGATTTTTAAAATACTCGATGGCCGCTACTTTTTCTATTTCAGTGGCCTTGTAAACATTCAATATATTGAGCAGGTGCATTTTCATGTGCCCTAACTGTATGCCTTTGGTTGTTAGCGATTTAATGGCGCTGAAATTGTTTGCCAAACCCATGGTTGAGGCGATCTGCATCAATTCAGGTGCTCCGGGATTGTGGAGCAGTTCAAGTGAAAACTTCGCCATCGGGTGAAGAGAGGTCAGCCCGCCAACCGTACCGATCGCCATAGGAATAGTAAGGCTGAAAATAAATCGTCCGTTCTCGATCTTTACCTCACTCAGGCTGCGGTATTTGCCATCGCGGGCAGCCCAGGCATGACCACAGGCCTCAATGGCCCTGAAATCATTACCGGTAGCAAGGGCAACAGAATCAATTCCATTGAAAATACCCTTGTTGTGTGTAACCGCCCTGTGAACATCCACATTTGCAATGCTTACAGCCTTTTCAAATTTCCATACAAATTCTTCGGCACTCATTGAATCATCTACATCTTCCAGATCGGCAACATCACATTCCACCCAGGTTTTTACCAGACATTCAGGAGTGTAATTCGATAAAATTGACATAATTACCTTAAGCGTTCCGGCAGAAATAAGCCCACTCTCATTAACAAATTCACTGAATCCGGCCGCATATTCCTCAAGACAGGAATTAATAAAATTCGCACCCATTGAATCTCGTGTATCGAAGGTAACTTTAAGCTGGTAATAACCGGCCAGTTCTTTCGTCATATCAACGATCTCCATATCAAGCACTCCCCCGCCGCGGGCTTCCATACTGGCCGTAATAACTTTTGTTCTTGCCAGCAGAAAGTGTTTCAGTTGAGGGAAATATTTCCGGAGAGTACTAATATCGCCATCCCATATAAAATGCACCTGGCCTATCTTGGTCGTTGAAATAACTTCGCTGTGAAAGCCACCTTTATCGGCCCAGAATTTGGCACTCTTTGATGCTCCTGCTATAACCGAGCTCTCTTCAATCACCATAGGCACAAGGTGAAACTTGCCATTAATCAGCACATTGGGAACAATTCCGTAAGGGAAATAATAATTGGTCAGTGTATTTTCACTGAATTCATCAAATTGTTTCTGTATTGCCGGATCGCTGTTCCAGAATCGCTTCAACGCTGCTTCTGATGTTGCAGGATCCGCGGAACCGGAAGCTATAAGCTGTATCTTCTCCTCTTTCGATAGCTTGGAAAACCCGGAAATTAATTTAGTTTCATTCATTGATTAGTGATTGGCACAATCTTCTGTCAGGTCTGCAGGATAGCATTCAGTGTGTTGCAAAATTATGTAATTCAAAACGTTCACTACCCGACATTGAAAATATTTGTGAACAACTATATAAACTTTGAGTTTAATTACCAACACTAAACCTTGAAGCAGAATTATTGTTCAATCTATTTCAAAAATAATTAAACAAAATATCTCTTTTATAAGGAAGATGCCCCGGCATAATTAATTTTTGTAATATTGACAGACCTATTAAGTGCATAAGAAATGAAAGTTTTTGTGAATGGTAAAAACATCCGGGTTTTTAACGGTGCTAAAGCCCTGGACGCGATGCTTTCCTACTACAAATCGCTGCATACCGCTACACCCAACCCCATGCCGCAGATCAAAGACCGGTATGGCAACCTGATTGAACCTGATGGCAGCTTATCGCCTGGTATTCATATTTTTATTGTTGAATCTGAAAACCCAAACAATTATGAATAAATTTTTTTCGCTGGCACTGTTCTGTTTTTTTCTGACTTATGGCATTGCCAAAGCCTTTGCAGGAAATGATACCACAACGGTTGTCATACTTTCATGCAATGACATGCACGCCAAAATCGACAATTTTCCGAAACTAAAGGCGCTGGTTGACGACATCAGACATCAATATGAAAATGTGCTGTTGGTGTCTGCCGGTGATATGTTTACCGGCAATCCTGTGGTTGACCAATATCCTGATAAAGGATTCCCGATGATAGAACTCATGAATAAGGTTGGGTTTAACCTTGGCACCATAGGGAACCACGAATTTGATTATGGGCAGGAGACTTTGAAAAAGCGGATGGAACAGGCCAACTTCCCGCTCATTAGTGCCAACATCAAATCAAAAGACCCGCAAGGAATTCAGCCTGAGCCCTACAAGATTTTAACCCTGAAAAATGGTCTGAAAATAGCTTTTGTCGGGGTTATACAATTAAATGAAGCCGGGCTGCCCGATTCCCATCCTTCAAAACTACAGGGAATCATTTTTACAGACGGACTGCAAAAAATCATGGAATACCGAAACCTTCGCGACAGTTGCAATATTTTTGTCGCGCTCACCCACCTTGGTTTCGAAACAGATGTTTTACTTGCTGAGCAGTTTGGTGAATTAGACCTGATTCTGGGGGGGCATTCACACACCTTGGTCAACAATCCGGTTGAATACAACCATGTGCTGGTAATGCAGGCCGGGTCGGGGGTGAACTACGTGGCCAAAGTAACCCTGAAATTGGTTGAAGGTAAAGTAGTTGCGAAAAATGCAGAAGCCATCAGTGTGGTTAACTACCCTGAGACTGATACTACAGTGCTGAAAATGGTCGAACGCTACAACGACAACAAAGAGTTGAACAGGGTAATTGGCCTGGCATTGAAAGATGTCTCAGGCAGCGATGAACTTGGAAGTTTAATGACCGATGGCATGTGCTCAATTGATGCAATTGAAGTTGCTTTTCAAAACAACGGTGGAATCAGAATAGATAATCTGCCCCAGGGTAATATTACCATCAAAGACATGTACAAACTTGACCCGTTCGGAAATGAGATTATCTTACTCAGAATGAGTGTGCCGGAGATCAAATCGCTTATTATCAATTCGTTTAACAGTGAAAAGGAGATTGATCTGCAGGTTTCAGGCATCACCTATACAGTAATCACAGGCAGCGATGGCGCAGCTAAAGAAGTAAGGCTCACCATGCCCGATGGCTCAAAAGTTGACGACAGCCGGATCTTTGCCACCGGTTTAAGCAGCTATATTGTCAGCAGCTATGAATTTGATCATACAGACCCGGGGCAGACACTTTACACCACAACAGCCCAGGCACTCATCAACTTTATCAACGATAAAAAGGAAATAGACTATTCAGGCGTTAAACGAACCTTTACAGAGGCTGCTCAGAATTAGTTTTCCGTTTCTAAACCGTGTAATGTAAAGGGCTGGTCTTAAATCCGGGAAGGGGAAAAAGCAAATGCCCGACAGACGGGTTATTGAATAAAAGATCGAAAAGGAAGGCGGCGGATAAAAACGCTGAAAATTAGTAAGTTTGTGATGATATTTAATAGTTAGCGGCAATTGCTAGGCGGCACAACAATTCTCGACAGTTTTCGTCAAATCTTTACATTTGAGCCTCTAAATACGACTTTTATTTGCTAATTTTGACAAATGAGTTTAGATAAGAGAGATTTACAACCATTAGGAGAAATTTTTGGCTTCCCTCTTGATAATGAGACTGACAGAGCACTGCGTTATCGAACTAATAAATTGTGCCCTTATAACAACATTGTATCAAATTGCACAAAAAATAGTATTGAGTTTCCTCTTGGTGTTTGCAGTTTAATTCACAAAGACAAACATGTTATCATTTGTCCTATTAGATTCCGGGAAGATTGGACAATTATCAAGTATGCAGCAGACTTTATCTTTGACGGTAAAGCCACATGGGCGCAAGTTGGTGAAGTAAGACTAAAGGACAAACATGGAAAGTCAGCAGGAAATATTGATTATGTTTTAGTTTCATACGATGATAAAGGTCGCGTTCTGGATTTCGGTTCTCTTGAAGTTCAAGCAGTTTATATTTCGGGTAATTTGACAGGTCCATTTACTGCATATTTGGAAATGCCTACTCCATCTTTTAATTGGAATCAAGCTTTCAAGTATCCAAAACCAGACTATCTTTCTTCATCTAGAAAAAGACTTATTCCTCAAATAATTGCCAAAGGTTCTATATTGAAACAATGGAACAAGAAACAAGTTGTTGCGTTACAAACGACTTTTTATAATACTTTACCAACTTTGCCTGAATTTGATAAAGCTGAATCAGACTTTGCCTTTTTCCTTTATGACCTAATTCCTGACATTGAGACCAAAATTTTGTCATTGAAATTGCAAAGGATTGTTTACACGAAGTTTGCAAATGCATTAGAACAAATTGCCAAATTTGAAGCAGGTTCTATCAGCCAGTTTACAGAGATTTTACAGAAAAAACTTGACGCAAAAAGAATAGGTAAAATTGACAGTGATAACCTTGAAAATATAGTAGCAGAATGAGTTATCAATTGACTATGTTCGACAATGGCGAACAAAACATTGAACAATCAATTATCAATGTTTCTTCTGTACCTCAGCGTAGCCCATTCCGTTATCCAGGTGGCAAGACATGGCTTATTCCAACCGTGCGTCAATGGTTAAAACAAGAAAACAAAGCAATAAGCATATTAATCGAACCATTTGCTGGAGGTGGCATTGTAAGTTTGACAGCAGCATTTGAAAAATTAGCTGAACAAATTACTATGGTTGAATTGGATGATGAAATTGCAGCGGTATGGGAAGTTATTTTTAATATCAAGAATAAGTGGCTTGCTGATAAAATATATTCTTTTGAATTAACACATGAGAACATTAAAGCAGAATTAGACAATCCGAGTAAACTACTTCAAGATGTAGCATTTTGCACCATTTTGAAAAACAGAGTTTTTCATGGCGGTATTCTTGCAAAGGGTTCTGGAATGATTAAAAATGGCGAGAATGGAAGAGGGATTGCGTCTCGTTGGTATCCAAAGACATTGCGTGATAGAATACTTGCTATAAGTTATGTGAAAAGTAAAATAAATTTTATTACTGGTGATGCTTTTGGAGTTTTAGAACAAAATCTAAGTAATGAACAAGCTTATTTTTTTATTGACCCACCATACACTGTTGCTGGTAAGCGTCTTTATACACATTTTGATATTGACCATGAGAGATTATTTGAACTATCTGCACAATTGAAAGGAAAGTTCATGCTAACATATGATGATACAACCGAAATAAGACAACTTGCAGATAAATACAACTTGGAATACAAGACAATACCCATGAAGACTACACTTCATTATAAAAAGAATGAAATCATTATATCTGACAACTTCTCTTGGTGGCGAGAAAGCAACAGCCGCTAATAAACGCTTTAGCAAATGCGGGTTTGCGTGTTAGTTGAAACATTTGAAATCTTTACATACATTTGTGCTGGCAGACAGTTGAGCAGCAATCTATTCCCGCACTACGGCATAGCTGCGGCACGTTTGCAATAAGCCTGAAAAAGCCCCTGAACTTGCAATTGACGTATAGATATTGTATATTTGCACGTAAATAACTTTAACAATGGAAACAAAATTAACTTTAAGACTAAATGGCAATGTCATCGAGAGAGCTAAGCTTTATGCTAAAAGTCACGAAATCAGCTTATCGAAAATGATCGAATCTTATCTCGACAGTTTGACTAAAGAGAATAAGGATGAAAATAAATCCTCAATAACTCCGCTGGTAGCAAGTCTAAGTGGAGTTATCAACCTGCCTTCTGACTTTGATTATAAAAAAGAATATCGCGATTTCATTATAGAAAAATACAAATGAAAAAGCTCTTTGTTGACACTAACATTGTTATTGATTTATTATCGCGCAGGAAACCTTTTTATGAAGAGGCAGCTAATCTTTTTTCTTTAGCAGACAAGAAAATCATTGAATTAGGTATTTCTTCGCTAACTATAGCAAATACAAGTTACACCCTTTTAAGACAAACAAATTCCAGGTCTGCAAAAGAAATATTGAGGAAACTCCGGCTGATAATTAACATCTTACCACTTGATGACAAAGTTATTGGATTAGCACTAAATGACGATTCATTCTCTGATTTTGAAGATGGACTTCAATATTTTACTGCATTGGAAAATAACCAGGATCTGATAATTACCAGGAACCTGAAAGACTTTAAGAGCTCCAATTTACCAGTCATGACAGCCAGGCAATTCTTAGAAATGAAAATATAAGTCCCATTGCTAATCAGGTAAATGGCGCCGCAGGTAGTTAACCAATGGGGTGCGCTCTTCGGCTATGGTTCGGCAAAAAGCTCACTAACCATCGCTCAGGAACCACCTCTCACGATTTATCCCGCTTTTCAGCGGGACCATTGTACCCTTTCGCTTCGCACAAAGCAAGCCAGGTGAGCCTCGTAAACGGCGACTCGTTGATTTTCAGCGCATTTCTGTCCTGAGCGAGGGTTGGTGAGCGTAGTCGAACCAAGCCGAAGGAAGAGACTTACACCCTCTGGAAAGATACACCCGTTGTTTGCTAAAGAAAATTTGTATTTTTGGATTATTCTAAAGCTTACGACAGGTGCGCGCTGCACATGCAGGGCAAACACAGCGCCTACAATAAATTGGCGGTTCAGTGGTTAAATGAAGCTTTGTTCTTCGTATCAAGTTTTGTGGTGGCAGACAGATTAGTGCTTCGAAATTGCCAACTTCTTTTAGCTGCAAACCGATAGCGGTCAATGTAAGTGCGACAGACAGACCAGTAAAATATCGACAGGAAAAATGAAAATTGCACGCAGACAGATAAAATTCATTTCGGCAGTTGTTTTACTGACAACTTTCCTGACCTGGTTTTTCTATGCTCACGAAATGTTACCAAAACCAATACGAGCTGCGACTGCTTTAATTGAGACACCTGTGGCGATTGCAGCGGGACTTTCCTATTACTTAAAAATTGGAATACCAGTTTACGAGACACCTTGGGCTATAATACTTTCTAACTTGACTTTTTCGATTTTGTTTAATTATTTGGTTTACAAATTATTTTATAGGCGAAAAAATAATAAAACGATAATGTAACTATTGACTACTTAACTATAAATGAAAATCCAACAACAGCACAAAGACAATTTTGGCTTGGAAAGTTTTTCTCACAGACATTAGGACAATTCACAGCAGAACAACAACGAAAGACAAAACAACGAACCGCTATTCGAGTAGACGGCCCCGCCAGTAATTGGCTGACGGGGTGCGTCCTTCGGCTATGGTTCGGCAAAAAGCTCACCAACCATCGCTCTGGAGCCTCCTCTCGCGATTTATCCCACTTTTCAGTGGGACAGCGACCCTGCTTCGAAATCCCTAACGCATTTTAACAGCAACCGTTACCGCCAGGTTTTTTGGACACCATTATAAATAATACTTGTTTCCTGTAAAAGAAACATTTATCTTTGCATAAACTTTTACAATATGACTGAGAAATTTCAAGTTCAGTTATTAGAAGAAGCAGCTGACTTTTTAGACAATCTTGAAGAAAAGGCAAGAGAAAAGATTTACTATAACATTAAAAAAGCTCAAGTGACAAATGATAGAGAGTTATTCAAAAAATTGAATAATGAAATTTGGGAGTTTCGGACTTTGTTTAATAAGGCACATTATAGACTTTTTGCATTTTGGGATAAGGTCGGTAAATCGGAAACGGTTGTAATTTCTACACATGGACTAATTAAAAAGACAGACAAAACACCAGTCGCTGACTTGGAAAAAGCGGAGAGATTGAGAAAGTTTTATTTTGAACAAAAAAGCTAAGAATAATGAAGAAGGAAGCCCTCAAAACATACAGTTTAGATGAAATGATAGACAAGCATGTCGGTAAATTGGGTACACCAAATCGAGAAGCTTTTGAAAACGAATTACGTATTGACTTACTCGGCGAAGCAATTAAACAAGCCAGAAAGGAACGCCATTTGACTCAAGCTGAACTTGGGCAATTGGTTGGTGTAAAGAAAGCCCAAATTTCTAAGTTAGAGAATAGTCTAACAGACGCTCGTTTTGAGACAATACTTAAAGTGTTTAAAGCTTTGAACGCTAAGGTTAATTTTAACGTTGAATTACTCAATCAGACTGTTAAACTTGCCTGACCAAAAGAAAACCTTGCGGCAATCGAGTAGACGGCCCCGCCAGTAATTAGCTGACAGGGTGCGCTCTTCGGCTATGGTTCGGCAAAAAGCTCACCAACCATCGCTCAGGAACCACCTCTCACGATTTATCCCGCTTTTCAGCGGGACCATTGTACCCTTTCGCTTCGCACAAAGCAAGCCAGGTGAGCCTCGTAAACAGCGACTCGTTGATTTTCAGCGCATTTCTGTCCTGAGCGAGGGTTGGTGAGCGTAGTCGAACCAAGCCGAAGGAAGAGACTTACACCCTCTGGAAAAATACACCCGTTGTTTGCTAAAGAAAATTTGTATTTTTGAATTATTCTAAAGCTTATGACTGGTGCGCGCTGCTCATGCAGGGCAAACACAAAAGCTATATTCAATAAGGGTTTCAGCGGTTTTAGAAAGTTTGTGGCTCGTAAAACAGGTCGGTGTAAACTGACAGGAAAGTGTTTCCTAATCCCACACGACACCATACCATCAAACGCTAGTGGCAAGGCTAACAGACCCCTAACATAACAACAATAAAACATCTACAATGAGTTTACTGAAGAACATATTGGGAAAGAAAGAACAACCTATAAAGTCTTACAACGACTTTTGGACCTGGTTTCAAACCAACGAACGTAAATTTTACGACATAGTAAAAAGTGGCAAGAATCCTGAAAAAGATTTCTTTGATAAATTAGCTCCAAAACTAGAAGAACTCAAAGACGGTTACTTCTATTTGACAGGTATGTTCGATGACAACACAGCCGAATTGGTTTTGACACCAGACGGAATAATAAAAAACATTGTATTTGTAGAAGAACTTGTTAAGTCTGCACCGACAATTCTCAATTGGAAATTCACAGCGTTAAAACCAGCACTTGACATAGAAAATGTAAGAATAGATATGGCGGGTTACAGTTTTGAAAGTGAAAATCTTTCATTTTACTCAATTGACAATATTAATTATCCTGACGAAGTTGATATTGTAATTGTTCACAACGACTACAATGAAAATGATAAATCTATAATTATCAGCGGGACATATATTTTCCTTGACAACTATCTCGGAGAATTAAACGCTGTTACAACCATTGACAACTTAACAGTAATTCCAAAAGACAAAGCTGAAAAAGAGCTAATTCCAATAGCTAAGCTTAAGGACTACTTGGTTTGGAGAGAGAAAGAATTTGTAGAAAAATATAGTGGATTTCGTTACGACACTGAAAATGACAGGTTTTCAAGTTTAGAAGCGGAACTTGACAACGGCAGACCATTAATTGCAATAATTAATACAACTTTACTGGAGTGGGACAGCAAAGCTTCTCATCCCTGGATTTTAGAAGTTGAAATCAATTATGACGGAGATAACAACAATGGGATGCCTGACGACAACACATATGAATTGCTAAACAATTTTGAAGATGAGATAATGCTTGAAATTAAAGACTTTGACGGTTATTTATATATTGGAAGACAAACGGCAGACAATTCAAGAGAAATTTATTTTGCTTGTACTGATTTCAGAAAACCATCAAAAATACTACACGAATTGAAAAAAAAATATTCGGGAAAACTTGATTTGACTTATGACATTTACAAAGACAAATATTGGCAATCCTATGAGAGGTTCAGAAGGAATTGACGCAAGAAGCCCAGCCCATAACATCTATTTAAAAAGTAGGGTTTTGTGTTCCACATACTCCCGCACGTGCGGGATTGTGGTTCATGGAAGTTTGGTTTTTCATCCGCCAGTTGGCAGATCGTGTTAAAAATGCCACCCTTTGGGTGCTGCAAAACGTTATAAATCATAAAAATAATACAATGAATAATCTCAAATTGCTTTTAGAAGAATACTATAAAGCTCCGGAAATATTTCAGGCAGGAAGATACTGGAAAAATTATGAAGCGAAAATAATAAACGAAATTGAAAAAGCTGATTTTAATAAATTAAGGAGTGGACATTATCCTATTTTTGGAACATTTGGATTTAGTGAATCCGTCTATCATTACCATCCAAACATGCCAATTCATTTGAAATTATTGAAAAAGGCGGTTCGGGCTCTTTTTATTACCAATAAATCATCTTTACCATATTCTTTAAGTCTAAAAGATATAAGAGAAATGGCTTATAATAATTGTCTGGTACAAGGCGAATTAGCAGGCATTAAACCCATTTCAGATATAGAGACAAGCACTTTTGGAAATCCCTCAGATTTATTTGAAATAAATGGCAAAAAGTACACAATGCAATTTTTGAATTTCTACATCAGACTCTGTTTTGCCCAAAGACAGATAGGGCTGAAAGGCACAGAAACCATTGTTGAATTGGGTTCAGGCTCCGGATTTCAAGTTGAAGTACATAAAAAGGTCTTTCCGGACTTAACTATACTGTGTTTCGATTTGCCTTATCCATTGGTTTTATGTGAAAAATACCTTTCTGAATCGTTGGGTGAACAGAATATCGTAAAATCAATGGAAACAATTGATTGGACGGATTTGAATGACTTGCAAAAAGGAAAATTACACATGCTTGGTAATTGGAAATTTCCTTTAATTGAAAAAAGCAAATTCGACATTTTTTGGAATGCTGCAAGTTTTGGTGAAATGGAACCGGCTATCGTAAAAAACTATCTAAATTATGTATTAACTTCCTGTAGGTTCATCTACCTTTTACAAGCAAGAAATGGCAAAGAAAGCACCCAAACCTCTGGTGTTGTAACTCCGATTACATTTAACGACTACGAAAACATGCTAAATAATTATCAATTGATTAAGGTGTCTGATGCATTTGAAGCACATCGAAAAATGTCGCAAAGCGGAGGTTATTTTCAGGCTGTTTGGAAAAAGGACTTATAATATTGAGTCCCCTCCGACATGTCGATCCTTGCACCTATGATAATATAATAATGAAAACAAGGCATGATCGTTTAGATGGCCCCGCCATTGAATAACCGGTGGAAAGAAACCCTGACTGAATGCCTTAGACAGGCAAGTCTCACGATTCGCCCCGCCAAAGGCGGGACCACTCTATGTACGCTGGCTTCGCCCCTTCACCTTGAAAGCGACAGCATAGATGCAAAGAATATCTAAAAATTCCGGCCATGAATATAAAACCAATCAAAACTGAAACTGACTACACCCAGGCACTGAAAAGACTTGAAATCATTTTTGATGCAGAAATCGGAACTGCCGAAAGTGATGAGGTAGATGTGCTTGGACTTTTAATTGATGACTACGAAAAAAAATATTATCCGATTCAAGCACCCCGATCCTATTGAGGCCATTAATGCTGAAAATCAGTTCATATCGAGCTAATCAAATTATAAAAAATGTTAATTAATCTGTTGACAATAAGCAATTCAACTTATTGATTGTTTTATCTTACCTAATTTCTAAAAAATTAAGTCATGAAAAAGATTGCAATTTTATCGATGCTTTTCCTGATGGTGATGGCAACAATGCAATCACAAGCACAGGAAACAAAAATTGAACGAAAAAGTGAACGCAAAGCCCTTCATAAACTCAAGGGTACTGAAGTAAATCAACTAGCCAGGGATAATTTTAATAATGATTTTGGGAAAGTGGAAAATGCCATGTGGAAACGAGAGGGAACTTACGATCAGGTAACCTTTACAAAAGACGGACTTGAAAAAATGGCATATTACGATGAACAGAGCACCCTGGTTGGCACATCACAAACAAAAGCTTTTACGGATATGCCTGCTAAAGCTCAAAAGGAAATCCAAACTAAATATAAAGATTATCAAGTAGGTTCAGTCATCTTTTATGATGACAACGAAACTGATAACACGGATATGATCTTGTATGGAATTCAGTTTGATCATGCCGACAATTATTTTGTTGAAGTAAGAAAGGCGGACAAAACCATCGTTCTGAAGGTAACCATGACAGGTGATGTATCCCTATTCAAAAATATTTGATAGTGTGCAAAAAAACTTCGACAAAGAGGCCATCTCAATCCAAAAAAGAGATGGTCTCTTTTTTTAATTTTAATAAGCAGGCTTATTATTATAAGAACACCGGATGCGGAATTTAATTTTGAAAATAAATATTAAGTCCAGTCTAAAAGGTAAAAAATGAAGAAATGCCACTAAAACACCAAATCACCAAATTACACATAACGCAGTATATCAATGAATAATATTTAGCGTCCTGTATGTACGGGGTTGTGTTTTCATGCTTTGGTGGCGAAAAAAGAGTTTTTATACTGAGCTTATTCATTAAAATCAACCTTTTCTCAACCTTTCTTCAACCTTTCTCAACCTTGACAGGCGAAATAAACAGCCGAACTTTGCATTTCACTTTAAAACACAGAAAAATGAAAAAGAGAAATCTGTTTATGTCCACAACATTAATTTGTGGCTTGTTCACTGTAGCCTTTACTTTTAAAATTGATCAGATTACCTGGCTTTGGACTGATAATAAACCTGTAGGAGTTATTCTGCTGATTGTAACATTTATATTTGCGGTTCAATGGTTTAGGTATCAAATACTCTTGAATAAAGCAAAGTAAAACTGAAATCTCAATGCCTGCACCTGATGACCAGGACTATATGCATCCCGAAGTGCCAGTCGCTGCAAATACGGGGCAGGCATGAAGTGCCGTTTTAACAAATCCGGAGTCTTCATTTCACAATAATGGACTTTTCAATGGGTTTAACTGGCTTTGGGTTAAGTTTTCCCGTTCCGTTAGCTATCCGGAATCGCTCCACTCTCCCGGAACACGGTATATTCTGTAGTTTAGCGGTTTCTGCCTTAAATCTCCTTAAAAATATTTTGAGCTTAAAAAAAACTGCTACTATTTGGCTGATATAAGAAAGTTTATACTTTTAACAAAGATTTTAGTGGCCAGAACAATGGGTTCCAAAAATTCCTGACAGCTACAGGCAGGTAAGTTAACATTCATTAAAAAAAACATACCAATGATAAAAACAAGAATTGGAAACAGGAATGATATTGATGGAATTTTATCTCTTCAGGAAAAATATTTATATAGAAACCTAACTGAAGCAGAGCGGAAAAATGGTTTTGTGACTACCCCATTTACGGTAGATCAAGTCGAAGAAATAATCAGGCAAAATGGAATATTCGTAGCCGAAAATGAGAATGATACAATTATTGCATATGCTTTTGCCGGAAGTTGGAAATATTTTGAGCAGTGGGAAATTTTCAACTTTATGGTAGCTCGTTTCCCAAAATTGTCATTTAAAGGAAATAAAATTACAACAGAAAATAGCTTTCAATATGGACCAGTTTGTATTGATAAAAATTATAGAGGAAGTGGACTGTTAAACTTAATTTTCGAGGAAATGAGAATTGAATTTTTCAAAAAATATTCAATTTCTGTTACATTTATCAATAAAATCAATGCAATTTCTACAGCAGCTCACACTAAAAAACTGGGCTGGGAAATTATAGATGAATTTCAATTTAATAATAACACCTATATTGGATTAGCCTTTGATATGAAAAATTCTGTATTGAAATAGAAAAACGAAATGCCCAATTAGTCAGGTTACCCCACCAAAATGGGTTCAGCGATCTTTAAAGGTTTTTAGTCCGCTTCAACTTTTCGTGTGCATTGATAGGAATATCATGCATTCCCTCGCTGACCATGCTGTTGCCACCTTTAACCGCCCATCAAAAAAAAGACAGGCCACCTGATAAAATAGTAATCGGCTAATTGATTATATTTGTGTTATGAAAAATCGGATAAGATAATAAATGAAATAGTTAGGATGGCTAATTCAAAATATCCTGACTCAGAGATTTATATATATGGTTCGCAGGCTCGGGGTGATTCAAAAAAATTCTCGGATTGGGATTTATTGATTTTACTTAATCGAAAAAATATTCCTTTTGACCTTGAAATCAAGATAATGGATGATTTTTATGATGTTGAATTGGAAACCGGAGCTGTCATTTCACCCATGATATATTCGTAGTCTGACTGGAATGATAGGCATTTCATGACTCCTTTATATGAGAATATTCAAAAGGAAGGGATAAAGATAAAATGATAGGGTCAAAAGATAATTTGATAAAATATAGATTGTCAAGGTCAAAAGAAACCTTCGAGGATGCAAAGATATTAGCAGAATAAGAACGATGGAATTCTGCAATAAACAGACTCTATTATTCTGCTTATTATGCAGTTATTGCAATATTGTTAAAACATGATTTTAAACCAACAACACCCTGCTCAAAACCTTACTGCATGTGGAATAAATATTTTTAAGTGGGTTCGGCACTTAATAGCCTTTACTCCTACTTATTGTGGTATACTTCTCAAAAATAGCACCCAACCTAACCCTCAACCATTACCACTTCTCTTCCTGTTTAACAGCAACAGGTGACATTCCGCTTTTAAGGCTTTCGATGAGTTGTTTCACCTGTTTGTCAACCTGTGTGAGGTATGAATCCCAGAGTGGTGAATACAATTTATCAGATTTATCCAACCAGCGCTCGATGGGGAAACGCGAAGCCTGACGCAGGGTAAGATCGGTAATTGTATAGCGGTAACGGCCGGGTTTAAACTCCAGTTTCAGCAGATAGTTAACAATGCCGGCCTGAAGTTTTGCATCACCATCCATATTGGTCAGTTCAAACCGGTGAAGAATTTCTATAACACCGCTTTCGCGGTTACGGATACGACAGGCATCGGCCGGATTCTTATAGGAGGTATTGATCCATTCAATACATCTAATATACAGTTCATCTGCTGTACCGGGCTCCTGGACCACTTCCTGATAAGATATCAAACCAGTGTCTTTGTCGAAAGGAAAATTGGTTTTACTGTCATCCTGAGCAAAGAGGGAAGTCGAGATAACACAAAAAGCTATTATTAACAGGTAAGCCGGATACTTTCTCATATAGAATTGGTTAAAATAAAATTTGCCGGATAGTAGAATACAAAATTACTGAATTATTCGGATTGACAGAATTACAAAAACTGTGCTAAACTTTCAATCCAACCTGAATTTTGCTTTCCGGGGCCCGGATTGTATTTCTCCTATACCGGATAAAATTGGGAAATCCGACTTTTAAGGGTTGCAGTTAATTTGAGAAAGAAAACGAAAAAACCCCGGCAAGCGGGGTTTTTAAACAAAACAGGAAATAATGGTTTAGTACATTCCACTCATGCCACCCATACCAGGGTTTGGCATTGCGGCTTCCTTTTCTTCTTTAATATCGGCGAGTACGCACTCGGTTGTGAGCAACATACCTGCAATAGAAGCAGCATTTTCAAGAGCTACGCGGGCTACCTTGGTAGGATCGATAACACCTGCCGGCATCAGATTTTCATAAATCTCCGTACGGGCATTGAAACCATAATCATCCTTGCCTTCACGAACTTTCTGAACAATCACCGAGCCTTCGAGGCCTGCGTTGGCAACGATCTGCCTGAGAGGTTCTTCAAGAGCGCGCTTAATAATGGCAATCCCGGTATCTTCATCCTCATTGTCGCCTTTGAGGTCTTCAAGAACCTTAATAGCCCTGATGTACGCAACTCCACCTCCCGGTATAATACCTTCCTCAATTGCAGCACGGGTAGCGTGCAAAGCATCGTCGAAGCGGTCTTTCTTTTCTTTCATTTCAACTTCGCTGGCTGCACCAACATAAATAACGGCAACACCACCGGCTAATTTGGCCAGACGCTCCTGCAGTTTTTCACGGTCGTAATCAGAAGTTGTTGTTTCAATCTGGGCTTTAATCATGTTAACACGGGCTGTAATGGCCTCTTTGGTTCCACGGCCGCTAACAATGGTTGTATTTTCTTTGTCAACTGAAATTTTCTCAGCCTGACCAAGGTATGAAAGGTCAACATCTTCCAAACGGTAACCTTTTTCCTCAGAAATAACGGTTCCACCTGTAAGAACAGCAACGTCCTCAAGAATTTCCTTGCGGCGATCACCGAAACCAGGTGCTTTAACGGCTGCAATCTTGAGTGAGCCACGAATCTTGTTAACAACCAGTGTAGCCAGTGCTTCGCCATCAACATCCTCGGCAATAATAAGCAAAGGACGGCCGGTCTGAACGGTTTTTTCGAGAACCGGAAGGAAATCCTTCATCACCGAAATCTTTTTATCGTAGATGAGAATGAAAGGATTTTCATAAACTGCTTCCATTTTCTCGGTATCAGTAACGAAATATGGCGAAATGTAACCACGGTCAAACTGCATACCTTCCACTACTTTAACAGTAGTTTCTATACCTTTGGCTTCTTCGATGGTGATTACGCCTTCTTTCTTTACTTTATTCATTGCCTCAGCAATTTTCTCGCCGATAAAACTGTCGTTGTTGGCAGAAATAGTAGCCACCTGGGTAATTTTTTCACTGCCCTCTTCAATTTTAATTGATTGGGTTTTCAGGTATTCCACAACTTTTGCAACCGCTTTATCGATACCACGTTTAAGGTCCATCGGGTTTGCACCTGCAGTAACATTCTTCATTCCGGTTGTAACGATGGACTGAGCCAGTACAGTAGCTGTGGTAGTTCCGTCACCGGCTACATCAGAAGTTTTTGAAGCAACTTCTTTCACCATTTGTGCACCCATATTCTGGATTGCATCTTTCAATTCAATTTCTTTAGCAACAGTAACACCATCCTTGGTAACTACGGGCGCTCCATAAGTCTTATCGATAATCACATTACGGCCTTTGGGACCAAGGGTAACTTTAACCGCGTTGGCCAAAGCATCAACTCCTTTTTTCAACCCTTCGCGGGCTTCAGTATTGAAAACAATTTGTTTTGCCATTTCAAGTTCATTTTAAAATTTAACAATCTTTATAGTCATCAGATGATAGCAACGATATCCGATTCGCGCATAATGAGGTAATCTTTACCTTCAATGCTGATTTCGGTTCCGGCATACTTTCCGTATAGCACCAGGTCACCTACCTTAACGGTAACAGGTTCATCTTTTTTTCCGGGGCCAACTGCAACTACAATTCCACGCTGGGGTTTTTCTTTTGCAGTGTCAGGAATTATAATACCGCCGGCAGTTGTCTTTTCTGCTGCGGCTGGTTCAATTAATACACGATCAGCTAATGGTTTTACATTCACTTGTGTCATTGCTATTGATTTTTGGTTTATGAATACTTTTCAGGATGTAACGGGGTGTTGTCACATTTTATGCCAAAAATCAGAAAACCTTTCAAAAAATCAGATTATTTTAAAAATTATGCAACCTTAGAAGATTGATAATCAGTTATTAATAATCAATATATGCACTTTGCCCAATGCCATGACTAAACCCTTCATCAGCTTCAAACAAAAAAAAATGTCAGATTGCCGTGACAATCTGACATTGTATAAAAATGCTGTTTCTTCTATTTTTTCTCAGCAGGAGCCGGCGATGTGCCTTGTGTTGCAGGTGCTGCATCCTGTTCTGCAGGCGGAGCCTGAAAATCCTGGAGTGGTGCAGCTTGATTGTTGATCATCTGACGTAGTTCGGTGTCAGTAGAACGTGCTGCATTCACATTACGCGGGATCACAAAAATTGAAGAAAGGCTTAGCGTCAACAAAACGATAGCAAGAGTCCAGGTTGTTTTTTCGAGAAAATCTGCAGTTTTCCGCACGCCCATAAACTGGTTTGATGAAGAAAAGTTGGATGCAAGTCCTCCTCCTTTTGAATTCTGGACCAGTACGACAAGGCTTAGTAATACACAGGTTATCAGAATAAGCACTGAAACTAAGATATAAGCTCCCATTTGAAAAAGTTTTTTATTATTAAAATCAACCGCCGTTTTGGCTTTCTTGTATTTCTGAAATCAGGGCTGCAAAGTAACTACTTTTTTCCGGAAAATTCAAACTTAATTTCTCATAAATTTTTATTGCCTTTCCCGGGTTGCCATGTTTCAGGTGAATTCGTGCAAGTGTCTCAGTCACAATATCATCATGGTCGATGCTGCTAAAGCGTGCCTGGTCAACCGGATTGAAAAACTCCCGCTTGGGTTGACTCATGCGGGGCTCGTTCAGAATAAACCTGTTAATAAGTTCGGCTTTCTTCTCACTTTCAGTTCTTCCACGAATCGTTTCAGGATGCTCTGAATGAATAACTGGCTTTACT
>JBBQBC010000021.1:0-27186 GCA_038317155.1 Bacteroidales bacterium
TTTAACTGATAAAAAGTGGTGTAATTCACAAACCAGATGCACGGTTTTTTGATGTTATTACATTATTTCCATGCACCTGATTCTCTTTTTCATCATGTAGTAGTTTTATTTTGAAGTATATAGATATTTTTCAGCAAGCCCAAATTAGAGTAAGGAACGAGGGACGTTAGGGACGAAGGGATGAAAAACTCCATGCCCTGTGCCCTGAGCCCTGCGCCCTCCCGACGAAAAGGTCGGGATTCCGCTTCGCTCCATGTGCCCTGTGCCCGATGCTCCATGCTCCATGCTCCATGCCCCATGCCCTGCGCCCTCCCGACGAAAAGGTCGGGATTCCGCTTCGCTCCATGTGCCCTGAGCCTTGCGCCCGATGCTCCATGCTCCATGCTCCATGCCCTGAGCCCTGCGCCCTGCGCCCTCCCGACGAAAAGGTCGGGATTCCGCTTCGCTCCATGTGCCCTGCGCCCTGTGCCCCATGCCCTGCGCCCTGTGCCCTGTGCCCTGAGCCCCATGCCCTGTGCATTAAATTGAGTTCAGAAATTCATACAAATCCTCATCTGCATTTAATTCGAGTTTCTTTCTCAGACGTGAACGACTTATAAAAGCACTTGATGGCAGAATGTTCAGGATATCAGCTATTTCTTTCGAGTTTAATCCGATTTTTAAGTATGCACATAAACGCAAATCATTATTCGACAGACCCGGATAGCTATGTTTTAATTTTTTATAAAAATCCTGATGCAGCTCATCTATTTGTATTTCAAAAGTATTGACTTCGGTGTTTAAAAAGGAATCTAAGATTCTATTTATTTCATTTAGCTTCATTTTTAACAGAGTCGGTTCTTTTAGAACTTGTTCAAATTTTTCTTTCAGGGAAAGCAACAGGCGGCTTTTTTCCTCGTCATCCCTGGCTTTACTTGCCAATTCTATGGTTTTGCTTCGTAATTGTTGTTTCAGTTTATTGAATTCCGAATTTAGCATTTCCTGTTCCAACAGCAGGACTTCACCTCTGTGTTTTTCAGCTTGCTCACGTAATGAGTGCTGTTCTTTGATTAAAAGCTTTTTCTTTTGTTTCTTTAGAGATAGTTTTTGTAAAGCAAGTAAAACATAGACAAATAGAATAACCATTAAAAAGTAAAATATGAAGGCATACCACGAAAGAAACCAGGGTGCAGCAATACGGAAAGATATTGATTGTGCTTGGGTAATTTTTCCATCATCAATCGAAGCCTTAATAAAAAGGGTATATTTTCCCTGTTTTAAATTTAAAAATCCAATGATATTTTCCGGAGTCCAGGAGCTCCATTTGCCTGATTCATTTAGTTTATATTGATATAATACACCATCCCGGTTAGGAACAATGCACTCAATATTTACATTGTTAAGTCTGAAAGGTATAGTTGCATCCGGATAGAATTGTTTTTTTTTCATGATTGTTGAGGGCATCAATACTTCTAATGCTTAATGTATAGGTTTCCTTGCTTATTTTATCATCTAACCGGAGATATTTCAGTACAAAACCGTTGTAAACAGGGTAAAATTCATAATCTTGTTGTAGCGTATCTGACTGATAAATGCCCGATACCAACCCTTCGATTTTAGGATGATTGAGAAGGCCAATCTTATTAGTGAATCTTTTTTCAGATGAAGAATAAGTGTATTGAAATTTATCAGTTAATATAAGCATTCCGGTATCACTTTTCAGCAGGTAAGGATCTTTTCCTTCGAATTCCTTCTCGGGGATAATCAACCTTTCATTGGGATACAGAAGATTATCCAATACAGCTCTTATAATACCGAAGTTAGGAATATTAACCCACAATATATTTTTCTTTTCGATGATTATTTGATTGCATGAACCCAATATGAGTTCCATTTTCTTTAAAAAAGTCCAGCTATTTCCGGCTTTCCGGAAAATTGAAATGCCATTGTAATTTCCGGTTAACAGGTAATCTTTATAGGGTACAATTGTCCATACTCCGGAGAGATTGCTCAGCTTTTGAAGGGTGTTTCCTTTTAAAGTAAGCAGCCCGCGATCGTGACCTATATAAATTGTGTTATCTATTTTTTCCAAACACCAAACCTGCCCCTCGGTTCCAGGGATAAGCCGGAACCTGTTATACTCCGAATCGTTATTCAGATCATCCCATTTCGCTTGGTACAACCCCTGATTGGTTCCAATATAAAAAATTCCATCAGAAATAAGGGCTGAGGATCCGGTGCCAAAATCTCCTCTGTAATCATAAAATGAGGTTTGATTTTTTTGAAGATCAATTGTTGCAATTCCAAAATCCATTCCCATCCATAACTTTCCGGACAGACTATAATTCAGGCACAAAATTGTGTTATTTAGTAATCCCTTATTTTTGTTGATCTGATGAATTACTCTTCCATATAAATCAGTGATATACAAACCCTTAAGAATAGTTCCAAAAGCCAGGTGCATTTCGCCGATTGGCGTAAAACTAAAAACTTTTGCTGTTTTTAAATTTTGAGACAACGGGGTATCTAAAAAGCTCAGTTTTCCGGAAGAATAGACATACAGCCCTGAATTTTTGGTAACTAAAGTAATCCCTTCCGGAGAATGATAAATACCCGCAATTTCAAAGCTTAATTCAGGAGGATAGGCGAACACTTGTTTTAACGCCAAACCATTGAAAAGAAAAAGGCCGGATTTTTTATCTGCAAAATACAATGAATCATTTACAGCAAAACATCCAGTTAAATCAGAGGGTGCGGATATTTTAGTAAATACCTGATTTTTATAGACATAAATATTCTGCGACGAAACAAAGAGCACCTTATCGTCAAACAGGTGAACATCCCAGAATTCTTCATTTAACTCAGCAATGTCTTTGCGGAAAGGATACAATGAAGTGTATTCAAAAGCCTGATATTTATTTCTTTTCCAAACTCCAAAATCCAAATCGGAACCAGTGTATAGAAGCGAATCATTTACCACCAACAACGACCGGGTAGAACCATCACTTCCTTTAAAACAGTTCCAGGTTTTTCCATCGAATTCCAACAAACCTTTATCAGCTGCCATATAAACTATACCGTTTCCGGCGGAGCTGATATCCCAGATTTTTCCTTTATTTTGATACTTATCGGGCGTGTAATTTTGCAACAAAGGCATGCCTTTTTCAGGAAACTTTTAAGCGAAAGCTACAATTGTTCCCAAAATAAGTGCCAAAAAACAAGTTGCCCCTATTTTCAAGTAGAAGATGAGTTGAAAATTGTAATCTGATTCAAGACAAAAAATAAGCCGTCTTTTTACGGACGGCTTAAAGATAAAGAAAATAATCAACTTATTTTACAATGAGCTTTCGTGTTTGAACCTCACCTGCTTTGGTGAACATTCTCAATATATAGATACCTTTATTCAATCCATCTGTACTGATCACAGATGTGTTCGAAGACAATTTCACTTTTCCGGTAATGTCGAAAACATCAACCTGTTTTACTTCTGAACTGAGTTGAATAGACCTTCCTGATTCTACCGGATTTGGATAGATCTGCAAACGATCTTGTGCAGAGGAGAGTTCATTGACACCTGTTGGTCCCTGTTTGTGGAAAAACATATTGTCAACATAAACTGTGGTTGAGGCGGTTGGTTGGCCTACCAGAATATACTGTGCAATGTGTGCCCTGCCGGTAAGTCCGGTAAAGTCAGAGAGTGGAATATCTAATATTTTCCATTCTGACTGAGGCAGGTTCTCGAAATTGACCTGATGCTCTGAATCATCACCCCCTCCAAAAGCACCATCAGGACCAAAATCAACCAGTTTCACACCAAAAAAAGTGAAATTAGGTGACCATACATCCAGATGAAGATAGGTCATGGTTGTTATATCCAATGGATTGCTGACTGTTTCAATTCCTACGAAATCCAGTTGAGAGTATTTTTTGGTCGGATTTCCGTCAATTAACACATCCTCAAGAATTGCAGCAGACCAGCTGGTTCTCCATGTATCAACCGGAACATTTGTGTAGGATTCGCTGAATAATGAAATCACGTTGGCAGCATTTTGAGTAGGTGCAGGAGCTGCAACAGTAGGTACACCAACCGGGGCTCCCTGTTCGGAAAAGGTAATGTTGTCAAAATAAACAATATTGTCCTGTGTTCTTCCTGCCAGATCAAAATCAGGAAAAACAACAATCTGGTCCAACTGACCTTCTGCAGGAGGAGGATTGATATGGCCTGAAAAGTCAAAAGTGAGTTCTTCCCACTGGTTGGTTAAGGTATTCGCTACCTTAATTTCAGCCTCTGCCCAACCGGTAACTGCGACCAGCTTAATACCCACATCGCTGATTACTGATTTCCAAACCATAATTTTGATGGTTGAATTTGTTGCATCCAGCACAAATGGCCCCAGGTCAGCTGACCCGTGTGCCGATTCGCAACCGGCCCAGGGAGCTCCGCTCTGCAAAGCAGTAAATCTGGCTACTGTGGCAGAGGTATTAATTCCCATAGGATCCGGATTTGCAATGATATCCACCGCCGGGTTGACACCGTTCTCAAAAACAGTCCATGTCCAGTTTGCTCCGTATCCACCAGATTCAAAATTGATTGGGATTATTTTGAGCAAAACTTATTGATGCCACGAGCATCAACAAAATAGTCGTAATTTTCTTCATGATAAAATTGGTTTTAGGTTAATAAAAGACACTTGTTATTATGGTCACTTGTTCAGATAATATCTAAAGTGCAGATTAGCAATAAGATATTATTTATTTTAATTTCATTCTCTTTGCATGTAATTCTTCACAGCCATTTTTGGTGTTCGGTCATTTTTGAATAAGCCCCAGTGCTTTTCGGGCTCTAAAGGTTCAGTTGATCCCTTCCACGATTCATCAAAAGCTTCAAAAAAGAAAGTGAGTATATTTTCATTCTCAGCAAGTTTCATGAGTTTTTCAAAATAAATCTTCTGAAATTCTTCATTCACATGTTGAGGATTAATTCCTCTTCCGTTTGAATTGGTTGCCCAACCAGCTTCTGTTATGACAATAGGCTTGTTTGGATATTTGTTGGCAACTGAATTATAATTTGCCTTTGAATAATCAAGAGATTCATCAATGTGCTTGTATTCCCAAACCGGGTATGTATGAATAGAAATAAAATCCACCTCAGCCGCCAGTTTTTCCAGTTTTAACAGCCAGGGAGCATAATTTTCGCAGAAAGTTACCGGCTGTTTCGCTTTTCTCTTTACCTGTTTTACATACTCCAGCACTTTGTTTTCGGGAACATAATGGTCGGTCCATTCAACACAAGCCTCATTTCCAACTGAAAGGGAAAAAATGATGTTGGGGTATTGATTGCCCAGATCAATTAACTTTTCAATCTTTTGTTGATTGCTGGTGCAGTTTTTTTTGAGTTGTTCCTCCGGGTAAACGCCACCATTCCAGGGACAGTTAAAATTATTCATCTCGGCTTCTATATAGGCACCAAGCATTACCTTGAAGTCCATTTTCTCAGCTTCAATAACATCAAGCACAACCTGGGCATGCTGATCGCAATCATACAGCCGGAGATATTTCCAATGATTTCTGAGAAGTAATAGATCTTCTTTAATCTCCTCATAACCAGGATAAACGCCTCCGGGGTTTTGGCCTTCCCTGAAGCCGGAATAGCAAATAGCTCTTCCGGGTGTTAAACCCAATTTACTAAATGTGTTCATCAACGAATTTCATTTTTTCAGATTTATCCCAAATTCCCCAATGAGCCCCAACATCACCTTCCGGTCCAACTTTCCATGATTCATCAAATGAAGCGAAATAGAAAACATCCACATTCTCATCAATTGCCCAAAGGTTCGCATTGATAAAATACTTCATTGCATTTTCATTTGAAGGTTCAGCTCCCTCAAGCGCTTTACCCTCGCTGGGCCAGCCTGTTTCAGCAATGATTACCTTTTTACCTTTACCTGCCATCACAGCCTGATGATACATTTGTTGCATGTGCTGAAATGAATCGTTAAAACTGGTACCTTCCCAGTAAGGATAGCAATTACAGAGTATTACATCGCAAACTTCTGCTATTGCCGGCCTTTGCACAAATTCATAGTATGCATCAACATAGCCAACAGGTATTTCAGGAATTTCTTTTTTTACATGTTTAATGACATCCAGAAGTTCATTTTCAGTTAGATCTTTCCGGTACAGCACTTCATTTCCTACCGCTGCATAGTCAACATATCCCTCTCTGGCCAGCTGAATCAGATTTTCGATTTCCTGCCTGTTTTTATCTTCATCTTTTCCCAACCAGGCACCAACCAGCGTGTTCATGCCAAATTCCTTCGCTATTTTGGGAATTAACTCATTTCCTTCGATACAGGAGAATGATCGCACCCAATTGGTATATCGTTTAAGAATTTGCATTCTTCTTCTTACCTGCGCTTCAGAAATCTGATCACCCGGTTTCTGGCCTTCTTCGTACACGCTGAAGCAGAAGCCACTTACACCTCCGTATAAGACTTCCAGAAACAAATTATGGATATCTTTTATAGATTTGTCATCGTATAACAATTCTTTCCGGATTCCATCCAACTTCTTAAAGTTAAGCAATTTTTCTCTTCTAAATGACATATTTCAAATGTGTTTGATGCGTGTTTGCTTTAATATTTTACCTGATTACAATTCTCCTCTCCGGCTTACCAACTCTGCCTTAATTTCCATTGCTCTGGCTTCGGTCAGGTCATATTTCCACATAACCCAGATGGCTATGGCAGCAGTTAATGCGGGTATTGTGATGTCAGCAATCCTCAGTCGGGTCAGGGTTTCTGTGGTCTGAATTACCTCATTCTGGTTAAACCCAACCAATTTTAAAACCAGGCCACCTAGTACCAAAGCAAGTCCTTGTCCCAGCTTGACCATCCACCAGTATATGGCACCAAATGTTCCTTCTTTTCTTGGCATTCCGTTGTTCAATTCATCCAGGTCGCATACATCGGCTGTCATGCTCATCATTAAGGTAAACAACCCGCCTATTCCAAAAACGATTAACGGAACCGGGATAAACATCAACCAGGGGTTAGCAGGATTGAAACCCCACCATTTCAATACATATCCTAAAATTGAAAGGACTGTTGAAATAATAAATGCTTTTCTTTTTCCCAGTTTATTGGCTATCCAGGTAATGACCGGGATAATAATAACTGCAGTAGCCAAAGCGCTGACAGTTGAAAATAGCGCGGGCCATATTCCGGCATTTGCATAACTTCCCTTGAATACGTAAAAAACGATGATAAAATAGCTGAAGGAAGCAACCATTTGAAAGCCGTTAAACACCAGGAAGGTAGCAGCACATAGCTTTACAAATGAGGTGTTTTTCGAAATCAGTACCATGTTTCTCAGCAAATCTTTGAGATTTTTAAAAAGCGATTTAAAAGTAATCTCAGCCCTGTTTGTGAGGTGGGATTGGTCAATTTCTTTACAAAAAAGGGCCGGCAATACACCCAATGCAATACATGCTGCCCCAACAATAATTGCAAGCCGGTGAACACCAACCGCCTGGGTTTCAAAAATATCCGGATCGGCTATAATTACCCAAAACCATGGTACGATCATCCAGGCTATCTGTCCGATAGTCTGGGAAAAACCCATCAAACGGGTGCGCTCATTATAATCAGAGGTCATTTCATAGCCCAATCCGATCAACGGAGTAGAAAATATGGTATTCCCCGTCAGATAAACCAGGGATAGAATCATAAAATACCAGAAGTTGTACATCTGTGAATTTTCCGGGTTTAATTGCCATAATACCATAAATAATAAACCACTCATTATGGCTCCGATAAAGATGTATGGCTTTCTGCGACCAAACCTTGATTTTGTATTGTCCGAAATATATCCCATGATGGGATCAGTTATGGCATCGTAAAATCTTGGCAAACCACCCAGCAATCCGGCAAGGAAAGGATCCATGCCAAAAGCAGTAAGCAGAAAGAAAGAGAAAACACCCAATGATCCGGGCAATAAATTATTTACCAGATGACCGGCCCCGAAGGCTGCTTTTTGTACAAAAGGAACACGGTCCTTGGGAGCTGTTTTGCTGTGTGCCATAGTTTATCGTTTTGTTTTAAGGTTAATTGCCTGATATGTTTTTTGCATTGCCCGGAATAACAATGGTTTGAATAGCTTTACCTGAAATGGCAAAATCTATTGCTTTCCCTTGCAGTAAAAGCCGTATTCCTTTAACTTTTTCATCCGGGTTGAATAGCACAACGGCAATTGATCCATCCGGATTCATTGCAGCGGTTACTTTAAGATGATCGTCATCATTTCTAAATCCTATCCGAACAGCGCCAGGCCTGATAAATCTGCTAAAATGAGCCATGGTGTAATATAAAGGTGTGAAGTAAACTTCATCATTTTCAGGGTCAACAATAACAGGGGCAATGCACCAGTTTTTTGCCCAGTTGGGTCCTCCTTGTCTGTCTAATACCATATTCCAGTCTATCCAGCCATCTACCCAATTATTCAGACATCCGATAATATCACCGGCATAGCGATATACAGGTACATATTTTGGATGAAGATGTTTTTTTTCCTGGGGGGCCCAATCCCATCCCCAATCGGTGGCTTCTTTAGACCAATACCAGGCATCGTTTTTCCATCGCGGAACCTGGGCATCTATACAAGCCTCGGTTTGTATCAAATGCTTTTCGGGCGCTTTATCATGAGCATATTTCAGCATTTCAGGAAAATAGTCAACCGTACTTCCATACCAGTGCACGGCTGTTCCATCATAGTACTGCTTTGCAATAGAATCGCCATACATCACATCTGCCCATTCTTTTAACTCTTCGTCAGGGTTTTGATCATACCCTAAAATGATTGCTTTGTGTTTATGCGCTTTCAATCCCGGACCTAAATGATTTTTAACAAAATCATTCATTTCAAGGGGTGAATAAAGCATACTTTCCCAGTTACTATTATTTCCCAGCGGTTCGTTTTCAACAGTAAAACCCCAGATATCAATACCCTCAGCACGGTAAGCATCTATGTATTTAGAAAAAAACAACGCCCAGGTGTCGTAATATTTGGGTAACAGTTTTCCGCCACGCCAGTCATTGTTGTCTTTCATCCAGGGCGGAGCTGTCCATGGCGATGATACTATTTTGAATCCCTCTTTGGAAACTGCCATAGCATCTTTGATCATGGGAATAATGTCGTCAAGGTCTTCCTTAATGGAAAAGTACGATAGTTCAACGTCATTTTCTACCGGCGCATAGGAATAGTTGCCAAGAGAAAAATCGCAGGAATTCATGTGGGTGCGGGTAAGCGAGTACCGTGCGCCCGATTCTCCAAAATAAGCTTCCAGAATTTTATTCCGGTTTTCTTTGCTCAAATTATTGAGCAGGTAGGCGGATGCCTCGGTGAATGAACCGCCAAAACCTGTGATCGTCTGGAATTTTTCGTCGGGAAGAATTGAAATTTCCAGAACACTATCCACGAAAGGAAATTCGCTTATCCTTGTAAGTTGGTTTCCGGATGCAGAGGTTTCATAAACTTCTGCTTCCAACGAATTTTTATTTATACAACTATTCATAAGTATCACTATGAGTGAGAAGGAAATCTGACAGAAGGAGTATAATTTCATGGGTTGAATTTTCAAAGATTACTACCTGCTTTAGTTTTCCGGTCAGTTGGTGGAACATTTACTTTATTCATCAGAGATTCAAGGTCGCCGTAATAAGTTTTTGTAATCTTTCAACCCGGGAATGGTCGGTTCAATATCCTGTGACTTCCCGCGAAATCCCCCATAACAGATGGCTGAACAATCAGAATTTCCCAGTATTTCCTCTGCTGACCTGCTCATCGGTTTCTTTTCGTTTAGTAATGGTTGGGCATAGGAATCAGCAAGCATCAACGCCCAGAATGGTATAAGCAGGTAAAGCATTTTTTTCATTTCATTTTTTTTAATCCGACAGGTAACTCGCTATCCCTGTAAATCGGAATCTTTTATTGAGACAGTAATTTGCTTTACCTCACCAGTTCGTTGAAACACCTGCTGGCTTGTTTTCTTATCTAATTCCAAAGAATCAAAAACCAATGATGTGTTGTCATTAAATCCGACTTCAATGCTGTTTTTATCTGTCAGGATATAAATAACAGGAATCTGACAGAAGGTGAAACCAAGCGAGTTTTTCTCAGGATTTAATTGTTTTTGCTCTTTCCGGATATTGATGTAAATAAAAGCACGACTTTCCTTCAGGAACTCGTCTTTTCGCAGTAAACAAGGGTTGAAACCCAACTTGCCTTCGTTGACATAAACCCCCAATTCTCTGAATCTTACCAGAATATCCTCTTTCACCTGACCGGTCATTCCGGGCTGTTGGGCGCCTCTGTGCCAGGGTGTGTGCGAATATGGATCGGTAGGGAATGCGCCGTAAAGTTCTGGTGATTTGTGAACCCCGATACCCTGGCCGATTGCACGGTAATGGGCTAACAATTGTTTTACAATTAGCGGGCTTTCAAGGTCGGCAATGGCCTTTAAACATACTTCCTGAACTGCCAGGTGAAGTTTGGAAACCATGTGCCAGTATATAGAACCCAGACCTTCATAAGCAAAGAAAGTACCTGATCTTCCGGTAAATGCCTTATGGTTAAATACTTCCTCAAATAGTTGCAGTATAATTTCTGTATCACTTTCAACAAGTGGTTTGTATCCCGTTAATTTTAAATCATCCAGCGCAATTTTTAAATCATTGACATTTTTGAAATTCCCATTAAAATGATAAGTTCCTAAAACATCCTTGATTATAATCTGAAGGTTGTTGTCACTCACCAGTTTTTCCAGCAGTTTTGATTTTATAACGGATTCTTTAGAGAAAGTGTTTTTTTCTAAAAACCGGGGTAAATCTTTATTGGGATAAAGCAAATAACTGTTCTGGTTTTCCCTGTATAAAGAGCTGTTTTTCAGAGCATCCAGAAGATTGAGACTATCTGCAGCACTCAAATATCCAGAACTGATTGCTGCAACCTGTCCTTCGAGCATTTCGCTCAAATGCGAAACGGAGATTCCATGATCAGTTACGGTCATTATGTTGTACGCATGATAAAGATGGTCTGGTCTTTGGTTCGCATCTATTGAATGCTCAAAATATTTCAGGGCTGTGTGGACGAAGCCTGATATCTGGGTTAAAGTTATTGAGGACTTTTTCCCACTAAAACCACTGCTATATATGGAATTCCTATAATCACTCGCCGATTGTCCCAGTTCATCGGTAATTAATTTGCGATCATCATCGCCTATTTTATCCGAGAGAAGGTGTTCGTTTTCCTGCAATGTCATAATTGTCCTGCTGAAAAAAGCCAACAGTTCTTCTGAAATATTCACTTGCTCAACTTCGGATTGTGATAGAATTTTTTCGAAAAACAGAAAGAACCGCCTCAAATAATAAAGGGTAACCATTGAAACGCCATTGCCAACCAGGGCGTTGTTGGCATCGTTCCATTCAGGACGTTGTGTATTCATCCATATTCCCCCTTCGGGAATGAAATTGGAGATTTTCGCCAATACTGTTGCCAGTATTTTTTCAATGAAATTAACGTGATGAATTTCATTCAATTGGCTTCCTGACAAAGCGCCGTCAGCCCCTTTTTCGGCCATCTTTTTCCTGACGTCCGTATCGGCTGCTTCATCAAAAACAATCGTGTTTTTCGGATGTTGCAGTATATCATGATAAGGTTTTATCCGGTACGGTACAGCGGCATACGCAAAGCATTCGTTGTCAAATAATTGTTCCAATGCCTTGGGGTTAAGGTTAAAGGCAAATTCCAGGAATTTGAGCAGGTAAATAATCTGGTGATCCCCCCAATAACCTATATATGACCAGGGATTGTCGGGTTCTATGGTTTCCCAGTCAAAGCCATCTTTGGTAACCCTATATGGATTGTATCCATCGAAAGTAGAAGCGTTTAGAAACTTGAAGATCATACCATCGATAAAATCGGGATAAGAATGCACCAGTGCTTCCCAGTTTTGGAAAATATCCCTCCAGTTACCTTCATAGTCTAAAATTTTTGAGCCGTCTGTTTCACTCAGGGTGTTAATGGTGAAATTATTCCATGGGCGACTTGGATCTCCATGTCTGCGACTAAATTTTAACGGCAGGTATTCTTTGCAAAGCCTTAATAAATCAGGGTCATTAGAATTTGCTATAAGATCATTCAGTTCAAACCTGGGAAATTCATCTTTTAGTGAATTAATAAATCCGGGGTTTCTGTTGTACACATCTTTGCTGGCTTTGGCCAGATAGGAAGAAAAATCACTTTTTTCTATTTGATAGTTGTTATCAAATGTACCACCCCGCATGATATTGAAAAGTACATTGGATATATGCCTGGCATTATTGAGTTGATCCGATGTAAACTGCAAACCGTCGGCGCCTGCTATTAATTGAACCAGATTTTCATTTCCCAGATCAATATCCTTTTGAATTTCTCTGTCAAGTTCAGGATTTCCTTTAATAGATTGGCAAAGTCTGACAATCTGCGACTGAGTCTGATTTACATTGGCAATTATTTTCCATTTTTTGCCTGACTTTCCAGGCAATATGATATCCGCACAAATAAAATAAGCTCCTTTTTCGCCTTTTACATCGTATTCTGCATTGATTGGCTGGTTTTTCCTGAATTTATCCAGTTGCATGGACGAAAGCAGCTGTTTTGGATTTTCGAGACCCAGTGAAAAGGCGATATTGGCCGTTAACGATTCGCTTGGCTCGGCTTTATCAACAATAATAGCACTCAGAGAAAAAATTCCCAGTCCGCTTTCGATGCACAATTCATTTCTTTTGTAGGCATCCACCAAATTACTGACCCTCAATTGCAAGTCACCATTTACACCGTGTGGCATAATATTTTGAATGCCATCAATAAGAGTAACATTACAATCCTTGTTTGAAGTGTTTACCAGCTCTGATTTTTTTACAAAACCGAATAAATTGCTGGAATTCCATTGGTATCTGAAGATCAACGCTAAACTGTGGTTGATCTCTTCAAAAATGATTTTGTTACCGGTGAAGTTTTTGTATAGGTTCCTGCTGATTTTGTAACGGTCGGTGTATCTCTCAGAAAAAGGTTCCCAAACCTGAATCTGGCCATCCACAGAGACTTGAAAAATGGATTTACTTCCTGTAATATCTGCAAATTCAGTTAATTTGTCATCAGTATAATAAGGGAAAAGAGCATGTTCAGTACTTTTGCGACCGGCAGTTAGGCCGCCATTGCTCGAAATGAACATCCAGTGGTTGGAATCGCTCACAATATTCATCAGAAATGGACGAATCAGTGCATGATTGGTCATTTTAAAGTAGAGTTCATTTTCATGTTCTACCAGATTCAATGCAACTGTGTCGCTTACTTCTTTTTTCAAATCCACTGAATTCATTTTATCAGGATATCAGATACTTAAAGTATTTGCCAGACATTCTTAACACCCACTGCTTAGCAGGATGCTTATTAATTTGCTTCAGAGTAAACCCTAACATAATCAATGACCATTTTTTGTGGGAAAGGAGTCTGGGATGTAGGGAAACCAACATAATTGCCTCCAACAGCAACGTTTAGAAGTAAATAAAACGGCTGATCGTAAACCCATTCACCAGGCACATTTTTGCGCTCAATGCGTTGATAAAGATAATCATCCACAAAAAAGTCGATTTTGTTAGCGTCCCATTCAACCGCAAAAGTATGGTAATCAGTATCAAAACGGCTGTTGGCCAAAGCGTAAGCTTTGGTAATTCCATTTCCACCCGAATAGCCCGGCCCATGAATGGTACCGCGGATTATATTAGGTTCCTGCCCTCTTAACTCCATAATGTCTATTTCACCACATAGGGGCCACCCAACAGTTTCTTTATTTTCGCCAATCAACCAAAATGCCGGCCATAAGCCAGGACCGTAAGGTGTCTTTAATCTGGCTTCGAACCGGCCATATTTTTGACTGAACAAACCCATGGTATTAATTCTTGCCGAAGTGAAACTATTGCCTGATTGAAGTGCAGTCATCAATAAATTTCCATCACCATCAAGCGATATATTTTCAGGTGAATTGGTGTAACTCTGCAACTCCTGGTTTCCCCAGCCACCCTGGCCTGTTCCAATATCGAAAGCCCATTTAGATGCATCGGGCAATGCACCGGCAGGACCATCAAATTCGTCGCTCCAGACCAGTTGCCAGTTGCGTTTATCCAATTTCTGGACATCATCACGTTTGCATCCTGTAAAGGTGATTAATAGTAACATGGAAATGGTGCTGATGTGCTTTCCCCTGATTGAGTTTATGATTTTCATCTTTTTGTTTTTTTGTTTTAAAGTTGGAATGGAATCCCGCAAGGCTAATCTTCATTTACTGTGGTTATGCAAAAGAAGATTTGCCCTGGCTGATTTCATTTTATCCTATTTATGGAAATAAATATTATCTGCATAAAACCCTGAAATCCCGGTTCCCTCCAAAATAATCTGACCGAGATGAGCTTTGCTGCTCAAACCTGCTATACTTGACAGTGGAATGTCTAAGCTTATCCAGTTTTGCCCAACCAATGTGGGGCTGGTAAAGATAACTGTGCCACTCGTGTTATCACTGCCTCCGAAGACGCCATCAGCTCCAAAATCAACTACCTGAACTTTAAATTGAGCTCCCGCACCCAACGTGCCGGGAACAAAAATATCCATTCGCAAATGTGTCATTGAAGAGGCATTAATGGTCGGTGAGCTGAATTGGATTCCAACAAAATTAAAATTGTTATATTGAAGGAAATGATCACCACTTATATCGAAATCTGCAGATGTAGTAGTTTGATAAGGAGCCCAATAGCCATTGTAGTAATCAACGGGTACATTTGTATATGCATCGCTGAAAAGCGAAATAACATCAGCGGCTGGATGTGTTGGCTCAGGAGCAAACTGAAAAACGCCCATCGAATTTATAGTTATTGAACCTTTAGCTTCAACACCGTTCATTGTTGCCGAAATTACGGCTGTTCCCGGGCCTCCGATTACCGAAACACTCCCACGCTCATTTACGGTGGCCACAACCTCATTGGAAGATAAAAATTCAAAATAGGAGGGTGCTATATTTACCTCTGTATTGACACCATTGGGCAGGTTGAAAATAGCTGATAAACCGGAAATATTTGTAGTAACGCCAGTAAATGATGTTACTACCTGATCTTGCCCGAGCAAAATAGCTGGTTGGGCATAAGCAATGGTTCCCAGATTTTCAAACTTAACCTCATCGATCCAAAAAGTAAAGCCTTTTCCGTCCTTAGGACCAACTGAATAGTATAACATTCCCTTTTCAGCTTTAAGCCGTGAAGGATCCGGAATAGGGATAATGTATTCTTTCCAGCTGGTATTTACTGCCAAACCGGAAACAGAAACCTGGTATGCTGATGCGCCCAGATCATTACCCAGACCAATCACGTCAATTGAAGCAGATTGAGAAGCTTTAGCCCAAAAAGTTATCGCATTATATCCTGACAGGTCTCTTCCCACACTGGTGAAGAAAACACCACCTGCATAAGCACCACGGGGATCATCGACATCGGGTACTTCAAACCTCATGGAGGCGGCTGAGTTGTTGTAGGTAGTTTCTTTGTCTACATCAAATGCGGTGGGAACTGAGCCTCCAAAAGCTGCATAATTTAATCCGGGGCTGAATCCATCAATAAATACCTCCGGATTTGTTGGGAATGATGCAGGCTCGAGATTTGTAACATCACGTTCACAACCAAATGCAAACAGCAATATTACCATCAATGATACTAATTGCCTGAGACGTATAAAAAAATTTGTGTTCATGTTTTCTGTCATTTTAGTTTAGGATGCTAATAAGAATGTATGTTCTGATTTCCCATTCATTTCCATTGTCAAAACCTATGGCATTGGGATCAGGAATAAAATTTCCTGTTCCATCAATGGTTTGGGCCGGAGAATATCGCGGAGAATACCTGTCGAGAGAACGCCATGTTCCACGAATACCAATGCGGGTTCCGATAAATTCAAACCAATTGGGCTTCCCTAAGCTGGTTGACAGGTCGGCCATTACCTGCAATGGATAAGTGAGGTTGAAATCGCGGTGATAATCGTAGGGTCCCCAATCATTAATCTTTACAAACGAGTTGAGTTTTACTGACCGTGCTATCATTCTAAAATCCATCCCATATCGTCTGATGGTTCGGTCATCGCTTCCATTAGCCTGGGCATCGCCTGCATAAACATTGGCTATAAAACCATAATTTCCATTGATTTTTGAAACCAGACGTGCATTTACTTCCCACAAATCCTGGGCTGGAGCTGCACCGGGGAAAGCAAAAGTGCTTCGGCCGTCAGGGAAAATACCGATGGCAGCGTCCTGGGTGGTTGGTAAATGACGAAATACAATGCCTGCACTGATGGCAAGTTTTGAATCTTCGGATTTGTCATTGTCCCATTCGTACATCCAGGTGCCGGGTGTGGGATCATAGGTGAATAAGAGTTCTCCTGCTACAGTTTCCCTGTTCACTCTTACTGAAAAAGGATCATCGAGAATATTCCTGGGACGTCCCGGGGCAGGTACATCAACCGGAATAGGGCCTTCTATAGGTTTTTGGTACAGGAAGTTGGGCGCAATCTGAAACTTGCCCATATTGTATGTAAATCCAGTAAGAGCATTGTATTGATTGCCACTTCCGCTATCCTTTAATCGCCAGCCGGTAAAGGTTTTGGTGTAATCAGCCCCACCGTTTGCAACCAGCCCCATAACGGCAGATTGTGCATACCAGTTAAACCGGCCACCGGTGTATGTAAATTTTACCTTACCACCCCAGTTATCGTTTGAATTAATCTTATCCTGGTAAACAGTGTAATTGCCAGCTTCTCCTCTTACCAATTGGAATTCTCTTCCATTGAGGGGTTGCCCTGCCCAAATTCCTCCCATATCAATTCCGAACTTTCCAAAGCTTCTGTTGATATGAAGGGTAATTCTTCTGGTTCTGGGCTGTGGAATGGCAAAAGAACTTACGGCCAGGCCCGGATCAGCAATATCTTCGTGATAGATACCTGTAAGATTGAACTTACTTACAGTTCTGGTATATTTTGCCAATACAGCCGGGTTAGCTCCCCACCAAAGTTGAGGGCCAAAGGCTAATTTTAATCCTTTAATGCTTTTTTTACCGTCTAATTCAAACCCAAATGGCGCAATACCATTGTAAATATCTATTTGTGGTCCGTAGTTTGCTTCGGGATAAAGACCGAAGAAATCGCCTTCGTATCCCCAATGGTTATGACCAGTGCGATAAAAGCCATTAAGGTCAAACAATTTGTGATTCCAGCGATAGCTGGCTTTATATACCTGAACCCTGTTTAATGATTCTACATTTACGTTTCCGTTACTACCTGAAACCTCCACAGGGCGGCCGCGGTTTTCATAAAATATCTCATCAATAGGGTTTAAAGCCACATTGCCCAATACATTGAACTCAACATTAGCACTGACATTCGGTGCTGGATTTGCTTCAACACCTATATAAAAGGATTCCATGTGGTCAAAACCCAATTGATTAGGATAAACCGGATTATTGGGATCGGGTTTATCGGGGGTTGTGATCAGACTTCCACCTGTATTAAATGATGTAAACTCTGCGCCTAACCGGCTCAGACTAATTTTCCTGATTTTTTCACCTTCCAGCGCAGCTTTGTCTCCTCTGGCTTTAAGCTGTGCATCAATTACCTGAATCCCATTAAAATGATTTTCCATCATTGTTAAGGATGTTCCATTCGTATATGGATTCAACTGGAGAGCCTCTTTTAAAACGTAATATGCAGCCCGGGGATACAACTGATAAAATCCGCGCTCGTTGGTTGGGCCTTTTGCACAAATCCCAAACCACTCTTCATTCATATTGTTCTCACCTGCAACATAATCGTTTAAATATCCGCCATTTGCCCATGACGCATGGGAGTCATGTACATCTAAGTTGCTGGTTTGTAGATATTTCCACCAACCATCACTAAATTGAAACGTAAAGCCTCCAATAGAATTACCTGACTTTCCTAAACCAGCAGCATTTTCATAAATTTCTCGCCAATTTCCCAGCAAATATTGAGCTTGCGATAGTTGATCTTCGTCATTTGACTGTTCATTATACGCATCTGCTCCAAACTCTGTGAGCATAATGGGTTTACCATATTCTTTTTTCACCCTTTCAAAGGCATCGCCAAATGAAATCCCACGGTACATGTTCACCCCAAAAATATCCACATCCTTACATTCCTTGGCGATGATATTTAAAAATAACAAATCTCCGTTGCATATTGCTACAGGGTGAGATTTGTCAGCAGATTTTATTTCAACTGCCGCATCGTTGAACAATTTGTACATGTATTCAGCCCTTTTGGTTGAATGCCTGTCCTCCATAGGAATGTCTTCTGTTTCGGCACCGTCCCAAAATAGTCCGTAATTATTTTCATTTCCAAGCAGATAAAGTAATAGTCCGGGAGTGTTTTTGTACGCTGAAACCATTTCTTTCACCTCTTTTAAAAGAAGTGCTTTGGTTCGTGCGTCAGAATATTCTGTATTAACAACCCAGGTGCCCTCCAGTGTGAGACCATAACGGCCAAAAGAATGATTGAGAATTGTGTAAATACCATATTCTTTGTATATGTATTCAATCCATTTTGGGGGAATACCCGTATAAACACGAATTGCATTTACACCCATATTCTTTAATAAGGGCATTTCAACATCAAGAGCCTGCCTGATGAAGTCATCTGACTGAGTCCATAAACTGTAGGAATAATTGGTTCCAATCGGGAAATAATCCCAGTTCATACCTTTTATCATGAAACTTTGATCATTAACCATAAGTTTCATACCTTTTTCATTACTTTCTATTGCAACCTTTTGGGGCTGTGCCAACAGAGAAATAGAGAAACTTAAAAAAATCAGAGCAAGTAATTTTTGTTTCATCTTCTTTAATTTGTTGTAAAGTTTCTAAAATGGGTGAGCTAATTTTTATTTCTGAAAATCTGATTAAATATATAACAGTTTCTTTCAAACGGAACCTATACATTATATATACAAAAGTTGAAAAATACTTAAAATAATTTTTTTAATAAACAAAATTCATTGTATATCAACACATTAATACATTTTCATAGTTTCAACAATCAGCGCTATTCCAACCCGTGATGTATATATCATTTTATCTGTATATAATTTTGATTTCAGCACCCGGATGGAATTATTACGCTCCTTCCATTCCGGAGTTTTAAACTCCAAACCCTTATTTTTGCCGCAGGAACCTTCCGGATAGACGACCGAATTCCGACTGGCTGCCCATAAGCCGGGAAGAACTCGACAGGCGCGGCTGGGATGCAGTGGATATGATCATCGGTTCGGTCGATGCTTACCTGGATCACCCTTCATTTGGCCATGCCGTGATGGGCCTTCTGCCCGAAAAAGAGGGTTTCAGGCTGGTCATTTTACCGAAGCCCAACTGGCGCGATGATCTGCGCGGTTTCAATAATTCTGGATAAATCTACGACAGCTATACAATAAAAGGTGTTTCCGCTTTTAAATGCTTCCTGGTGACGAACTTTCTGGTAAAATAAGCCATCACAACGAATTCGTGAAAAGCCGTTGGAATAAGGCCTTATGTGTAATCGATTACATAAATAATTTATATTATGTGTATTTTATTACATAAGAATTCAAACCTGACTGAAATCATAAAATAAGTCTTATACCCGATAAACACCTACCTTTGCCCTATGCAAACCCCTGATAAACGCCCCCTTACCGACTGGCTGCCCATAAGCCGCGAAGAGCTTGACCGCCGTGGTTGGGACGAAGTGGATGTGATTATTGTTTCCGGCGATGCTTACGTGGATCACCCTTCGTTTGGCCTTGCCGTGATGGGCCGACTGATTGAAAAAGAGGGTTTCAGGGTTGCCATTTTGCCACAGCCCAACTGGCGCGATGATCTGCGCGATTTCAGGAAATTGGGAAAACCCCGGCTGTTTTTCGGAGTAACCGCCGGCGCCATGGATTCTATGGTTAACCATTACACCGCCAACAAACGCCTGCGTTCTGATGATGCCTACACACCCGGTGGCGTGGCAGGCTTCCGGCCCGATTATGCTACGGTGGTTTATTCTGGAATACTGAAAAAGTTATTCCCCGAAGTGCCGGTCATCCTTGGCGGGATAGAAGCCTCCATGCGCCGCCTTACCCATTACGACTACTGGAGCGACAGCGTCAAACCCGACATCCTTACCTGGAGCGGTGCCGACATGTTGGTATTCGGCATGGGTGAAAAAAGCATTGTCAGTCTGCTCCATCGCCTGGCTGCCGGAGAAAAAATAGAACAAATCAGGAATGTAGAGCAAACAGCGTTCAGAATCCATACAAATGAAGAGCTTCTGGAATGGGAAGGCATTCCCACAAAGCATTTGCCCACTCATCAGGCCTGTTTAGGTGATAAAAAAGTATTTTCGGCCCACTTCAGGGTGTTTGAAGAAGAGTCAAACCGCTGGCAGGGCGGCCGGCTGATAGAGCCAAACGGGGAATGGCTCACGGTAGTCAACCCACCCTATCCTCCCATGCAGGAAGCTGATATTGATGCCGCCTTCGATTTGCCTTACACCCGCCTGCCACACCCGCGTTACCAGAAACGGGGACAACTCCCTGCTTTTGATATGATCAGAAACTCCATCAATATGCACCGGGGTTGCTTTGGCGGATGCTCGTTCTGTGCGATTTCGGCGCATCAGGGAAAATTTGTGGTGAGCCGTTCCGAAAAGTCCATCATGGAGGAAGTGAAGCAGGTAGCTGCTGTTCCTGATTTTAAAGGGCACATCACCGACATGGGCGGCCCATCGGCCAATATGTACAAAATGCAAGGCATAAATACCGATCAATGCAAAAAGTGCCGCCGCCCTTCGTGTATTTTCCCCGGCATCTGCAAAAACCTCAGCACCGACCACCGCCCGATGACCGCGCTTTATCAGAAAGCCCTGAAAGTGCAGGGCATTAAGCGTATCTCCATTGGCAGTGGCATCCGTTATGATATGCTGGTAGGACGCAGCGAGGCTGAAAGCAAGGCCTTTGGCTTAAACGAGTATATGCAGCAGGTAATTTCGCGTCACGTTTCCGGAAGGCTGAAGGTGGCACCCGAACACAGTTCGCAACAGGTATTGCAAATTATGCGCAAGCCGCCTTACCGTACCTTTCATGAATTTCAGGAACAGTTTGATAAAATAAATCGCCAACATGGCCTACGGCAGCAGTTGATTCCTTACTTTATTTCGAGCCACCCCGGCAGCCGGCCCGAGGATATGGCCGAACTTGCCTGCGATACCAAAGAGCACGGATTCAGGCTGGAGCAGGTGCAGGATTTTACCCCTACACCCATGACATTAGCTACTGCCATGTATTACACCGGCATTGATCCCTATACCCAGCAACCGGTATATGTGGCCCGCACCAAAGAAGACAAGCTGAACCAGCAGCGCTTCTTTTTCTGGTATAAACCGGAGAATAAACGCTGGTTAAATGATACACTTAAGAAGATCGGCAGGAATGATTTGGTTGCCAGGTTTAGTAAACGGAGTTAAGGTGGGAGGTAAGAGGTAATAAGTTGGAGGTCGGAAGTCAGAAGTAGGAGGTCAGAAGTCAGAAGTCGGAAGTAAGAAGTGAGAAGTGAGTAGTTAGTAGTTGAGTCAGAGGTCAGAAGTAAGCCCTTCGACAAGAGCCTGCCTGTATGCCAACAAAGTGCATCTAAACAGAGTTTTCACAGGCAGACAGGCTCAGGGACCGAGGTAAGAATTATGAGGTAAGAGGATTTAAAAAACCCGAAACTCGAAATAAGAAATCCGCAATCAGAAATCCGCAATCCGCAATCCGCAATCCGCAATCAGAAAACCGCAATCCGAAATCCGAAATCCGCAATCCGAAAACCGCAATCCGCAATCCGAAAAAAGCAGTTGGCAAAAGGCAGTTGGCAATAAGAAGTAGGATAAACTGCAATTCGAAGTCAGAGGTCGGAAGTCGGAGGTCGGAAGTAAGAGGTAAGAGGTCGAAGTATGACGTAAAAAAAATAGAGGTAGGATTTTAAAAACCCGAAACAAGAAATCCGCAATCCGTAGTCCGAAATTTAAAATCCGCAATCCGCAATCCGAAATCCGAAATCCGGAAATAGCAGTTGGCAAAAGGCAGTTGGCAATAATAAGTAGGAAAATCCGCAATCCGCAATCCGCAATCCGAAAAAAGCAGTTGGCAAAAAGCAGTTGGCAATAATAAGTAGGGGAATCCGAAATCCGCTATCCGCAATCCGCAATCAGAGATCCGCAATCCGCAATCCGAAAAAAGCAGTTGGCAAAAAGCAGTTGGCAATAATAAGTAGGGAAATCCGCAATCCGCATTCCGCAATCCGCAATCAGAGATCCGCAATCCGCAATCCGAAAAAAGCAGTTGGCAAAAGGCAGTTGGCAATAAGAAGTAGGAAAATCCGCAATCAGAAATCTGAAATCCGAAATTAGAAATTAGACATTAGAAATTAGACATTAGACATTAAACATTCCCTTCTTCTTACTCCATCACCAACTTCTGACTATGCAGCCTTTTCCCATCGCTCAGGCGAAGCATGTAAACGCCCTTCGGCAAAAGGCTCAGGTCGATGTTATAATTGGTAATGGCACCGGGGAATGAGCGGGAATATGCATTAACACCGGTCATAGTTACAATATCAAGTTTAATTTTTTCTGCACTTTTCCAGGTTGTGATGTTTACCACGCCGGTTGCCGGATTCGGATGTATGGTCACTTCCGGATCGGTCTTCTCGGGAATTCCAACTGTTTTGCACGTAATGGGGTAAATGGTCATGGTTGTCTGCAAACTGGTTCCCCATGAATCGGGATCGTTGAACGCATACCAGGTGCTATTTTCCCATTGCTCCCAGGCGGTGCCATTGTATCCGGCAACATGTTTGCGACACCAAAGGGCAAGAGTATCACCCAGTTGCGTGGGAAGAACTAACCCGGCATAAAAGGGTCCGGTTACGGTATATGGCTGATCGAAAGTAATAGTAGTAAAATGCTCACCATTAACATCTGAGACGATGGAAGACAGGGGTTTGGTTGCAGTGGCCACTATTGTTCCCGGTTTACCGTTCGTACCGCCATTGTTCCATATAGCGAATGTAACCTGAGGATTGTTGACATTTTTGGCAACCACAAAATCAAGAATCATCCCCGAGATGGTGGTACCAACCTCAAAACTGCCAAAATATTCGGCCTTAGCCTTGTCTTTATAGCTGTTATTCCCGGTGATATAGCCAACGCCTGGAGGAAGTATAAAATAATAAATGATTTCACCTGAGAGAGGGTAACGCAGGGTATCACACTCAATACCTCTGTTATCATTATTTTCGTTAAGTTGCTGAATGGTTTTGGCTTTTTCGGAAGCTGCAACTGCATTTCTGCCTGCAGTTTGTCCGGATGTTATTGAAAAGGAGAACAAAACTGTGAAAGCCACCAGGATAATCGATTTCATTTTTAACCTATTTTAATAACATTGAAAGCGTTAATAATCTTAATTCAGATTTGGGATGAATTATTCAGGTTTTATATTAATTTTGGACGCGAACACCAATGGGAATCACTAATAGTTTTTCAATCCCCAAACCTAACCATCTATGAACCAACCCGGATCAAACTTTAAAACAAGGGCTAATTTACCCTCAGTTTCAAACCGCGAAATTAGCGCAATAATCGTGCCCTTACACCGAATTCTCGCTTTCATTTTCATAAGTTTGATTATGACAGCGCCTTTCAACCTGCAGGCTCAGAAAAAGTCACAGTCGGCGGTGAAGGATTCCATTAAATCAGGAGACTTCAGCGGACTGAAATTCAGGTCTATCGGGCCTGCCTTTTGTTCGGGCAGGATAGCCGACTTTGCTGTAAACCCTAAGAATAATGCCGAATACTATGTCGCGGTTGCTTCCGGGCATATCTGGAAAACCGTTAACGCCGGAACTACCTGGGAACCGGTTTTCGACAATTATGGAGCCTATTCCATTGGCTGTCTGGCCATGGACCCGGGAAATTTCAATGTAATCTGGGCCGGCACCGGCGAAAACAACCACCAGCGCTGCCTTGGCTATGGAGATGGGGTTTATAAAACCATGGACGGCGGCAAAAGCTGGAAAAACATGGGCCTGAAAAACTCCCGGCAAATCGGGATGATTGCTATTGACCCGCGCAACACCAACGTGGTGTATGTGGCAGCCGAGGGTTCAACCTGGGGTCCGGGTGGCGATCGCGGACTCTACAAAACCACCGATGGCGGAAAGACCTGGAATAAAGTGCTGGAAATCAGCGAAAATACGGGTGTGAACAATGTAATTTTTGATCCCCGGAATCCGGATGTGCTTTACGCTACATCGGAGCAAAGGCGCAGACACACCTTCACCAAAATCGGGGGCGGACCTGAGTCGGCCATCTGGAAATCAACGGATGCAGGTGCTACATGGAATAAGTTAACTTCCGGCCTTCCGGGAGGTGATGTCGGAGGCATTGGTATTGCTATTTCGCCTGTTAATCCCGATGTGGTCTATGCCATCATCGAAGCAGCCGGCGAAACAGGTGGGTTTTTCCGCACCACCGACCGCGGTGCATCCTGGTCTAAAATGAGCGACTACAATGCCAGTGGACAGTATTACAATGAAATTTATTGTGATCCGAAGAACGTGGATAAGGTATATTCAGCGGAAACTGTCTCAAAAATCACCACCGATGGCGGTAAAACCTGGAATAATGTTGGAAACAAAAACCGCCATGTGGATGACCACGCTTTGTGGATTGATCCCGACAATACCGATCATTTCCTGATTGGCGGCGACGGCGGAATTTATGAAAGCTGGAATTCCGGACAGGATTACAATTTTAAAAATAACCTGCCGGTAACCCAGTTCTATCGGGTGAACGTTGACAACAGTGAACCTTTCTATTATGTTTATGGCGGAACGCAGGACAATAGCAGCATGGGTGGCCCCTCACGCAACCTGAGCAGTTACGGTGTGGTGAACGATGAGTGGTTTGTTACCAATGGCGGCGATGGTTTCTGGACGGCCGTGGATCCAACCGATCCCAACATCGTGTATGCCGAAGCCCAGTATGGAAACGTGGTGCGTTACGATCGAAAGAGCGGCGAAGCCATGGAAATCCGGCCCGAGCCGCGCAAGGGAGAAGATACCTACAAATGGAACTGGAACTCACCCATCATCATCAGCAAGCATTCGCCAACACGGCTTTATATGGCTGCCAATAAGGTGTTCCGCAGCGATGACCGGGGCAATACCTGGGAGGTGATTTCAGAAGATCTGAGCACCGGCACCGACCGTAATACCTGGCCGGTAATGGGCAAGTTCTGGAGCTCCGATGCCGTGGCCAAGGATGTTTCCACCTCCTTATGGGGAACCATTGTTTCATTGGATGAATCTCCCGTAAAGGAAAACCTGCTGTATGTGGGTACCGATGATGGCCTGATTCAGGTGAGTGAAGATGCCAAAACCTGGCGCAAGGTTTCTGCTTTTCCGGGAATACCCGAATATACTTATGTTTCGGATATTTTTGCATCTCCATTGGATGAAAATGTGGTTTTTGCGAGCTTCAGTAACCTGAAACGCGACGATTTTAAGCCGTATCTTCTGAAAAGCACCAACAAAGGCAAAACCTGGGTTTCCATCGCTTCCAACCTTCCTAAAAACGGCAGTGTACATACCATTGCGCAGGATTTTGTAAACCCGGACCTGCTTTTTGCCGGTACCGAATTCGGCATCTTCTATAGTACTGACGGGGGTGGACAATGGACACAGCTTAAGAACGGCATTCCTACAGTCGCCGTTTACGATATGGCCATTCAGCAGCGCGAAAACGACCTGGTACTTGCTACATTTGGGCGGGGATTCTACATTCTGGAGAATTATACCCCACTTCGTACCATCAATAAAACAGTAATGGCCAGTCCTGCGCATATCTTTGAGGTAAAGGACGCCCTGATGTTTATAGAAACCGGCGGGAAATACGGACAGGGTTCTTCCTATTATGCAGCTAAAAATCCTGACTTTGGTGCCACTTTTACCTGGTGGCTGAAAGAAGTTCCCAAAACCATCCGCGAAAAGCGCCAGGAAAGTGAAAAAGAACTCTTTAAGAAGGGAGAGCGCATTCCACAACTGACAGAGGCTGAATTGAGAACTGAAGAGCAGGAGATTGCACCTTATATTATATTTACCATTTCAGATGAAAGCGGAAACACTGTCCGCAGGCTTTACAGCAAACCTTCGAAAGGGCTTAATCGTACCAACTGGGACCTGCGCTATGCCGGAACCTCGCCACTTCGCAATCGCGACGGGAAATTTGATCCGTTTAAGGAAGTCAATTCAGGCCTCTTTGTAATGCCCGGTAAGTACAAGGTCGCTATGGCTATGGTTGCCGGTGGCAAAACCACCGATCTTGCCGGCCCTGTAGCATTTAATGCCGTGGTGCTCAACAATACCACTCTTCCGGCCGAAGACCGGTCATCTTTGGTTGCTTTTCAGCAAAAGGTAGCCGAGATTGCCCGCAGGGTGCAGGTGACAGACAATTTTGCCGAAGAACTCGCTCAAAAACTGACCACCATGATGCAGGCGGTACATCAGACACCAGGTGCTTCATTGGAGCTTGAGGGTAAGCTTAATACACTTATACTGAAGGTTGATGACATCCTGTTTGCCTTTAACGGTAAGCAGCCTAAAGCCAGCCGTGAGGAAAACCCACCGGCACCGGTTTCGATCAACGAGCGCCTGGGCAACATTATTTATGCATTCTATGGCAGCACTTCGGCGCCTACCACCACCCAAAAACGGAGCTATGATATTCTGAATGAAGAGTTTCCATCCTTGTATGTCCAGTTGAAACAGATCAGTGAAGTAGATTTGCCTGCTATTGAGACTGAGATGGAGAAGGCCGGTGTGCCTTATACCCCGGGGAGGTTACCGGAGTGGAAGTAAGGCTCAGGCTCAAAGTATAAAGTCTAAAGTAAAAGTATATTAGCAAAGCACTAAAGGTGGTTTTGTCCTGACAATGATCGGGGCAGGGCCACCTTTACTAATTTTCGATTTTCAGAATGGATTTTCCAGCTCGCACTCGTCCTGCTTC
>JBBQBC010000022.1:0-26892 GCA_038317155.1 Bacteroidales bacterium
GAGTCCTCTCACCGCGGCGAAGAGTCGGGACCTGAGTTCCCACCCCGGCTAAGAGTTTGAACCTGAGTCTTCCCAGCCCGGCCCCTCCATCAATCCAAGTTCAATAATGCGTTCCCGGTTCACCAGAGTTCCTTTGCGCGAAGCAAAGATATCTGAATACGATGAAAACTCCCATTCCTCCGGTTTTTTCACGAACCCGGCCTTTACAGGATTTTGATGTATATAGTCAAAACATATCCTGGGGTATTGAATTTCAGGTATATCTCGTATTATCGTGGTGATACCCAATGATTCAACCCAGGCATGTAGTGTCTGACTATTATCGTTCACGCAGTTGGCATTGGTCTTTTTCCTGAAAAGTGAGCCGGTAAAGTCTTCCTGGATATTAATTGCCCGTGTGTAGGAAGCCAATAAGGTGCCGATTGAATGATTGAGACTAATTGATTTACTGACTCTTTGATTATTTGGAATAGTCTGTATTCCCTGGTTCGAAATTCCAAATTTTGCTTGTTTGTTGACCAAAAGTCTTTCAGGGACCTCCAATTCTGTTTCTTTTACATAGATCATCCAATGAAAATGATTTGGCATCAGACACCATGCAAGAAAATCGGCATAAGGCAATACATGTTCTCTCATTTTCCCGAGAAAGAATATGTAGTTTCTTTTTTTGAAGAAAATCTTATTTCGGTTATTCCCCTGGTTGTAAACATGAAAAATCCTTTCTTTTTCGAAGTGCATAATTTTTGAATTAGATTGTGATTGGGACGGGGGGCTCAGGTTCCGACTCTTCATTTGACCGGGAACTCAGGTTCCGCTCCGGTCTGCGGGGACTCAGGTTCCGCGCCACGCCGGGACTCAGGTTCCGACTCTTCGTCTGACCATGCTCCTTTTGCTCAAATTTACTCCGAAAGCTTGGCTAAGAGTCGGGACCTGAGTTCCCCGCCGAGTTCCCGCGAAAATTCTTTTTTTTGATTTCTGACTGCTGTTTAGATTTGTTTTAATTTAGCGAAGTTAATCAAAAAGGCAAATACAGGTTTGCTAATTCTTCAAAGCAAAATCTGTAAACGAAAATTCAATCGTCCGCCTCAAATGGGATTTATTAACTACAAAAAATAAACACTACCATGAGAACTCTTTATCTGATATTGATTGTTTTAATGATAAGTCCGGCATTTGCTCAGACTACTTATAAGGTAAAACGCGGCGAGCGTCCACCCATCGATCTTCAATCAGTTCCGGATAATGCTTTTTATAAGGGCGTTATAAAAATTAAACTGAATGAGTCCTTCACCAGGCAGTTGGATGAGAATCCTGCGCTGATTGATGGCAATGGCATCGTAAAGTTGGGCATCAGCAGCATAGATAACCTGAATGAACAATTCAGTATTAACAATTTCGAACTTCCGTTCAACAGTTCGGCTTACTCCCCGAAATTTACAGAAAGGCACCGTGCCTGGGGATTTCACCTCTGGTATAAACTCTATTTTGATGAATCACTCGATATTAACTCACTGGTAGCTGCCTACAGTGCCTTGCCGGAAGTCATGATTGCCGAGCCTGAGTATATAAAGGCATTGGTTACACAGGAAAAACCAATTATCTATACACCCGATGAAACTACCGGTAGGTCCGCTAACTGGATACCCGATGACCCGCGCTACAACGAACAGTGGCATTACAACAATACCGGACAGCAGAACGGAACGCCTGACGCCGATATCGACCTGCCAGAAGCCTGGGAAATAACCAAAGGAAATCCGGAAGTGATTGTGTGCATTGAGGATGGCGGGATCAACTACACGCACAGCGACCTCGCGGCCAATATGTGGTCTGGTATCGGGTATAATTTTGTTAACAACTCGCCAAATATAAGCACGCACGATCATGGCACCCATGTGGCAGGTACGGTTGCTGGTGTGAGCAACAACGCAATCGGTGTTGCCGGTGTGGCAGGCGGTACAGGAGCAGGCGATGGCGTAAGGCTTATGTCGTGCCAGGTCTTTACAAATACCAGTTCAGGCGGTTTTGAAAACGCACCGGTTTGGGCTGCCGACAATGGTGCTGCCATCTCTCAGAACTCCTGGGGATACACCTCTCCCGGTTCTTATGATCAGAGTGTACTGGATGCTATTGACTATTTTAATATAAACGGCGGTGGTGGTGCAATGGTAGATGGTGGAATTACCATTTTTGCTGCCGGTAACAGTGATTCGCCAGGGCAATGGTATCCGGGGGTTTATTCGGGATGTTTTTCTGTAGCCGGGCTCAACAACCAGGATAAGAAAGCGTGGTATTCAAACTATGATACCTGGATTGATGTGTCTGCTCCCGGTGGAGAAACCGACAATGTAGCCGCCCGCGGCGTATTGAGCACGCTCCCCAACAATACCTATGGCTTTTACCAGGGCACTTCCATGGCCTGTCCGCACGTATCGGGCCTCGCCGCCCTAATCGTATCGCTTGCCTACGGTCAGTTTACACCCCAGCAGGTGGCCGATATTATAAGAAACACGACCGATAATGTTGATGCCTTAAATCCTGGTTTTGTCGGAAAACTGGGAACCGGAAGGATCAATGCTTTTGCTGCGCTGACTGAAACCCAGAATCTGATGATCAATGTAAATAACCCACTGGCTTTCACAGCCCTTGCCGGAAGCAATACTGTGGTAAACTTAAACTGGATAAAAAACCCTGAAAATAACGATGTTATGGTTGCTTATTCTTTGGATAATGTTTTTGGGAACCCGGTTCAGACACAAAGTTATCAGGTTGGCGAAGTTATTCAAGGTGGTGGTACCATTATATACATGGGCTCACAATCAGATTATATACATGCCAATCTGACAAGTAATACACCTTATTATTATAAAGCCTGGTCGTTGAACGAAGTTCCTGAATATTCTCCGGGACTTATCAGTAGTGCCACTACCCTCAAAGACCCCATTACTACTTTCCCTTATCATGAAAGCTTTGATAATGAAGGCTTTCCGCCATCAAACTGGGATAATAAGCAGTTGAGCGGCACCGGCCTCTGGGACAGGCAGACTGCCGGAACCAATCCAGTCTGCCAACCTCAGTCAGGCGCCGGTATGGCCCGTTACAACAGCCATGTTTTTCAACAAGGCGCCAGCGGTATTCTGGTAACGCCGCCGGTTCAGTTCGGAGCCGTTGGTTATGAAACAAGCTTGTGGGTGTATCGCGATAGCGAATTGACCACCAACACGGATAAGGTTGAGATTTATATCAATTTTTCCCCGAATACCGGCTTTGCCACCCTGCTTGGAACCATTCACCGTTCGCAGTCGCTGGAACCTGCCGAACCGGTTTCAGGATGGCATCAGTACACCTTTGTAATTCCGGCTTCCTATTATAACAAGACGGCTTACCTTGTTTATAAAGGCACAAGCAATCAGGGCAATAATCTTTTTATGGATGATGTCGTTATTGATATTCCGGTAAATTGCTTTCCACCTTCCAATCTGGCTGTTGAAGGATTCGACTCAGGTTCAGCCACCATAAGCTGGATTGGCGTTGAACCGGCCACAGCCTGGGATGTTGAATTCGGTCTGGCAGGTTTTGAACACGGGACAGGTGCATTGCTGCAAGGCATCGGGAATGAGACTATAACACTGATCGGATTAGTGCCGGATACGCCTTATGATGTCTATGTGCGGGGTGCCTGTGATGCTGATGAAACCAGTGCCTGGACCGGGCCGGTTAGCTTTACCACCCTTGCCTGCCTGCCACCGACTGGAATAGCAGTGACGGCAATTAGTTCCGCTTCAGCAACCACAAGCTGGACAGGTGTTGCGCCTGCCACCGCCTGGGACGTTGAATTTGGCCCGGCCGGTTTTGTGCCCGGAACCGGAACATTGATTGCTGATGTCGCTGCTGAATCAGTTGTACTGGAAGGATTGTCAGCCAATACTGACTACGAAGTATATGTCCGTGGTGCCTGTGTTACCGATGCAAACAGCCTCTGGGCAGGGCCGGTTGGCTTCACCACTCTTTGTTTCGCCGAAACACCCTGGGTAGAGACATTCGAGGCCATGAACGGCAGTTTCGATTGCTGGCAGGTGATGCGCAATACAGCCGAAGACGGCGGATTGAACGGCAATAACCTGCAACCGGCAGCATCGGATTCATGGTTTGTTTGCACACCGGAATCATTTGATGGAAACGGAGCAAATTATATTTTAAACAGTGAACGGTCGGCAGCAATCATGGCTGATGCCGCAGGTTTTAACTGGCTGATTTCGGGCGATTTGTTAATCCCGGAATCTGGTAAAACCGATCTGAGTTTCTGGCTTAATTTTACCAATAATGAGTCAGGAACCACCCTCTTTCATTTGGCTGCATATAATGGAAGTGAATGGACGCCATTGCTATCCTATGATAATCCCACCGGTTTCTCCGATCCTTTTGATCCGGTTCATATTAATCTTGACCAATACGCGGGCAGTATAATCAGAATAGCATTCGTGTATGAGGAAAGTAACGGATATGCACTATCAATTGATGATGTAAATATCGGTGCTGCGACCAATTACTGGACCGGCAAAGAGAACACCGTATTTACGAATCCCACAAACTGGCGAATCTCCGTTCCGGAATCTAACGACCCTGTGCATATCTTCAGTGCAGAAAATTCGCCTTTTATCAATGAAGAATATTATCTGTTGAATGTATTTATCCACCCTGGAGCCCGGTTGGTGCTCGGTACACATGCAAAAGCTGAGATTGATGGTAGTATTTTCAATGAATCCGACCCGGATGGATTCCGGCTTCAGGCGGATGAAAATTCCCATGCTATGCTAAAATATGATGGGATCGGGCATGCCACAATTGAAAGATACATTACGGCAGCAAATAATAAACAAGGATGGCAATTGTTCTCCGGTGCAGTAGCCAATCAGACCATTGTTCCTGAGTTTTTCACGGAACAGTATTCGGAAAACAACAATCTTTTAAAATGGGATGAGCCATCGGGTACCTTTATCAATGCATATTTATCTGACAACACCTGGAATCCAGCTTTTGAAAGCACCTTCATTGCCGGAAAAGGTTATCTTACTGCTTTTTCAACATCAGGTATCCGGGAATTTAGTGGATTCCCGAATACGGGTTATCTGGACATTGAAATCCCCAATACCGGAGGGGTTGGCAATGGCTGGAACCTACTGGCTAATCCCTATCCGGCAAATTATATTTGGGAACTATCTACGCTGAATATCGGTAAGATTGCAAAAATATGGGATAGTGAAAGTGCCTCTTATACTGATCTTTATCCTGGTGGAATTATTCCATCTCTTAGCGGATTCTGGGTGCAAACCCAAACTGAAGAATCTTTGACTTTCAACTTTAACGGATTTCAAAGAACGTTTAACGATAGTAATATCCCCTTACCGGGTAACAACTATATCATCTTAAGTGTTTCAGAGAATGAAACCAATACCAGACAGACATGTATAATCAGGCAGCGAAACTTCGCACTAGAAGAATACGACATGTATGAGGACTCCCGTTTTTTGGCAGGGTTTGCCCCACAATTCTATTCAATGGCCGGAGAGGAAAAACTTTCTACAAATTCAATACCATCAATTACCTCGGGAAGATTGATTTCACTGGGTTTTGTACAGAACGAAGCCACGAGTTACAGTCTTGATATGGTGAATACTGAACTTTATCCGGGAGCTGTGGTCTTTCTTACTGACCAAAAAACCGGCATTGTACATGACCTTACGGCCAACCCAGTTTACAATTTCACCGCGGTCAATGGTGACGACCCTGCCCGTTTTGAGCTGATATTCGGAACGGTGGGTATAAATGAAAACAACCTGCCCACTGACCTTTCCTGCTTTGCAACCGGTAAAACAATTTACCTAAAAAGTACTGCAGCCATTTATGGTGAAGTGAAAATCAGTAATTTAACGGGAAAACAATTGATCAACACAAAGGCAACAGGTGAAAACCTGATTACCATTGATGGAGCTAAGCTTGCTGCCGGAACTTATCTGGTAAGTCTTGTCAATGAAAAAGGGATTCTGACAAGGAAAGTGGTTGTAAATTAATATTCACTGAATCCATTTATCGGGGCTATCTTTTTAAGGTAGCCTCTTTCTTTTTGTCTTCTGCGCAGAGATGCGTGAAACTTGGTAGCATGGAATATCCCGAAGACCAAAAGCCTCAGAGAGGCGGAATGTTGGTAGTTAACAGTTAGAAAAATGAATTGCAAGCCCCAGAGAGGCGGTACGTGATTATTCTAAATGGAGCCTGAAAGCTACTACCTGGACTTATGTTAGGGCTACATACTTCAATATTCCCACCTTTCGCCTCGCTGAGGCTAAAATTCCTCTCGCGGTTAAATTTCCTGCCACGTTGCGCCTCTCTGAGGCTAAAAATCAATTCCGGACATTTTTGCTGCCCACTTTGCGCTCCGCCTTGGCAAATGCCTGGATGCCTGGTACAGTTATATCACATTGCGCCTCTCTGAGGCTTAAAATTTATCTTGCGGTTAATTTTCCTACCAACGTTACGCCTCTCTGAGGCTAAAAATCAATTCCGGATATTTTTGCTGCCCACATTGTGCCACGTCTGGGCTTTTTTTTGGTGTTCGGCTCTGCCATTCCACCTTTCGCCTCGCAGAGGCTAAAATTCCTCTCGCGGTTAAATTTCCTGCCAACGTTACGCCTCTCTGAGGCTAAAAATCAATTCCGGATATTTTTGCTGGCCACATTGCGTTAAGCCAGGGCTTCAAATCGGATGGCCGGCACAATAATACATGTTTTGTAAAGCCGGGGTTTTTGTTTATATGCCCTGAATAATTATACCAATGTTAGGATTTAATGAATGACCCTCGGTTCTTTCAACGCTTCAGCCAATTCTCAATCATCCTTCCACCCATTGGCGTCATAATGGATTCGGGATGAAACTGAACGCCGCAAATATCGTACGCCTTATGACGGAGTGACATGATCACGCCACGGTTATCATATGATGTAATCTGAAGACAATCAGGCACACAACCGGCATCAACAGCCCAACTATGGTAAAGGCCGGCATCGAAACCACTTTCCATGCCTGTGAATAGCTTATCAACCGGTGATACAGGCCTGATGCCAACGGTTTCACCATGCAGTACATGGCCCGGCTGAACCAACTTTCCACCAAATACTTCGGCAATAGCCTGCATGCCGAGGCATACACCCAGTATCTTCTTTTTCGCCGCAAAGTGACGGATCAGATCGCAGGTGAGACCTGCTTCCGAAGGCAGACCCGGGCCGGGAGAGACTACAATAGCCTGAAATGCATCCACTTCAACGAGTGAAATCATGTCATTTTTTACCACACTCAAATCCACAACTCCGGCCTCTTTCAAAAGCTGAACCAGGTTGTAGGTGAATGAATCGTAATTGTCAACCAGTAGTATTTTCATAATGTAAATTCAGGATGCATCACCTCATGGCCGGCAACTGTCGCCCTAATTGAGCGATCAGAAAAAGAAAATTGCTCAATCGAACAGGAAATTGTAAGCAATCCACAGTAAAACAGTTTCATGGCGGTGGTGAATTGCAACAATTTCCAAATCGTGGTTTACCTGGGTAAAGCGCTTTTTCGCTTTGCTCAGATCGCTCAACTTGGGCGGCTGAAGTTTTACAAAGATAGTGGTTTCCTATTTTCGTAATTTCGCAATCAGGAAACCGTATCTTATGCTTTCACAGGGCGATGCCTTTAAAACAATGAACCTTCTTGGCAGCAAGGGGATTCCATTTCTTTTCATAATTGATTTTGATTGCCTGAAACCATTGGTATTACCCCTGAAGGAAGCTAGTGATGAAGGCATATACTACAAAATCAGGGGAATAAGCAATCGTAAGGATAATCATTCAGAGATTAACCCACCCCTGAAGTTTGAAAAATTTCCGGTTGATTTCAACACCTATCTTAAATCGTTTCAACTGGTTAGCGACGCGTTGAAGTTTGGTAATTCTTACCTGCTGAACCTTACTTTTTCGACACCTATAAACATCAACCGCAGCCTTGCAGAAATATTCCGTTGCAGCCAGGCTCCCTATAAGTTGCTTTTCAGGGATGAATTTACGGTTTTTTCACCCGAATGCTTTGTCAGGATTGATAAGCAAGGGGTGATCAGTTCATTTCCCATGAAGGGCACCATCGATGCATCGCTACCCGGCGCTGCACAACAGTTACTCAGCGATCCCAAGGAAATGGCTGAACACAACACCATCACCGATCTGATCCGCAATGACCTGAGTATGGTAGCTGCCGCTGTCAGGGTTAAACGTTTCAGATATCTTGAAGAGATTAAAACCAACCAAAAGCACCTGCTTCAGGCCAGTTCAGAGATCGTCGGCCAATTGCATGAGGACTGGCGTATAACGATAGGTGATATCTTCCAGAAACTGCTGCCGGCCGGCTCAGTTTCGGGGGCGCCAAAGAAAAAAACGGTTGAAATCATCCGTCGGGCAGAACTTTCTGACCGGGGTTATTATACCGGGGTATTTGGCATTTTCGATGGTACTTCACTCGATTCGGCTGTGATGATCAGGTTTATTGAACAGCAGGCAGGGCAGTTGTTTTTCAGGAGCGGCGGCGGCATTACTGTAAACAGTCGGGCCGAAAGTGAATACAAGGAACTGATAGACAAAGTGTATGTGCCATTTGTTTGAAACCATCAGCATCCGCGGTGGGGTTGCTGAAAACCTGCCATGGCACCAACGGAGACTTGAGTCATCTTACTTTGCGATGTTTGGCAAGGCGCCTGTTTTCAACTTGTCTGAGCTTATCAGGATACCCATGGAAGCGCAACATGGCCATTTTCGCTGCAGGGTTGATTATGACAGGCAGATACGGGGAATAAGCTATACACCATATATACTCAGGGAAATCAAAAGTTTGCGACTGATTGAGGACAACGCAATTGAATACCGGCACAAATTTGCGGATCGAATACAACTTGACCGGCTTTTTGCATTGCGTGGTAATTGCGCCGATGTCCTGATTGTGAAAAACGGACTCATAACCGATACTTCCTTCGCTAATATAATTCTCTGGGATGGCTTGCGATGGTCCACACCGGCCGAGCCATTGTTACCGGGCACCTGCAGGGCGCGCCTGCTCGCCGGCGGGATAATTTCTGCCGCGAAAATCAGCCTGGCTGACCTTCATCTTTTCAGGGAAATAAAACTGATCAACGCTTTACGGGGAATGGATGATCAGAATGGCATTCCCTTAAACAGCATCAACTGACCTGATTTATCTGTTGCCCGAAACAGTAGTATGAAAGTGTTCAAAAATCGTTTCAATTTAGGGAGAGTCATATAGCAATTGCATTAACTATTGAACCAAAGAAGCGAATGTTTCACCAATCCTCAAAAAATTCAATTTTCTGACATTGTTACAAGGCAAACAGGCGATGAAGCAGAAGAAAAAATACTAATTTTGACCCGTGATGCCGGATAATCCTGTGTCAATTTACCATCAGCAAATAAAAAAATAAAAATGAAAAAAGTAATTTTTACCGAACACGCGCCTAAAGCCATTGGCCCATACAGCCAGGCAATTGAAACAAATGGAATGTTATTTATTTCGGGCCAGGTGCCCATCGATCCGGCAACGGGCAAAATTGTTGAAGGCGGCATAAAAGATCAGACAGTTCAGGTTATGAAAAATATCGGTTCTATTCTGAAGGCAGCCGGATATGATTTTTCGGATGTGGTTAAATCTACCTGCCTGCTCAATGATATGGCCAATTTTGCTGAGATGAATGAAGTTTACGGCACCTATTATACAGAAAATCCGCCTGCACGTGCCGCATACGGTGTAGTTCGCCTACCGCTGGGTGCGCTGATCGAAATTGAAACAATTGCTTCAAAGTAAAGTGAACAGTTGGTAAGTGAATAGTAAGACAAAAAACCTATGCGTTTGCCCTGAGGATTGTAAAATTCTACTGCAGCTGAGGAATGAACATATAGAGGTTGTTTTAAGCAAATAGATAATGAGGTCAGGAATTGCGCCGGGTGCTTTGGTCAGAGAAGCTCAATATGCCCAATCCAGCCCAGATTTTATCTCAAAAATGAGCATCGCTCTGAAGGAGGCCAATGAAGCAGAATTCTGGCTATATTTACCTGAAGATTCCGGTTACCTCAAAAAGGAGATTTCAGCAAGCCTTAAATAAGATATTCACGAAATAATCCTGCTACTTTCATTGTCAGTTAAAACCGCCAAGCTTAATTATGAGTAACAAAAAAAAGAGAAACAAAAAAACAATCCACAGAAAACGATCGAGTGAAAGACATTCAATCTGATATTTATCTGAGTTTTCTGCCTCCTTTAACTTTTTTCACTCACTCGCTCTTTCACTGTTCACTTTTCACATCTATTTCACTCTTTCACTTTTCGCTTTCTCACTCTTTCACTGTTCACTCTTTCACTGTTCACTCTTTTCACTTTTCACTATCTTCACAGTTCAGTCCTTAACATAAGTCTTTTATTATGAAAAAAACAAGCATCTTAATCACAGTCCTGATACTTTCAATAAGAATAGGTCTCGCCGGCGAAGGCATGTGGATTCCCTTGCTACTGGAGCAACTGAACGAACCTGAGATGAAAAGCATGGGTATGCGGATCAGTGCCGAGGATATTTACAGCATCAACAAATCGAGCCTGAAGGATGCCATTCTGCTGTTTGGCCGCGGCTGCACTGCCGAAATTATTTCTGATCAGGGGTTGATTCTTACCAACCACCATTGCGGGTTTAGCCAGATTCAGAAACAGAGTTCTCTTGAGCACGATTATCTGACTACGGGTTTCTGGGCCATGGATAAGACACAGGAATTGCCGAATCCCGGACTGAATGTAACTTTGCTGATCAGAATGGAAGATGTTACACGTCAGGTACTTGAAGGCGTTACCGATGGCATGAATGAGAAAGAAAGAGCTGAAAGAATCAGAAACAATGTCAGTAAGCTTGAGAAAGCCGCCATGGAAGGTACAACCTACAACGCACGCATCAGGCCTTTCTACTATGGTAATGAGTTTTACCTGTTTCTCACCCAGACATTCACCGACGTTCGTCTTGTCGGAGCCCCACCTTCAAATATCGGTAAGTTCGGTGGCGACACCGATAACTGGATGTGGCCGCGCCATACCGGTGATTTCTCGATGTTCAGAATTTATGTCAATAAAAATAATGAACCGGCTGATTACTCGCCCGACAATGTGCCTTACAAACCCAAAAGTCACCTGCCCATTTCACTGAAAGGAGTCGAAAAGGGCGACTTCACTTTTGTATTTGGCTATCCCGGCACCACTCAGGAATATCTGCCATCTTATGCCATTGACATGATAACCGGTATCGAAAATCCGCCTGCCATCCGTCTTCGCGAAAAACGGCTGGGTATTTTCAATAATTATATGGATCAGAGCGATCTTGTCAGGATTCAGTATGCCGATAAATATGCAGGAGTTGCCAACTACTGGAAGAAAATGATCGGTGAAAACCGGGGTATAAGAAAGCTGGATGCCATTGAGAAAAAGCAGGAACTTGAAAAACAATTTACTGAATGGGCGCAGGCAGATGCCACACGTAATGCAAGATACGGAAAGTTGCTGCCCACGTTTGAGACTTTCTACAATAAGCTAAAGCCCATCAGCGAATCAGAAACTTACGTTGTAGAAGGGGGGCTGGGCATTGAAGCCTTCCGTTATGCCTATAGTTTTAGTCAGTTGGTCGCGAAAAGCAGTGATAAGGAAACACCACCATCAGAAATTGAAAAACTTGTAACCCAGCTTCAAAACAGCGCCAAAGCATTTTTCAAAAATTACAATAAAACCATCGACCAAAATGTGTTTGCCAGTCTGTTGGCCGATTGGGTTGAACACCAGGATCAATCCCGCATCCCGTCGGCCATTGTGCAGGGTGCGATCGTTTACAACAACGATTTTGAAGTGTGGGCAGCCGATGTATATGCAAAAAGCTATTTTACCGACGCTGAAAAAGTGGATAAATTACTGGCTTCCTATAAAACCAAAAGCTTTAAAAAGATAGAAACCGACCCCTTGTACCTGCTCTCAAAATCAGTTTATGATTATTATTTCACAGAAGTACAGACCGAATCACAGCGCATTGCTATGGAGCTCGATAGCCTGCAACGTGTTTATATGCTGGGGCTTATGGAGTTTCAGACGAACCGGCACTTCTATCCCGATGCCAATTCAACCCTGAGGGTTACTTACGGTATTGTAGACGATTACTTTCCGCGCGATGCGGTGCATTACCGTTACTATACCACCCTTGAAGGGATAATGGAAAAAGAGGATCCGGCAATCTATGATTATGTTGTAGAGCCTAAGCTGAAAGCGCTTTATGATGCAAAGGACTATGGTCGTTATGGTGCCGCAGACAGTACCATGAGAATTGCTTTCATCGCCAGCAACCACACCACCGGCGGTAACTCGGGAAGCCCGGTGCTGAATGCCGACGGGCAACTGGTGGGTGTCAATTTCGACCGCAACTGGGAGGGCACCATGAGCGATCTGATGTACGATCCGGATCAATGCCGCAACATAAGCCTCGATATCCGTTACTGCCTCTTTATCATCGATAAATTTGCCGGAGCCGGACATTTGGTTCAGGAGATGACGCTGGTGGAATAAGGCTGTGTTAAGTCTAAAGTCTAAAGCTCAAAGTTTAAAGTAAAAAGTAGAAAGTAGTCATTTATCTGTCATTTTACATTTAGTTCTAAAGGCAAACTTTGTTGTACTTCATTACCTATTTGCCTATCCCGATTTTCATCAGGATAGGAATAATAATCAAACATAAACACATAGAAAATATCTTTCCATGCAGAATTAATTGTATTTCATAGAGCTATGTGCCTGAAAGAGGTTTAAACAGTGTAGAATCTTGCAGGTAATTGAACTTTTGAAATATTAGTCTATGTGCCTATGTGTTGAAAAAAGTTTTTAACACATAGACACAATAGTAAAAACATAGACACATAGAAAGTATTTGCTATGTGCCTGAAAAGGCTTTAAACATTGTAAAATCTTTCAGGTAAATTAACCTTTAAAATATTAGTCTATGTGCCTATGTGTTGAAAAAAAGGTTTTTAACACGACTGGTCCCGATTTTCATCGGGATAGACACAATAGTAAAAACATAGACACAAAGAAAGTATTTCCTATGTGCCTGAAAAGTTTTTCACCAGTGTAAAACCTTGCAGGCAGTTCAATCCTTTTTAAAAATAATCAAACACTCTGTGCAACTTTGTTGTTTAATAGATCAGCAATAACCGATGTTTCCCTGAACATATTCTTCAACTTTTCATTTACCACTTATGCCTAACCGCCTGATACACGAAACCAGCCCTTACCTGTTGCAACATGCCCACAATCCGGTGGATTGGTATCCTTATGGAAAAGAAGCTTTTGCTGCATCAAAGACAGGCAATAAGCCCATGTTGATCAGCATCGGTTACGCAGCCTGCCACTGGTGCCATGTTATGGAACACGAAAGTTTCAGCAATTCCGGGGTTGCGGAAATCATGAACCGTCACTTCATCTGCATAAAGGTTGACCGGGAAGAAAGGCCGGATGTGGATCAGGTGTATATGGGAGCCATTCAGTTGCTGAACGGAAATGGTGGATGGCCGCTGAATTGCTTTGCCCTGCCTGACGGACGTCCTTTCTGGGGAGGTACCTATTTCAGGCCTGAACAATGGCTCGATTTATTGAATCAAATCAGCAATCTATATGAAAACAGTTATAACGAACTTTCAGCCCAGGCCGACCGGCTTCAAAAGGGCATTGTTGAATCGGGGCTGATTAAAATGCCCGAAAATCCTGAAACCATTACCGCAGAAACGATGAAGGAGGCTTATGATCAGTTGTCGTGGAGTTTTGATACTGAACTGGGCGGTTTGCGGGGAGCTCCCAAGTTCCCGATGCCGGTGGTATGGCAATTCGTGTTGGACTATCACCGGATGAGTCACAACAATGAATCGCTTGCACAATTAGAATCAACTCTGAACCGGATAGCCCGCGGGGGCATTTTCGATCAGATCGGAGGTGGTTTTGCCCGCTACAGTACCGATGCAGAATGGAAAGTACCGCATTTCGAAAAAATGCTTTACGATAATGCCCAGTTGGTCAGCCTTTATGCCAATGTTTTCAGATTGACCGGCGACAGGTTCTATGCGGAAGTGGTTGAAAAAACCCTCGAATTTATTTTCAGGGAACTGGCTTCGCCTGAAGGCCTGTTTTATTCGTCGCTCGACGCTGACAGCGAGGGTAGGGAAGGGCTATACTATGTTTGGAACAAAGAGCAGATCAGGAAAATTTTGCCTGAATATGCCGACCTCCTTGTCAGATACTGGGGTGTTGGCAACGGCGGGTTGTGGGAAAAAGGACAAAGCATTCTTCTGCGGCCGGCCGATGATGCTTTATTCGCTTCGAAAGAGCATTTGTCGGAAGAAGAATTGATGCAGCTTACTAAAATGGCAGGCAAAAAGCTGTTGGCTGAACGCAGCAAACGTGTCAGGCCCGGACTTGATGATAAGGCCATTCTTTCCTGGAATGCTTTGATGATCAAAGCGCTGGCTGATGCTTACCGGGCAACTGCAAATCCGGAATGGCTTATGGCTGCCACACGCGCGGCAGAGTTTATCAACAATAATTTTAAGGATTCAGAAGGTAACCTTAAACGGGTCTGGAAAAATGGCTCATGCCGCATCGATGCACTGCTGGATGATTATGCCTTTCTGGCCGATGCATATATAGCGCTCTATCAGGTTACTTTCAACGAGGAATGGCTTTTCATGGCCAACGATCTGGTAATACTTGTTTCCGGCCGTTTTGCCGATGAATCAGGCAATCTGTATTGGTCTTCTCCAACCGGAATTTCCGGTTCTGAGACATTGCCTGCAATATCGCGGATGGTTGCAACTGCAGATGGTGTTGAACCTTCAGGCAATGCGATGATGGTAGCGGTATATACCGCCCTCGGCCACTATCTCGAAAAGCTTGATTATCTTGATAAAGCGCGGATTATGTTAAACAACCTGCAAAAATATTTCGTGGCTTATCCTTCCTCGTATTCTGTATGGGCTTCCCAGGCAATTTCTCTGGCGCAGGGGATCACCACTTTGGTAATCACCGGGCCCGATGCTTTCAGAAATGCTTCAATTCTTAACCAAAAATATCTTAACACTTTCCTGATAGCTGCTGCCCAAAAAGATTCAGGTTTGACTCTGTTTCTCAACAGATTTAAACCGGAGCAGAATTTAATATTCAGGTGCAAAAATCAAACCTGCGACACTCCGCTTACCTCAATTGTTGAACTTGATTTATACAAAATGTTTAAAAATGTGTCCCAATAGGCCCGTTATGGGACATTTTTGGGTCAGGTTCGAAATCATAAATCCGGATTCCGGCCCTTTAATTTATTATTTCAAACCGCTAAGATACTGATATATAATTATATATAAAGTAAGTGATTAAGTATTTCATCAATTACTACCATTAAGTGAAAATACTTATCAAAATATTTGCACATTTAACAAAAAATTAGTATTTTAACCCATTGTAATTTCAATATTGCTACTTATCTTTACCATCGCTAATCTACTCGTGCAAATCTTCCTGTTGAAATGTTGAAATAGTAAATTGTTCCGGCGTTAAACCCCGATTTTGGTTTAAAAAAGCCGGGATGGAATTGTTGCCGATTTAAGTGACGTTCTTTTAAAATTTTTTTACAGACCTGCTGAAATTTGGACCTGTTGACAGTTGAAAAATCCAAATTCTTTTCTTAAAAAACTACAATAGCACTAAATTATACTATGACAAATTTAAAAACAGCATGATTCAAGTCTTTGGTAACCTGAAACCGCGAACTTCAGGTACTATGGATAACACAAAATCTGGAAACGCAATGATATATTTTTTTAAACAATTATACCTGAATTTTTAAGGTGATTTTTAATCAGAGAAATTATGAGAAGCGCTATTAAGATTATTATAAGTTTGGATGAAAGAAATACCGGCTTTCGTTTCTTTGCATTGAAAAAAGGCAAGGTACTCGGGATTGTGGGATCTATCTCATACTATGGTGATACCGGTGGAATAGTAATTCATGCAGAAGGAAAAGATACTTCGCTGCAACAATATGTCAATACTCTCCGTCAAGGCACTCCGTATAGTAAAGTGATCAGTATTATGTCGATCCCCGATCGTATGCTCAATTCTGTTTACCTCGAAATTTTACCAACACTTATTCCTATACTGGGAACGCAGGTTAAAAAGCCCCGCAGTGTTGGATTTAAAATCGGTTTGTTCGGATTATAAAGAATTACTTGTTATTTAATTTCTAATTTCTAATGTTGGAATAACACGTTAATTTACGAATTTCCGCCTGTGGCAGGGCAAACAGGCAGGCTAATTATTTTTGCATTATATCACTTAGTAGATCAACTCTCAACCGAAGGAACAACCCCTTGTCTTCCTCTTTTCCATTTTCCCTTTGTCACATAATTAGAAGCAGGACTTCCAAACGAAGGAACCGCCCCAAAGTCGCTTCGTCTCTGAGTCTCTTCGTCACCTTGTCTCTCACATAAAAGCATGACTTCCAACCGGAGGAACCCTGTCTCTCAGTCCCTTTGTCTTTAAGTCTCTTAGTCTCTCAGTTCCTAATTTAGAAGCATAACTTTCAACCGAAGGAACCCCTTCTCTCAGTCCCTTAGTCCTTAAGTCTCTTAGTCTCTCAGTTCCTAATTTAGAAGCATAACTTTCAACCGAAGGAACCCCGTCTCTCAGTCCCTTAGTCCTTAAGTCTCTTAGTCTATCAGTCTCTCACTAATAAGCATAACTTCCAACCGAAGGAACCGTCCCTAAGTCTACTAGTACATTCATTTAATACCTATTTTTGTATTTTGTTTTAAATCACAAAGGTTCTGCAGGCATCTTCACTTGGCATTTTATTAGTTCCGGGTTGATAATTGACTTATTTTGAATAGATAGAACCAAACACCGGTTCTTGAAATGTTACATGCTTTAAACATCTGCCATGCGTCGTGTCATTGCCACAGTCTTATTTTTCCTTTCAATTGTAACATCCGCCCAGCCACCTGCCGGTTATTACAACAGCGCCACCGGAACCGGCGAAACGCTTAAAACCCAGTTGTATAATATCATTAAGAATCACACGGTTAAAAGTTATGATTACCTTTGGACTGCCTTTCAGACCACCGATGTTAAACCCAATGGTAAGGTGTGGGATATGTATTCCAACTGTGATTTTACATTCGTTGCAAATCAATGCGGTGAATACTCCAATGAATGCGACTGCTACAACCGCGAGCATTCCTGGCCCAAAAGCTGGTTCAAAGATCTCTCACCCATGAATTCCGACCTGTTTCATCTGATTCCCACCGATGGCTCGGTTAACGGAATGCGCGGTAATTACCCTTTCGGCACAGTTGCCAATCCAACCAATACTTCCGGAAACGGCAGCAAAGTCGGTCCCTGCAGTTATCCCGGCTATACCGGTATTGTTTTCGAGCCGGTCGATGAGTACAAAGGGGACTTCGCGCGTAACTATTTTTATATGGCTACCCGCTATGAAAATGTCATTTCAACCTGGTACAGTAATGATCCCAATGCCGATGCCGTTCTGCTTGACAACTCATACCCGGTCTTCGAAACATGGTTTCTAAATATGCTGGCTGCCTGGCATTCAGCTGATCCAGTTTCAACTAAAGAGATTAACCGTAACAATGAAGTCTATGCCATTCAGCATAACCGCAACCCTTTTATTGACCATCCCGAGTATGTTCAGTCAATCTGGGGGGTTGGCGGATCAATGCTTTTAACGGTTTCGCCTGCCACACTCACTGGCTTCATCTATGCCGTTGGTTCGGGGCCTTCTGCTTCGCAAAGCTATACCCTTGGAGGAACCAATCTTAGCCCTGTCAGCGGCAGTATCACCATCACCGGAACGAATAATTTCGAAGTATCAATCAATAATTCGGCATTCAATAACGCTGTTTCTGTGGGTTATTCCGCTTCAGCACTGGCAAATACACCCATATATGTCAGGCTGAAATCCGGACTGGCAACCGGCAGCTATTCCAATAACCAGGTTACCAATTCAGGCGGTGGGGCAGCAACGGTAAATGTAAGCAGCAGTGGAACCGTCACCATACCTGTTCTGCCTGAACCTTCCAATTATCCGCTCAGCTTTTCAGCCCATAATATTCATTTACAATGGGTTGATGCAGCAGGCCCCGTCGTTCCGGACGGATACCTATTGAGAATGAGCCCGCTCGGTTTTGATGCGATTGCTGATCCGGTTGATGGAACAGTTTATCCCGATAGTCAGACCGACAAAAATGTAGCCTACGGGGTTCAGAATGTATGGTTTACAAACCTGAATTCCGGGACAACCTGTTATTTCAAAATATTCAGCTACAAAGGCTCAGATCCAGTACGAGCTTACAAGACCGACGGAACGATTCCCCAGCTTAATCAGGCAACCACACCGTGAAGACAAAGGTGGGAGGGGGTAATTTCTAATTTCTAAACAGCCAGACCTCTTACTTCTTATTTCGGATTTGGGATTTCGGATTGCGGATTGCGATTAGCAGATTCGCTGATTTGGCGAATAGCGATTCGCTGATTTTAGATTTAGCTTCGCTGAACTCCCCCGCCAAATTGGGCGGGGCAAGCTGCTTCGCTCCGGTTCGGATTTCCAAAACTCAAAACTCATAACTCACTACTCAATTCTTACTTCTGACCTCTTACTTCTGACTTCTTATTTCGGATTTCGGATTTCGGATTTGGGATTTCGGATTTCGGATTTTTTTAATCCTACTTCTTACTTCTGACTTCGGATTTGGGATTTCAGATTTCGGATTTTTTTAATCCTACTTCTTACTTCTGACTTCTGATTTCGGATTTTTAAATCCTACTAATCATTTCTCACTACTCATTTTTTACCTCTTGAACATTTGAACCTTTACTTAGCGAAGCGAAGTCCCCACCGCCGAAAAGGCGGGGCAAGCTGCCTTTTCGGCGGGGAACCCCTGAACTATTTGAATCTTTGAATTTTTGAATCTTGTATTTTTAGATTGCTTATTTAACTACTTTTACCTCCCCATTTCGCCGGGAACGAAACCTAAAGGGGAAATTTCAATTTCTAATTTACTCTACTTGCTATGAAAACTAGTAGCACTGTGGCTATAATGATATGGCTGCTCAGTATAAATATTCTTTCAGCTCAGATTCCGGCCGGATACTACGATCAGGCTGCAGGTTTAAGCGGAGCCGGATTAAAAACCGCCCTTCACCATATTGTCATAAATCATCACGTGATTTCATACAATGGTCTGTGGACGGCTTTTTATACTTCCGACGACAAAGCCACTGGCAAAGTTTGGGATATGTACAGTGATATTCCGGATGGCACGCCGCCTTATGAATACAGTTTTGGGACCAATCAGTGTTCTGCAACGCCTGGATTTGAAAACAGTTGCTATAACCGGGAGCATTCATTCCCGCAGAGTTATTTTGGTTCCTCTTCTACCGATACCATATACACCGATCTGTTTCAACTCTATCCGACCGATAGTTATGTCAATACCCGCCGCAACAATTATCCTTACGGCACTGTGGGTTCGCCAACCTGGACATCACAGAATGGCTCAAAACTGGGTCCATGCAGCACTCCCGGTTATACCGGAACGGTTTTTGAGCCACTCGATGCCTTTAAAGGGGATCTGGCCCGCACCTATTTCTATATTGCAACGAGATACGAGCATGAAATGCAAGGCTGGACAACCCTTAGTACTTATGGTGATGCCATCCTCGACAGTACTTCCTATCCTTGTTATGAGCCCTGGTTTCTTGCCATGCTGCTTCAGTGGAATGCTGCTGATCCGGTTTCGCAGAAAGAAACAGACCGTAACAACAACGTTTACGCACTTCAGGGAAACCGCAACCCTTTTATCGATCATCCTGAATATGCGGATATAATCTGGGCCGGGGCATTGCCGGTTGTTTTACCTGAGCCCACAAATTACACGACCTCTTTTTCAGCGCACAACATCAGGTTACAATGGGTAGATGCGGTGGGTGCCAACCTGCCCACAGGCTATCTGATCCGTATGAGTACAGCGGGATTTAGCTCGATTGAGGCTCCCGTTGACGGGCAGATGTATTCCGGTCCAAATGATTTTATCGTTCCTTTCGGATTACAGAGCTACCGGGTAACCAACCTGAACCCGCAAACCACCTATTATTTTAAAATGTATGCTTTTACCGGAGAAGCACCAACGCTTAACTACAAGATTGATGGCAGCATTCCCCAGCTTAATCAGGCAACCACACCTTGAACACAAAGTTGGGAGGAGGTAATTTCTAATTTCTAATTTCTAAAATGCCAGACCGGTGACGCAATATTATTTCGGATTTCGGATTTCGGATTTCGGATTTTTTTAATCCTACCTCTTACTTCTTATTTCGGATTTCGGATTTCGGATTTCGGATTTCGGATTTCGGATTTCGGATTTTTTTAATCCTACTTCTTACTTCTGACCTCTGACTTCGGATTTCGGATTTCGGATTGCGGATTTCGGATTTTGTCTGATTTGCTGAGGCAAAGTGGATGCGTGGAAGTCGGAGTGCCCCTTTTCCCTTGTGGCTTCGATACATTTTGCGGATTAAATGGATTAATACTAAAATCATTTTTCCGCAAAACACTCAGCCACCGGTCTAAGTCCCTCACTCAGAAGCACAACTTCCAACCGAAAGAACGAATCTTGAATTTTTGAATTTTTGAATCTTTGAATCTTTGGACCTTCAACCGAAGGAACCTAGGACCCACTCCTTGTCTCCCTTTTTTCTCCCTTTCTCCTTGTCATATCCTTAGAAGCAGGACTTTTCAATTAAAAAACAACTCCTTCGTCCTAAACTTTTCTCTCATCTTTTAATTTTCTGTCGCTCATGGCCGCTGGGCCTCGTATTCGCAACGCGACTGACCGGATTTTAAATCAATTACATGATAGAATTGATGGTTGCCTTTATTTTTCATTTTTCCAATTCGGGAAATCCGGAAGGTCGCTTTTACGAATACTGATATTTCTGAGCTCTCTAAATCTTCTCCTTAGAAGCACAACTCCCAACCGAAGGAACCGCCTCTCAGTCTCTCATTCTCTTAGTCCCCTTTTCTCCTTGTCATATCCTTAGAAGCAGGACTTCCAACCGAAGGAACCGTCTCTCAGTCTCTTAGTCCCTTAGTCTCTAAGTCTCTTAGTCCCCTTTTCTCCTTGTCATATCCTTAAAAGCATGACTTTCAACCGAAGGAACCGTCTCTCAGTCCTTTAGTCTCTCAGTCTCTTAGTCCCTTTGCCCTTGTGGCTTCGCTACATTTTGCGGATTAAATGGATTAATACTAAAATCATTTTTTCCGCAAAACACTCAGCCACCGGTCCAAGTCTCTTACTTAGAAGCAGGACTTCCAACCGAAGGAACCGTCCCTCAGTCTCTCAGTCCCTAAGTCTCTCAATCTCTCCGTCTCTCCGTCTCACATTCATAGAAGCACAACTTCCAACCGAAGGAACCATCCCCCGTCCCTTCTTCAACGTCCCTCGTTCCCTTTTTAGAAGCAGAACTTCCAACCGAAAAACCTTTTTTATTTCTTGATTTTTTATATCTTTGAGCTTGTCTTTGACCGCCATAAATCTTTTAAAATGGAAAAAGAAACACTTATAAAGCGGACAATAAAAACATTGTCAAAACTTCCTCAGGATAAAGTTAAAGAAATCAGTGATTTTGCAGATTTTTTATTAAAAAAGCATGAGGATGAGTACCTTCAGAAAGGAATGAAACAAATGGTTTCTGAATCCAAAGTATTTTATTTTTTACAGGATGAAGAAGATTTGTATTCCGTTGAAGATTTGAAAGAGAAATACCAATGATTAAAGGCGACATTGTGCTGATCCCATTTCCGTTTACTGACTTATCGGGAAGTAAAAACAGGCCGGCCCTGGTGCTCATTAGCGGTGAAACAGATATTACCCTGGCTTTTATTTCAACACAAATTAGATTTAGGGAAGTAACAGATATTCTTCTAAAACCTTCCATTGAAAACGGATTAAAAAAAGAATCCATTATCAGGCTCTCAAAATTTGCAACCATTGACAAAGATCTTGTATTAGGACGACTTGGAACAATAGGAAACGAAATCCTTCAACTGGTTAATAAAAACCTGATAAAGATCTTGAAACTTGACGATTAGCGCTTGATCAGCATTCCCCAAAAGAATGAAGTGGATGCGGGAAAGTCTAAGTGCCCTTTATCTATAATCTTACCGCTAATTACGCGAATTTCCGCGAATTCTTTCTGAACACGGATGCTTCGAGAGACTCAGCACAAGTAAAACGGATTCTACGGATTTGCAGGGATGGTCTCAATACGCTCACCTGGTGCTTGAGGCTTGGTTGGCGAGAACGATTGGTGAGCATTTTGCGAACCATCGTCGAACCACCATCGAACCATTTGAAGGCACACGGATGGTCTCAATCCATTCAACCGGTGCCTGAAGTTTGGTTGGTGGGCCTTAGCTGCCTGAAATAAGTTTTTCAAGCTCTGCTATGTAATTTCCTGCCGGTAAAATTAGCGGCTCTATATCTTCCTGAGTAAGGTTAAACATATCATCGTAATCTCCTGTCTGGCGAAGTTCATATAATTTGGAATAAAGTTTGCCTGCATCCTTTGAACCAATACCCGTTTTTATAAAGTGTATCCCCGGTAAATGTATGACACCGCTATGTGTATGGGCTTTATGGTTATTCGCAATAAGCAAAGCTCCGGTTACATAATAGCAAGCATAATATAGTCTGGTGGCAAAAGCATTCCAAAATTTTAGTTCTGCAATTCCTTTCGCTTCTATCCATGTATTCCTTGCTTTATCCATCCTGAAAGCGAGGATGGCATCCCTTTCCTCAGGCGTTAGACTCATAGCAGTAACCCTTCTTGTTCAACATTTTTATAAAAGGGCGTGAAGCTGCGCTTTCTCCATTCTTTGATCGTATATAATTTTATCGAAAATTGTTGATTTAACTCCCAGCCCAATTCAAAGAGTGGATAAGCAATCGTATCAAAGTCGGTAAGTTCAATCTTTTCTTTATCCAGTAAAATTAAAATATCCCAGTCAGAATCAGGGGCAGGGTTACCTCTTGCCCTTGAACCAAAGAGTATGGCTTTGACATCAGGGGCAACAGTTCTTAACTTTCCCCTAATGAGATCCGTTATACTGTGTGATTTGACCTGCATTTTATGCTTCTTTATAACAAAGTTACTAAATAATATGCCTGTTACAATGATTATTTAATTTATCGGCAAAATATTCAACCAATAATTCTCGTGGAAAATAGATGACCACGAATTTTATAAACCGCTAATTTCCGCTAATTTATCTAACCGCTAATTACGCGAATTTCCGCCTGTCTGCCTGAGGGCAATCTGGCAGGCTAATTATTTTTGTTATTACTTCACTTAGAAGCACAACTTCCAACCGAAGGAACGGTCTCTCTGTCTCTCAGTCCCTTAGTCTCTCAGTCTCTTAGTCCCTTTGCCCTTGTGGCTTCGATACATTTTGCGGATTAAATGGGGTAATACTAAAATCATTTTTTCCGCAAAACACTCAGCCACCGGTCCAAGTCACTTACTCAGAAGCATGACTTTCAACCGAAGGAACCGTCTCTCAGTCTCTAAGTCCCTTTGCCCTTGTGGCTTCGATACATTTTGCGGATTAAATGGATTAATACTAAAATCATTTTTTCCGCAAAACACTCAGCCACCGGTATAAGTCACTTACATAGAAGCATGACTTTCAACAAAAGGAACCGTCCTTTCAAAAACTTTGCATAACTTTGAATCCCTGAACCCTGACCAAATTAGTATTCCTTGTGAATTCTGAAACTACAGACAAATGACAACATTAAAAATAACCGTTAACAACAGGAAAAACGCGCTTCTCTTAACAAAACTGTTAAAATCAATGGCTTTTGTTAAAAAAGTAGAAGAAGACTATGCTGAACCCAATGCTACAAATCAATTTTCGTTACTGAACGATTTTCTTAATACACTTCCGAAGGACAGCATTTTAAACGCTATCCGCAACCCTGTTGAATGGCAAAAAAGACAACGTGATGAATGGGAAACTCGTTGATACTAATATTCTGATATATCTTTCGAAAAGAAAGCTGCAACTTGAGCAAGTGACAGAGAAAGAGACCAGGTTATTTATATCTGTAATTACCTATATGGAGGTTATGGGATTTAAGTTCGTTAACCTTCGTGAAAAACAAACAGTTGAAAAATTGTGCAGTTTCTTTCCGGTAATTGACCTCAATCCTGAAATAGTTAACAGTGTGATATTGATACGACAACAACATAAAATAAAACTCCCGGATGCTATTATATTTGCTACAGCTTTTATTTCAAAAATGGAACTTGTAACCGCTAATGTGGCCGATTTTATAAACATCGAACCGGGTGTGAAGATTATCAACCCAATGTCGTAAATATAACCAGATACCACATATCAAAGCGAATACACCCATTGAACGCCGCAGCCCTTGCGAGGAGACTTGAGGTGAGCCTGTCTGACTGTGAATACTCAGGTTAGATGCACCTTGTCGGCATACAGGCAGGCTCTTGTCGAACCAAGCTAAGTTCCCACCGCCGAAAAGGCGGGGCAAGCTGCCTTATCGGAGGGAAATCTTTGCGCAGCGGAGCGGAGTCCCGCCTTTTCGGCGGGAAATCTTTGAATCTTTGGACTTTCAACCAAAGGAACCGTCTCTCGTCCCTTTGTCCTTGTGGCTTCGATACATTTTGCGGATTAAATGGAGTAATACTAAAATCATTTTTTCCGCAAAACACTCAGCCACCGGTCCAAGTCACTTATTCAGAAGCATGACTTCCAACCGAAGGAACCGTCTCTCGTCCCTTTGCCCTTGTGGCTTCGATACATTTTGCGGATTAAATGGGGTAATACTAAAATCATTTTTTCCGCAAAACACTCAGCCACCGGTACAAGTCACTTACTTAGAAGCAGCAGTTCCAAACGAAGGAACCGTCTCTCACCTAATCTGAGCGATTTATTAATAAAAAATAAAAGATAGCTTGCGTATGTAATTGATAATACGTATCTTAGCTGTGTAAAAAACAAAAACCACACATCACCAAATTGGTGCACAAGACTATCTTTTATGGCTGCTAAGATAACAAAAATAAGCTCAACAAACGATAAAATTTCAGCCCGTGGGGGCCTCCCATTATTTCTTCGTTACGTTGAAAAAACGGGCTTATATGCCCTGATTTCGAGCAAGATATACCATCTGATTTTGCAAAGTAGTAAGGGGCTGCAACTGAATCAGTTTTTAAAGCAAATACTTGCATTTTTCATGGACGGCACCAATATGTCCATTTCCGGATTCGACCAAAGTAAAAAAGATGAAGCTTATGCCGCATTGCTTGAAAGTAATACTGCCCAGTTGGCTTCTTCTCATCAGATTAAACGCTACTTCTCCAAGCTTTCCATTATTGGTAATTTTATCTTCAACACAATACTCAACGAGCTGTTTATCTGGAGATTAAATATAGGAAAACCAAAAATCATAGAGCTGGGCATTGATACAATGGTTCTTGACAATGATAGCGCCATGAAGCGCGAAGGCAATGAGCCAACCTACAAGCGAAAGAAAGGGTTTCAACCCTTGCATATTTGTTGGGGACGATTCCTAATAGATGTAATGTTCAGGAAAGGAAGCGCTCATTCTAATCATGGAACCGATTATACAGACAGGGTACGGTCAATCGTCAAGTTGATCCGCAAGCGATATTCCAGGGAAGTACCTATCATTTTATGCGCAGATAGCGGTTTTGCCGACCAAAAGGCCTATAAAATTTTTGAAGAAGAACTTGGCATTCATTTCATTACAACAGGAGTTTTATATAGCCATTTGAAAGAATACGTTCAAGAGCTCCCTGATGAGGCTTATCAGGAGATAGAAAAAGGTAAGATTACTTGGGGTTATGTTGAATTTGGCAGTAAATTGAAAAGTTGGAAAAACTTTCGTCGTTGTATTTACACCAGGCTTCAACGTGAAGAAACGGGGCAGCTTGTGATGTCCTTTGGCAAGCCCGATAATATAATTTACACTAACATTGGCAATTGCGCCCAAGCTGATCGTAAATTGATGGATGCCGGTGGCAGTAAATATTTTGAGGCCGAAACGATTGTCAGAAAATCACATCAAAGAGGCGCTGATGAGTTGATACACAGGAGTATAAAGGAGCTGGCAACTAAGGAACAGCTGCCGTTTAAATCATTGGGAATGAATAGGGCATATTATTTCATGCTTGTCATAACGCACTTTCTTTTTGAAGCCTATAAGGAGGACGTAACAGCCCAGGTTATCCCAATTTCCTCATATCCAAATACTTTCAGAAGAAAACTAATTGATTTTGCAGTTAAGATTACTTCTCACTCGAGAAACGTGATAGTGAACGTAACCAAAACTGTTTACCAGGAAACAAATATCGAAGAACTATGGAGGCTATGCCAATCACCACCCCAAATATATTTTGCTTAGAAACTAATCAATCAAAAACACATGAAAGCCTTATCTGGCATGGGAAAGCTATGTTTAATCGTTAAAAAATCGGCATAAAAATGAAAAATTTTGAGAAATATTTTTAAGCTCACCCACAAATTTATACTCCAATAGGTAATATCCTGCAAAAAGATGAAAAATTTTAAATAAGCGTTACGAAAGGGGCAACGGGAATTATGAATCGCTCAATTTAGGT
>JBBQBC010000023.1:0-26890 GCA_038317155.1 Bacteroidales bacterium
ATGTACTGGGATAATGCAGGTTAACCCCGACTTAGAAAAAATTAAATTTTGGAAGCGAAGTACACCAAAATTTTAGTTTTTCTTTGTCGTCAGAATAATCCACACTATTAGGTTAAAGATTTGTGAATTATTCGGGTTAAAACTGCAATAATCAAAATCAGTGTTGCCAGAGGATCAGGTTGTCTTCCAATGGGATTGAAACACCTTCGTGATCTGGAATGATTCGTATCGTGTAATCACCAGCCGGCCTCGAACCATTAACTTGTGCTTCATATATTCTTTCTCCATTTTCCTGTAATGCAGCGCCAGACTTCATCTTTATTATTTCGGATGGTTCATCATTCAAACCGTTAGCATACAATTCAACCGAAATATTTTCAGGGTTTATTCCGTTCAACTTTATCTGAGCATGAAAAAGTTGTCCATTTTCTATGCTCTGTGTTTCTACTTTTCCAAATTCAATAAGATCCCATTTGCTTCGTATGTCATGCTGTAACTGTACAAACTCATTTCCTGCAGCACCTTTATTGGCCGCTCTTTTTGTATAGTTTATCGCAGCTGGCAAATAATATTGTTCAGTATATTGCCTAACTGTTCGGTTTGCTGAAAATTGAGGTGTCAGCAAAGCCATACTTTTACGCACACGCTCCAACCACCGCTCGGGCAACCCTTTTTTATTGCGGTTATAAAATTCCGGAACCACCTGTTTTTCCAGTATTTCATACAAGGCAATTGCTTCTGCAGCATCCCATGCGGGGTCATCACCGTGTTCCTGGCCATCTCCCAGCGCCCAGCCAACATCCGGAGTGTAAGCTTCGGCCCACCATCCATCCAACTCCGATAAATTAATACCGCCATTCACCAACACTTTCATACCGCTTGTTCCACTTGCTTCCCAGGGGCGCCTCGGCGTATTTACCCACACGTCTACGCCCTGCACCAATTGCTCTGCAAGCAGCATATCATAATCGCTTAAAAAAACAACGTGATTGAATAAGTTGTTTTGCTGAATGAATTGCAACCATTGCCTGATCAAATCATTTCCACTCTCATCGAAAGGAGGCGCTTTACCTGCAATAATCAATTGTACCGGGTGTTCAGGGTTAGTAAGTATCCGGATAAATCTTTCCTTATCATGCAACAATAGATCAGGCCTTTTATATGGAACAAAACGTCGCGCAAAGCCCAGTGTTAGTGTATGAGGATCAAATACCCGACTGGCGATATCAATAATTTTCCGGGGCATTTTTGCATTGAATAATTGCATTTCAAATCTTTCCCTTACAAAATCTACCAGTCTATTCCGGCTGTCATTACTCAATTGCCATAGCACTTCGTTGGGTATCCTGCTCATATTCTGCCCCAAAGTTTTCAAATCGCCCTTCCAACGGTCTTTACCACATGTTCCAGTCCATATTTTATCAGCAAATTCACTATCCCAACTTGGCATGTGTACGCCATTCGTTACATATCCGACAGGAACTTCGCTTATTGGCTGGCGCGGAAAGAGAACGCTGAAGAGGTTCCTGCTCACTTCTCCGTGCAAACGACTCACCCCATTTACTGCTCCGCTGCCCCTCAAAGCGAGATATGCCATGTTGAAATGCTCTGACGTATTATTTGGATCGATACGGCCAAAAGCCATCATAGTATTGAAATCAATTCCCAGTTCCTGTTCTGCATATTCACCCAAAAAATACCACATTAACGATGGACTAAAATGGTCAAAGCCTGCGGCTACCGCAGTATGGGTAGTAAATAAATTACCTGCCCGGGTAACTGCCAATGCGGCTTCGAACGAAATTCCATTTTCCTTCATAAAATGACGGGCGCGTTCAAATATCAAAAAGGCGGCATGACCCTCATTCATGTGACACACTTCCGGCTGGATTCCCAATTCCTGTAACAACCTCCAACCGCCTATTCCAAGAATTATTTCCTGTTTAATCCGCATTTCCTCCCCACCTCCATAAAGTTCGCCGGTGATTGCCCGATGCTGAGGCTGATTCACTACATCGTTACTATCCAACAAATAGAGTTTCACTCTTCCCACCTGTACTTCCCAGGTTCGTAGCCAAACCGTATAACCTGCTATGGAAATCTTTAGGCGCAGCCATTCCCCATTCGTTAGCCGTAATGGGGTGATGGGCAATTGCCCGGGATCGTTATACGGAAACATGGCCTGCTGATTACCATCTTTATCAATTTCCTGACGAAAATATCCTTGCTGGTAAAGTAATCCGACAGCAACAACGGGTACTCCAAGATCGCTGGCAGATTTTAACTGGTCGCCGGCCACATTTCCCAATCCACCCACATAAACAGGTAACGCTTCGTCCAGCATATATTCCATACTGAAGTAAGCAACCCAGTTAAGTGATGTGTTCGCATGGTTTTGCTGAAACCAGGCATCATTATTATTTTCCTGCTCTTTGATGGCTGTTAATTCATTCATCTTTTTTTTGAAGCCTTCATCGGCCAGTTTATTTTCTAATTGGGCGCGGGAAACTGTTTGCAATACAATCCATGGGTTGTGGGTAAGTTCCCAAAGTTGCTGATCAAGCTGTTTCCAAAGTTCATCTGCAGCATGATTCCACGACCAGCGAAGATCGAGTGCAAGACCAGAGAGTGTTTCCATGCCTTCGACATTTGATGGTAATAGACCATATATCTGATTATTTTTGAAACTTTTCTTGTTCATGATGCTTCTGTTTTAATTATTCTGATTTGAGCTTTTACAGACCTCCTTCTGTTTCTTCTTCAGACACTTAAAAGCTCTTCGGCATTTTTATTCACTCAACTTCGTAAGTGCTTTCCCCTTATGCACCGCAACATGGTCGGTCTTGTCGCTTTGTATGGCATATTGAGGGTCTTCTTTACTGGCGTGATGTGTGTAGCCCTTATAATCAAAATCGGAGGTATGTATTTTTATAATTTTACCTGAAACATACCCTGCTTCCGAATTCCATTTCACATGGTCGCCCGTTTTAAATGATTGTTCCATTTTCTTATTTTTAGTTATTCAACTTTGTACGTCAGTTTGCCATCAACAATTCTGGCGGGTTGCGTAAAAGGATGTTCATCTGCTTTTTCAACACCCATTATATGCATAACCTTCCAGCCTTCTGCTTTTAAATAATCAGAAACCATAGAGCGGTGGCAGCGCCACCACACAGCTTCGGAACACATATAGGCAGTGCGTTGTGCCAGGGCTATTTGTTCCAGCTCCCGGATTCCTTCCACGAATGTCTCCGTTTCCATAAAGTCAGCATAACCGCGAAAGGCCGGATGCCTCCATGAAGTGTTTTTTGAATCAGGAAGTACTTTTCTTCGGCCACCCAGACTTTTTATGTGGATGTATCGGAAGCCGGCCTGAGGTAAAGAAACTTCCAGTGCTTCTTTGTTAAAATGGGGAAACCTGCGCGAGCCCGGGAAACTTCTGATATCAGCCACCACTTCAATCTGAAAAGATTTCAACATATCGGTAAATTCATCCAATGAATGGGTAGAATGCCCGATGGTCCAAATTGCCCTATTTTGTTGAATGGTGTTCATACAGTTTATGAAAATGGTCCTCAGATTTCATTACCTGCCTCAATTCTCAATTTTAATGTATCTTTCTTCGTTTTGCTTCGAAACACCAAAGTAATCCGTTGATAAAATTTACCGCTCTTTTATCTGTTCCTCTTTCAACCAGGAATGAATATTTTTTAAAGATAAGCTCCCATGAGCACGTTATTTGTCAGGGAATCCCGGTTTTCATGATGATAAATATAAGAGGGTAAATTCGTTTCAATCATCTCAACTTTAGCTTCCTTCACCCGTTCAAATAAATCGGCATCCGTTCCAATGGAAATTTCATTAAATCCATTCAATAAAAACAAAATACTCCTTTCAATAAAGAAAGTTCCACCTGCTACACAGTCTTTGATATGGATTTTTTTAGAGTAATCAAACCTATCAGGCACATACTGGTTTCCTATAACCGTTAACCCGCCATATAAGAATTTTATGGAAGGATTTTCCAACAGAATTCCTTTCCTTAATTTAAGATGATCCGGACGATACTCATCATCAGAATCTAAAAAGGAAACAAATTTGCCGTTTGAAGAGAAGATGCCTTTATTTTTTGACTGTGCTTCGCCGCTATGCACTTTTTTAAAATATCTTATTTTAGGATAGTCCTTGAGATAAGGTAAAATCTGTGCGTAGGTTTCATCGGTGCTTCCATCATCTACAATGATTGCCTCCCAATCTTGTTCGGTTTGCGAAAGCAGGGAATTTAATGCCCTTTTTACAAGTTGTGCCCGATTATAGGTTGTGATTATAATCGAAAAAAAGGGCTGTGGATCATTTATCCTTGTATTATTCATAGATAAAGTTATTTTTTAGTATCAAAAAGAAAAAAGCTATACGATTGCCAGGTCCATTAAAAGCGTCCGGTTTTCTTTATTGCTTTTTAGGAATACCAAATAATCCTTTAGGGTTCACCCATCAATTCAATTACATTTTAATAGAAATTCACAGAGTCAGGTTTTTGATTATATTCATCACCCTTTCAACCATCACACCACAATAAATCAGGTTAAATTCAAAAATATCTTCTGCTGAATAGGATTTTTCCACATTTTTTCTCAATGTGGCTTTCGCCCTGTTTAACCTGACTTTTACATTCGCCTCGCTAATGCTTAAAGCATCTGCAGTTTCTTTTATGTTTAGCCCGTTTACTTCGCGTAAGGTAAAAACCATTCGATACTCAGTTGGTATTTTAAGTAACGCATCTTCTAATACAGAATTCAACTCTCTGTTCATAACTGTGTTGTTGGTATCTAAACGCTGATCAATAAAAAAAACAGGTTTAGATTGTTCACTTATTTCAGCATTGACAATGTTCTTAAAACTCCATTTTTGCTGCTTTCTGAAGCAATTGTTCAGCATTATTCTAATAAGCCAGGTTTTGAAAGATGAGCGACCTTCAAACTTTGATAAGTTCGTAAAAGCATCCACATAAGTGTCCTGCATAAGGTCTTGCGTATCTTCATGATTAAAACTATGCGACCTCCCTATTTTGTAGAGGAAAGGATTGTACCTCCGGATCAATAACTCATACAACTTTGTTTCGCCTTCTGAAATTTTTTGTATGATGTCAGCATCAGAATACTGCATAGTTTCTTTCATGATTTTATTTTTGGTATAGAAGCTGCGTAAACATCGAATTACTCTTCAACTAACAGTGCACCCTTCATAATCACATGAATGCTACAATAATAGGAGTCGCTTTTCGTAATTACCTTTTTCCAGGTAGCATTGGTGCTTAGCGGAGGAGATGCCCAGGCTTTATTATCCTCTGTTACGTCATGGGCTACAATGTCCTTATTTATCCAGGTTACGGTATCTCCTTTATGCACCTTGAGTTCAGCAGGTTGAAATTTCATATCCTTAATTTCAACAACATGATTTTGAGGCATATAGCTCGACTGACTGTTACAGCCATAAACCAACAACAATACAGGTAACAATAGGGAGATACCGTTCTTTATGGAATTAAAAGCCTTCATTCCTTATTTCATTTGTTTTTGAAGCATTTCAGCATGTTGAAGGTGTGTTTCCAGAATAGGAACAACTTTTTGCAACAATGCCTTTAACTCCGCATTTTGTGATTGAGGTATTAATACCGTCTTGACGGCTGCAATAACAGCTTTGTGATAGGCTACCTCATTGTCGACATAGGCTTTATCAAAGTCTTTAGCTGATTTTGAATTGAGAACTTTCATAGTCTCCTTTGCGTTGGCAAGATATTGCTTACTTACCGCATTGTCCTTGGGCGTTACTTTTAATTTTGTAACCAAAGCTACTGCCATATCAATAACGGACTGGTGATCTGAAATCATAGTATTGGCAAATTCCAATACTTTTGGGTCGTGCGACTTTTCTTTCGCGATTTTAGCGAAATCAATGTCGTTTTGGTTAGCCACTACAGCCACCGAAGCAATCTCAGCATCAGAAAGCTTTGGTGTTTCCTGTGCGAATGCCGGAGATAAAAGGGTAACGAAGGAGAAAATTGCGCCTGTTACCAAAGTTGCATTTTTAAAAGTTTTCATTTCTTGAAATTTTAAGGTTAATATACAATAGAGTCAGTCTAAATTAAAAAGGTTACAACAGGGTCAGCAATTTCTTAAAAAAAACAGGATATCAACATTTCCATATTGTAACCTTTCTCATCATCGGCTGACGAGGTTATTCAGAAGGATGCTCGTTCAATGGCCGGAAAGTAATTTCGTCCACCAAAAAATTATCAGGAGTTTCAATAATGTTTACAATTAACGCGGCGATATCTTCGGGCTGTAAATAACTCGGGTGTGGCAAAATGCCGGAATCGTCGAAAAAGTGTGTGGCAATGCTTCCGGGATTCACACAGGTGACTTTAATTTTATGCCTGCAGAGCTCCTTGTACAGTGCTTCACTAAAGCCCTGTACGGCATATTTGGTGGCTGAGTAGGCTGCAGTTTTCGCTCTGTTTGTCTTTCCAAGAATAGAGCCGATGTTGAGGATGTGGCAGGTTTTATCGCTTTGCTTCATTGTCGGAACGACGGAAGAAGTCAGATAAAACATCCCGTTTAAATTCGTGTTGATCATCGCATGCCAATGCTCCAGGGAAAGTTGATCTATTTTACTGAAATATCCGGCCCCGGCATTGTTAATCAGGATATCGGGAACGAGGGAATCAGAAAAAGTATTATTTACCCATGAAATGGTGGCTTGCTGGTCGGTAATGTCCAGAACTACAGGGATAAAATTAGTTCCTGCTGTCCTTTGAATGGCATTGAGCTTTTCCGCATTGCGGGCCAGCCCGTAAACTTTAGCACCTTTCGCCACCAATGCGCTTGCAAGTGCAGCACCCAATCCGCTACTGGCCCCGCTTACAATTGCAATTTTATGATCTAATTTCATGTTATTGAGTATTAATATTTCCACTCATTACATTGGCACACGAAGCCGATTAACCTTAGTTGCAATCAACGACTGAAGATTAAGCACATTCATGCGGATACGATTTAATCCATTTCATCCAAAGCAATGACAGAATGGGCATAGGCACCACCTGAGCGCATTTCAGCAGCTACCCATATAGCTTCCATTATTTCCTCCCGGCTTGCGCCTTTATGCATGGCCATTCTGGTGTGTGAGCGGATACAATAGGGGCATTGGGTAACGTGGGCTACAGCCACAGCAATCAATTGTTTTGTTTTCTCGGGTAGCACCCCTTCCTTGAAAACCGTTTTGCTGAAATTCGACCAGGCTTCCATAATCTCAGGAGCCAGAGCTGCTCGTTTGTCAGCAAGATCTTTGGTTGTTTTTGGGAATACCTCTCCGTTTTTCATGATGCTTTTTTTTAGATATTGAAAATTTGTGAAAACAAAAAATGTTGTTATGAATTAGTTTCCCATCCGGGTAGTTTACTTTTGACTTTTCCACCCGGGCACAATCTTAACTACAGGCAATTTATCTTTTTTAGGATGTTCTAAACCACATGTAGGACAGACCTCGACTTCGCCTTTTAATAAGCGGATACCACTAATATACTCTTTAACAAACTTCCGCATAAACGTATATTTATTCTCGTGGTTTATCACGTCAATCTGTTTGTCTTCAAAGAGTTTTCGAATCTTATGATCATATTGTTGATATCCCCAACAATTAGGACAAACACCTTCAGGAGCCTGATTCTCAGTTTCTTCTTTGGGCTTGTTAAAATGGTCTACGAGATGTTCAATAAAGTCCATAATCAGAATTTTTAAGTTTTAATAAAAAATTCGCTTAGGTCTATTCCTTGTCTTTTAACCAACAAGTATTGTAGGTACCCCTGTTGCTGCAAAAAAGCAGAGGTTAATCAGATAATGCTTTTACACTTTTAATCAATAGACTTCTTATGTTCCAGCACTATTTAACAAGGTGAGCTTCAGCCGATATTTTGGCCGATCCTCCTGCATAAAGCCTTGAAACCGGGCACTTTTCCTTGGTGGTTACGGCTAGTTTTTTCAGCTTGTTTTCATCCAGTCCGTTGCATTTCACTTTGCAATCCAATTTAATCTCAGTGATGTGGGGGCCTGAATCATCCTTTCCAATAGTCACTTCAGCATTTGTTTCGATGCTTTCAGGGCTCAGCCCTTCTTCGGTGAGCAACAATGAAAGATACATCGAGTAGCATCCTGCATGGGCTGCTCCGATGAGTTCTTCAGGATTGGCACCACTACCATTTTCAAATCGCGAGGCAAAGGTGTACGCACCTTCATAACCTGTAAATTTCATGGTGCCACTTCCATCCTTGATTTTTCCTTTCCAATGAGCTTGTGCTTTTGATGTTGACATTTCGTTTTTTTTAAATTATTAGTATTAGAACTTTTATAAAAAGATAACAAAGTCTTTTTATAAAAGTTCAATATTCTATATTAAGAATTATCTGATAACCCGAAAAAAATTTTACCGATAGGATATCTTTAATAGTCCTATATATTTCCCACTCATCCCACCCCGGAGGTGCAGGCAGAAATCCAGATAGCTATTAGGATGATTTTCATATATTTATAAACAATAGTTCGGTAATTTTTTATCTCACGCCTATCTGCTTGATTGCTGAAGCAATCAGGCAAAGACCCGCCGAAGTGGCGGGACGGGCAGCAATCCAGATATCTATCTGGATGATTTACAGATGTTTGCGAATTAAAATATTTTTTGTATATCAAGTTGATTTTCAGAATTTTGTAAATATCTAATGAAGTATTGTATAAATAAATAAATAAATTGTTCATAACTATTTGTTTTTCAGTCTAATGAAAAAATTAATCAAGGTATTTATAGCTGTTATCGTCTAATAATACCGATTGAATATCTGCTTTAGTCCAATAAATTATTCTGGAACAACTATCGCATTTTTATAATAATCAGGTGATTAAGAATAGTTTATCAATAGTGATCAATTAAAATTCTCTCCGATGAAAAAGATTCAACATTTCACTACATTTCATTCTGAATAACAGGTGTTTATATTTTAATAACGGGGAGGCTTGTGGGTGGGAGGAAGCGAAACTTCCTCCCGCCCACAAGCCTACATAAACAGATTATAAGACTGTTATTCGGAGCAAAGCGATGAATCTCTTAAATTTATCATGTTATTCCTGATAGATTCTCTTATGTAACTCACGGTTAGATTTAGGTTCAGGTTGAGGTTGAGGTTTAAGTTCAGGTTGAGCCTGCCTGTCTGACATTTCAGTTTCAAAATAGAGTTTAGTCAGACAGGGTTGAGACGATGAGCTGAGCGCAGCCGAAGCCTTGTGATTGGGCATGATGTAAATATTAAGTTGTGGAATCATGCTTAGGAGCTGCTTAACCTTGACCTTAGCCTTAGCCTTAACCTTTTCAAGGCTTCGCAAAGAAAGTTATTCTCATTCGGGCTATAAAAACCTTTATTGAGGGACTAATTTAGGTATTAGTTATTTTTTAAGAATTGCCGCAACACGTATTGCAAAATCCCACCATTGCGGTAGTATTCTATTTCTATGTTGGAATCGAGGCGGGCAATGGCCTGGAATTTAATCTCGCTGCCCTTGTCGTTTTTGGCGGTAATCTGCAATTCTTTATGAGGCTTAAGGTCGTGGGAAATCCCGGTTATCGAAAATACTTCCCGGCCGGTAATTCCCAGGCTTTGTGCGTTTTCCCCGTTTTTATACTCAAGCGGCAATACGCCCAAACCTACCAGATTGCTACGGTGGATGCGTTCGTAACTTTCGGCCAGTACACATTTTATACCCAGCAGGAAAGTACCTTTTGCTGCCCAATCCCGCGACGAACCACTACCGTATTCTTTCCCGGCCAAGACCAGCAGTGGCGTTTTTGTCTCTTTATATTTAACAGAAGCATCATACACGGTCATTTCTTCGCCCGCAGGCAGGTGAAGTGTGTAGCCGCCTTCTTTTCCAGCGAGCTTATTTTTAATGCGCACATTGGCAAACGTACCGCGTACCATGATGTCATCATTTCCACGACGCGACCCATAAGAATTGAAATTCCCTTTCTTAACGCCCCGGCTCAACAAATATTTACCGGCGGCAGAATCTTCACTGAAGGCTCCTGCGGGCGAAATGTGATCGGTTGTAACACTGTCGCCCAATACCAATAAGGCTCGCGCATTATCGATGTTTTTGAGCGGCTCTGGATTTTCAGGGATGTTGTGAAAGAAGGGAATTTCTTTGATATAAGTCGAACTTTTATCCCAATCATAGAGCTTCCCTGTCGGAACTTCCAGATTTCTCCAGGTTTCATTGCCGTCAAAGATTTTCCCGTAATTTTTTGCAAAATCCGCGGAAGACAGGACGTTGCTCATAATTTCATTGATTTCATTGTCCGAAGGCCATATGTCTTTCAGGAAAACCGGTTCGAGGTTAGCATCGTAGCTTATCGGCTCATTGATCAGATCAACATCTACCCGGCCGGCGATGGCATAGGCAACCACCAGCATAGGCGACATCAGGAAATTCATTTTCACCTGTGGATGGATTCTGGCCTCAAAATTCCGGTTCCCCGACAGAACAGAAGCGACTACCAGGTTTTGTTCCTCAACAGCTTTTGAAATATCCGGTAATAAAGGGCCGGAGTTACCAATACACGAAGTACAGCCATAACCCACCAAATGAAATTGCAGGGCTTCAAGATCTTTCATTAAACCAGCCTTTTCGAGATAGTCGGTAACTACTTTAGAGCCCGGTGCGAGGGAGGTTTTCACCCAGGGTTTCACGTTTATACCATGTTCCCTGGCTTTTCGGGCCACCAACCCAGCTCCGATCATTACAAACGGATTGGAGGTATTGGTGCACGACGTAATGGCTGCAATGGCTACATCACCATCTGAAAGCATAAACTTCTGTTCCCCTCTTGTGATCCAAACCGTTTTTAAACCGTTGTATTCCCTGGTTTCCAAATCGGTAGGAACAGACTTAACTCCGGATTTGGTCATCGGCAAATCGCCGCCTTCGCCATCGAAGCGCGTCAGGGATTTCTGGATTTCACGATCCTCCTTTGCGATGTATTTACGATCGAAAGATTTATCCAACAGCTCTATAAATTTGTTTTTAAAATCCTTTAACAGGATTTTATCCTGCGGCCGTTTGGGACCAGCTACTGTTGGTTCTATCGTTGACATATTCAACTCAAGCACATCCGAATAGGTAATCTTATCTTCATGTTCACGCCACAACATATTGGCTTTGCAATAAGTTTCCACCAAATCAATTTGTTCTTCGGAGCGATTACTTTTTCGCATATACTCCAATGTTTTGTCATCGATAGGGAAATAGGAGATGGTACACCCAAATTCAGGTGACATGTTGCCAATTGTTGCCCGATCAGGCACAGTAAGGTTATTTAAGCCCGGACCAAAAACTTCTACAAATTTTCCAACCACACCTTTTTTTCTAAGTAAATCAGCTATGGTTAAAACCAGATCGGTGGCCGTAGAACCCAGCGGAAGTTTCCCGGTAAGCTTCAGACCAATTACTTCCGGCATAATAAAATAAATTGGCTGACCAAGAAGGGCTGCTTCTGCTTCAATACCGCCAACACCCCAGCCAACTACACCAATACCATTCACCATGGGTGTGTGGCTGTCGGTGCCTACCAATGTGTCAGGAAAAACCTCGCCATTTCTTTCGATAACCCCCTTTGACAGATATTCGAGGTTCACCTGATGGCAAATACCCATTCCAGGAGGTACAACACTGAAGTTATCAAAGGAGTCCTGAGCCCATTTCAAAAACTGGTAACGCTCTTTATTGCGCTTATATTCCTCGTCGATATTGCGCATGTAGGAATATTCCGTACCAAAATAATCAACCTGAACTGAATGATCTATTATCAGATCTACCGGAATTAATGGATTAATAACATCAGGATTTTTCCCCTTTCTTGCAAATTCAGCCCGAAGTGAGGCAATATCCACCACAGCGGGAACACCGGTGAAATCCTGCATCAAAACGCGGGCAGGCTTAAACGGAATATCCTTGTCAGAGGCCTTCGGCTGCCAGTGCAACAGCGTATCAAGATGCTCTTTGGTAATTGTAAAATCATCGAAATTGCGCAAGGCATTTTCCAACAGGATACGGATGGAAAAAGGCAACTTGTCTATATTATATCCCTGTTTTTGCAATTCAGGAAGGCTGTAATAGGAATATTTTTTCCTATTTAATGTTAAATTCTTCCTGATATTGAATATATCCTTTTTCATAGTTCTTATTTTTAAGGTTTCAAAACAAGTTCCCCACTTGCGCGGATTCAAATCCATGCTATTCGTTAATCCAAGCCTGTTTAATTTGTTAATTCAATTACAAATATACTCAATAAATCTTTTCCACCGGAATGATCGCAGTCACTTCTTCTGACAGCTAAATTCGGATTTCGGATTTCTGATTTCGGATTTCTGACTTACGACTTCTGACATCTGACTTCCGACTTCTGATTTCGGATTTCGGATTTCTGATTTCGGATTTCGGATTTCGGATTTCCGACTTCTGACTTCCGACTTCTGATTTCCGACATCTGACTTCTGACTTCTGACTTCCAACTTCCGACTTCCGACTTCCGACTTCTGACTTCCGACTTCCAACTTCTGACTTCCGACTTCCAACTTCCGACTTCCGACTTCCAACTTCCGACTTCCGACTTCCGACTTCCCACTTCTGACTTCCGACTTCCGACTTCTGATTTCGGATTTCGGATTTCGGATTTCGGATTTCTGACTTCCGACTTCTGACTTCTGACTTCCGACTTCTGATTTCGGATTTCTGATTTCGGATTTCGGATTTCGGATTTCTGATTTCGGATTTCTGATTTCGGATTTCTGACTTCCGACTTCTGACTTCTGACTTCCGACTTCTGACTTCCGACTTCCGACTTCTGACTTCCGACTTCCGACTTCTGACTTCTGACTTCTGACATCTGACTTCCGACTTCTGACTTCCGACTTCTGATTTCCGACTTCTGATTTCCGACATCTGACTTCTGACTTCTGACTTCCGACTTCCGACATCTGACTTCCGACATCTGACTTCTGACATCTGACTTCTGACTTCTGATTTCCGACTTCCGACTTCTGACTTCCGACTTCTGATTTCCGACATCTGACTTCTGACTTTTGACTTCCGACTTCTGACTTCTGACTTCTGACATCCAACTTCCGACTTCTGACTTCTGACTTCTGACTTCTGATTTCCGACATCTGACTTCTGACTTCTGACTTCTGACTTCCGACTTCTGATTTCCGTTTTTCTCAAAAATACTAAAATTCCATGTTGCAAATAGCCGGCATATCAAAAATAGTGAAAGCAGAGATTTGGTTATATCCAAATCCTTCCGCATGCGACCCTTTGCAAACCAAGCCTGAAAACCGGTATCTTTGCCCCTCACTAAAAAAACAGTATGATTTCAGTTGACGGACTGGCAGTAGAGTTTGGAGGAACTACGCTTTTTAAGGATATTTCTTTTGCAATCAACGATAAGGACAGAATTGCGGTTATGGGCAAGAATGGCGCGGGAAAATCTACGCTGCTTAAAATTATTGCCGGTGATAAAACCCCTTCACGGGGAAAGATTTCAGCGCCGGTGGATGCAGTAATTGCCTATTTGCCCCAGCACCTGCTCACCGAAGACAGCCGAACCGTTTTTGAAGAGGCTGCACAGGCTTTTTCCCATATCCACAAAATGGAAGAGGAGATTAATAGCCTTAACCATCAGCTCTCATCCCGCACCGATTATGAATCGGCTGAATATTATGAACTCATTGAGCAGGTTTCTACCCTGAGCGAAAAATTCTACAGCATCGAAGAGATCAACTACGATGCCGAAGTCGAGAAAATCCTGACAGGCCTTGGCTTTTTGCGCAGCGACTTCACACGGCCTACCGGTGAATTCAGCGGAGGCTGGCGCATGCGCATCGAACTGGCTAAGATACTGCTTCAGAAACCCGACCTTATCCTGCTCGACGAGCCTACCAACCACATGGATATCGAGTCGATTCAATGGTTCGAGGAGTTTCTGATCAACAGCGCCAAAGCCGTAATTGTTATTTCCCACGACAAGACTTTCGTTGACAACATAACCACACGCACCATAGAAGTTACCATGGGTCGGATATATGACTACAAGGTCAATTATTCAACCTACCTGCAATTGCGTGCTGAAAGACGCGAACAGCAGCAGAAGCAGTTCGATGAACAACAGAAATTCATCAACGATAATCAGGATTTTATAGACCGTTTCAGAGGCACTTTTTCAAAAACCAACCAGGTGCAGTCGCGGGTAAAGATGCTCGAAAAGCTTGATATTATAGAAGTAGATGAAGAGGACAATTCATCACTTCGGCTAAAATTCCCGCCCTCACCGCGCTCGGGAAGCTATCCGGTGATTCTCGAAGAAGTATCCAAAAGTTATGGGGAACACAATGTGTTTTCAAATGCCTCATTCAACATTACCCGCGGTGAAAGGGTTGCTTTTGTTGGCAAAAACGGGGAAGGCAAGTCAACAATGGTAAAATGCATCATGGGCGAAACCGGCTACAATGGGAAACTTACCATCGGGCACAACACAATGATCGGCTATTTCGCACAGAATGAAGCCTCGATGCTCGACGAAGAGATCACGGTTTTCCAAACGATTGACGATGTAGCCAAAGGCGATATCCGGACGAAGATCAGGGATATTCTCGGTGCATTTATGTTTGGCGGCGATAGCTGGGACAAAAAGGTGAAGGTGCTTTCGGGCGGTGAACGAACCCGCCTGGCCATGATCAAACTGCTGCTCGAACCGGTAAACCTGCTGATCCTCGATGAGCCTACCAACCACCTCGACATGAAAACCAAAGACATCCTGAAAAGCGCTTTGAAGGATTATGACGGCACACTGATTCTGGTTTCGCACGACCGTGATTTCCTGAACGGACTGGTAAACAAGGTATTTGAATTCGGCAACAAACAAGTTAAAGAACACCTGGGCGATATCAACAGTTTCCTGGCAAAGAAGAAACTGGACAACCTGAAGGAACTGGAGAGAACGGTTGCGAAGAAATAATATCCGACACTCAGGAGTTTATTATCTTCTGGAGTTGTAGATGCACAAGATGTTTCTAACACCTTTCAGGTTAGCTTTCAGATAGTAAGTTAAACAAGTCAATATTAAGATAAATAACTTCCTTGCCGACTTTTTTAGGTACAAGAATTCCGATTTTCTGCAGTTCTCCAAGATATTTCTTAGCCGTATTGAGGCTCCTGATACTTTCAGATAGCAGTTTTTTAGGCCTGACATAAGGTTGTTCAAAAATGATTTCGATGACCTCTTTATTTATGCGTGGCAGCTTTATTTTAACCAGCTGCAGCGTCTTTCCAAAATTTGACAGATAAATTATACACCTAATTATATTGAAATGAAGACCAAAGACATCCTGAAAAGCGCTTTGCAGGATTATGACGGCACCCTGATTCTGGTTTCGCACGACCGTGATTTCCTGAACGGACTGGTAAACAAGGTATTTGAATTCGGCAACAAACCTGGGCGATATCAATGGTTTCCTGGCAAAAAAAAACTGGACAATCTGAAGGAACTGGAAAGAACGGTGGTGAAGAAGTAAGGTCTGAGAGTTTCATGCTTTCAGGCTGCTAGCAGGGTAATTGCAGTAAAGGGCTTTTATCGGATGTTCTTCTTATTTCGTCATAAGTCAAGCAGACCGAATGTTTCATTGAAGGGTGTATGCAAATCAATGAATTGAAATTTCGGTAAACTTTTTTGTTTAAGTAAGTTATAAATTCTCAGGCTTTCACTGTCAGATGAAAGATAAAATTCAACCGCTTTTTCACAGTCGGCTTGAGCAAAAAGTTTTGTATCGTTTGGAATTACATTTCTATTCGCTATATCTAATTTCCCAGTTTTCTTTGCTTCAAAAGCAATTTTTGCAAACTCACCTGTTCGTTTTGAGTGGTCTAAGTTAAAAGGAACTATTTGTAAATTTCTCAAAGGTAATTCGTTAACATCACCACCAACGCAATATTCAGCTATGCTGATTGTGGAAATCATCATTGTAATTTCTTTTTGAATGAAGTAACGAAAATAGCCGTCAGCATTACTAAATAATGGGTCACTGTCGTTCAGAAAACGAAGAAAAAAACTGGTGTCAAGTAAAACTGCTTTGTGCATCATATTCACCTCTTATATCTTTTAACCAATTGTCGGGATTGATACCGCCAAGCCAGGATTTCTTTGCTCTGTCCCGAAGTGATTTTAAATATTGCTCGTCATATTTTGGCTGATAGTCAACTAATTCAATAAATTTTAGTGTTGAAGCATCAATTTCTCCAGTTTCAGAATGTTGTTTACCGGTTGCTCTTATTCCAAATGTTTTATAAAGCAGATTTTCATCATATTGTTCCAAAAAGCTAATTGGGGTCTGAATTCTAACTGTGCCGAGTTCTTCAGTGTAAATGTGAATGTTTGCCTTATCTTTTCCACCTGCATTAGTCACTTTACCATAAAAATAAAATTCCGCATCTGCCCAAATTGCTTCCGTTCTGTAATACCTGGTAGTTTTGTCAATTTTGACTTCATTTGACTGGTCAAGAGATGTTTTTATGCTGAAAAAATAATTTCGTTTAACTGATATGTCTTGAATGTTTTCAAATGCCTTTGCGGTGTTAGCGTCCAGAAAATCTATATTTTGGACTTGAATTACTTGTCCAAGAATGGCATTAAACCCAATTATGTATTGAATTGAAGTCTTTAAAATATGTTTTACTGAACCTTCTTCAATTTTGTAACTAATATTAGGTCTCTCTCTTTTGTCACCTGGATAAAGCAAATTTTCCGCATTTTCGAGAATGGCAATAATCTCCCGAATATCATAATTGTCGGGTGTCAGGTCAAGATTACCCTTTGAACCTGTTATAATAATCTCTATGAAGCCAATTTTTTCCACATTACAAAGGTAATAATTTTAAAGGGCGATAATTACTTTTACACTGATTGTTAATTGTAGCACAGTCGTTTTTAGAATGACCAGTAACTTTTGATACATCCTCAGGAAAGTCACCAATTATAATTTCGAAGGTCTTTTAAGTTACTACCCAAATTGAGCGATTTAAAAAGGAAAATAGCTCAATCGATCAGGAAATTGTAAGCAATTCACAGTGAAACAGTTTCATGGTAGTGGTGAATTGCAACGATTTCCAAATCGGGGTTTACCTAAGCAGAGCGCTTTTTCGCTTTGCTCAAATCGCTCAACTTAGGCTATTTATTCCTGATTTCTTTCTACACAATCCGGGCACAATCCGAAAAACATTTATCTTTACCAATTCTAAATAGAAGCAAAGCAATGGTATTATATGTCTGTAAATCATGTTTTTAGACTTATTCCATTACTTTATTTTTTATATTCGTTTTATTAATGACTTAAGTTTTCATTTCCATGTCTTACACAAATGATCAAATAATCAACGCATTACGTACTGTAAACGACCCCGATCTGCACCGCGACCTCGTCACCCTCAACATGATTGAGGATGTTAAGGTTGACGGAAACAAGGTTTCTTTCACAGTGGTGCTGACCACCCCGGCTTGTCCGCTGAAAGACAAGATAAAGCAGGACTGTATCGCCGCCATTCAGCAACTGGTTGATCCCTGGGCTGAAGTCAGTGTTGAAATGACCTCGAAGGTAACTACCCGCAGATCCGATAAACAGCCGCTGCTGCAGGGTGTTAAAAACATCATCGCAGTGGCCTCGGGCAAAGGTGGCGTCGGAAAATCAACAATAGCCGCCAACTTAGCGGTTTCACTGGCGCGTACCGGTGCTAAAGTAGGCCTGATCGATGCTGATATTTATGGCCCTTCCGTTCCGTTGATGTTTGATGAGGTAAATACAAAACCATCAGGTATCGAGAAAAATGGAAAAACATTGGTTGTCCCCATTAAAAAGTACGGCATCAGCATATTGTCTGTCGGCTTTTTTGTTGATCCCGCGAAGGCGTTGGTGTGGCGCGGCCCAATGGCCAGTAATGCGCTAACCCAGCTTTTCAGCGAAGCCGATTGGGGTGAACTCGATTACATGGTGATCGATATGCCGCCAGGAACCGGCGACATCCACCTTACCATAGTGCAGCAATTGCCTGTTACCGGGGTTTGTATTGTAACCACCCCACAGGAAGTTGCCCTTGCCGATGCCCGTAAGGCAATCGGTATGTTCACCCAGGAAAATATCAATGTGCCTGTACTCGGATTAATAGAGAACATGGCATGGTTCACGCCTGCCGAGCTACCCGAAAACAAATATTATATATTTGGCAAGGAAGGTGGTAAAAGACTGGCCGAAGAACACAACATACCGCTTCTCGGTCAGATACCGCTGGTGCAGGGCATTTGCGAGTCAGGAGATAATGGCAGCCCGATTGCCCTTGATTTCAGTTCGCCGGTTTCGGAAGCATTCAGGCAACTGGCCGAGAGAACAGCCCAACAGGTTGCCATCCGCAATGCGACCCTTGAAGCAACAAAAATTGTTGAAATGAACAAATAATCAGCCAATTAATAATTAAAATAAATACTATGTCAAACCGTGAAGAACTGACCGTAAAGGTCAAAAACATTATTGAACAGATCAGACCTTATCTTCAGGCCGATGGAGGCGATATAAGCTTTGTGGAGCTAACCGAAGACAATACAGTAAATGTCGAACTTCAGGGCTCCTGCGGCTCCTGTCCGTTCAGCCGGATGACCCTCAAAAACGGGGTTGAAGAGGCTGTAAAGAAAGCACTTCCTGAAATTAAATCGGTTGAAGCGCTGAATTTGTAGCAGATTGGAATAATATATTTGATTGACTCCCGGGGTTTCACTGTGAATTCCGGGAGTTTCTGTATCATAAAAACGGGGCGAGGGACGCTAAAAAGGGACGGGGGACGGTTTCTTCGGTTGGAAGTCCTGCTTCTAAGTATGTGACTAAGAGACTGAGAGACGAAGAGACTATGAGACGGTTCCTTCGTTTTAAAGTCCTGCTTCTAAGTGAATGACAAGGGGAAAAGGAGATTGGGGGTAATTTGCAAATCTTCCACAGGATAAGAAATCTGCTTATCTGCTAATCTACAAATCAGCTAATCTACGAATCTGCTAATCTACAAATCAGCTAATCTAGGAATCAGCTAATCTATGAATCATCTAATCTACGAATCTTTGCGCAGCGGCTTGTGGTGAGCTCTCGGTTGGTGAGCTCTCGGTTGGTGAGCTCTTGTCGAACCATGTCGAACCATGTCGAACAAAGCGAAGTCCCGCCTTTTCGGCGGGAAATCTTGAATCTTTGCGCAGCGGAGCGGAGTCCCGCCTTTTCAGCGGGAAATCTTTGAATCTTTGCGCAGCGGAGCGAAGTCCCGCCTTTTCGGCGGGAAATCTTGAATCTTTGAATCTTGAATCTTTGAATCTACGAATCTTTGAATCTACGAATCAGCTAATCTACTAATCTTCGAATCCGCTAATAAAACTCTATCCTACCCCAGGTACTTCCCCACAATCGGCATCCTTCTTCCCATGCCAAATGCCTTAGGCGAAACGCGAAGTATTGGCGGGGTCTGATAACGTTTCCATTCGTTCATGTTCACCATTCGCAGAACACGGCTTACAAGAGCGGGATCAAATCCCATCTCTTCCAGTTCACGCGGGCCTTTTCGCTTTTCGATGTATTGATAAAGCAGCCTGTCTAACAAATCATACTCAGGGAGCGAATCGCTGTCTTTCTGTCCTGGCCTGAGTTCGGCTGAAGGTGGCTTGGAAATGGTGTTTTCGGGGATGATCCCCTTTTCACGGTTAATATAGCCGGCGAGCTGATAGACTTCCGTTTTGTAAACATCACCGAGAACGGATAATCCACCGCACATATCGCCATATAATGTGCCATAACCGACGGCTGCTTCACTTTTATTGCTGGTATTCAGCAGAATATAGCCAAATTTATTAGACATCGCCATCAGGATAACCGCACGGGTACGTGCCTGCAGGTTTTCCTCGGCCAGGCCAAACGGCAGGTCTTTGAAAAAAGGCTTAAGACTGTGTTCAAATGCTTTATAAGCATCCTCGATGGAAATCAAATCGTGGGGGCTGCCCAGATTTACCGCCAGTTGACGGGCATCATCAACGGAATGTCCGGATGAAAATTCCGAGGGCAATAAAATTCCCCTGACATTTTCAGGACCAAGCGCTTCGGCTGCCAAAGCCATGGTAACTGCAGAATCCAGACCTCCTGATAAACCGAGAATCGCTTTCTTAAAGCCCATCTTGCCGAAATAATCGCGCACACCAAGTACGAGTGCATCGTGCACAAGACTTATATCTCTCTCTGCTTCCGGGATGCGAATTTCCGTAGCCGGCGAATTCTTATACCATGATGAATCAACATCAATAATACGAATATCTTCAGAAAATTGGGAGAGCGATTCCCGGATATTACCGCCATCGTCGCAGGCCATGGAGCCACCATCGAAAATCAGCTCGGTTTGCGCCCCCACATGGTTTAGGTAAATAACCGGCAACCTGTATTTGAGGGCATTTTCGCGCAGCACCTGCTTACGGACTAAGTTCTGGTGATAATTGAAAGGCGAAGCGGCAATATTAATCACCAGATCGGGCTGCTGATGCGCCAGTTCATCAAGCGGGAAGCTTTTGTAAAGCGGGATTTCGCCAATATTCCAGATATCTTCACAAATGGTAACCGCCAGCTTTTTACCTTTATAATTTACAATACTCCAATCTGAAGCAGGCTCAAAGTAGCGGTACTCATCAAAAACATCGTAATTGGGTAAAAGGCTTTTGTGGGTCTGTTGACTGACTTCGCCATCGCATAGGAACCATGCGGTATTGAACAATGGTTTTCCTTTCCCGGTAAGGTTGCGCGAAGGACCACCTACAATTGCAGCAATATCCTTACACTCAGCGGCAATAAGTTTTACGGCATCTTCCGATTCTTGGATAAAGTCTTCAAACTCAAGAAAATCACGAGGTGGATATCCGGTTATGGCCAGTTCGGCAAAAACCACCAGGTCGGCACCGGATTGCCTGGCATGCCGGATGGATTCTATGATTTTCCTGCTGTTTCCGGCAAAATCGCCAATATGGTAGTTGAGTTGGGCAAGTGCAATTTTCATCGGTTGACCGTCTGTTGTTAATTCTTTTATTGATTCAGGTAATTAGTAAACATTAAATTTTAATGTCAAATATTCAATAAGGTTAGAAGATGCAATAAGGTTTGGTGGTCCTGTCTTGTTACTGAGGTTTTAAGAATTGATAAGCCTGCCTGTATGCCACAGGCAGACAGGGTTGATCCTGAAACCGGGGACGAGGGCCGGGTGTCGGGGGACATAGCTAACCTTTGCATTTTGCCATGTTCCCTTTGCCATGTACCCTGCGTTCTGTGCCCTTTGCCGTCCCGACGAAAAGGTCGGGATTCCCCCGCCAAAGTGGGCGGGGCAAGCTGCTTCGCTCCCTGCGCCCCATGCCCTGTGCTCTGTGCTCTGTGCTCTGTGCCCTGCGCCCTGCGCCATGTGCTCTGCGCCCTGCGCCCTTCATGTCAGGCTTCATTTCCATATTGGCAAGGTACCTGATTCAATTCCTTTATTAAAACATCACGGCAATGCTCAGCTCAATAAAATTAGGAACTCCCTTATGAGAGAGAGATGAATTAACTGAATTATTACCTTTAAGGGCGTTGGTGATGCCGTTGTTGAAATTGATGCCGGCTACCAATGAAGTTGATTCGTCAAAAGGATATTCCACTCCGGCTCCAACGATCATCGAGGCTTTGAAAAGCCGTGTTTGTGAATCAATCGATTTGAAATCTGTTGTTGCTATCGTTTGCCCAGCGGCCTTAAAAACATCCTTTGCCTTGGAGTTCAGCCTAACTCCTGCTCCTAACCCAATCTGCCCGTAAAACTTAAAACCACTTATTTCATTGGTTTTCATCTTGATCATTGCAGGGATTTCAAGGTATTTAAGCCTGTAATTGCGGGTTAACTCACCAGCGACATTCCGCTGTTCTGGATATGAAAGCTTCCCATTTTGAAAATCGAAACTGAAGCCGGTCGCGAACGCATAGTTTTCTGCAAAATAAAACTCAGCAGCCATTCCCCAGGCAAAACCAGCAATAGTCCCCTGTGATTTATAGCCCTCCTGATCGCTCTTTATCCATCCCAGGTTGGGCGCTGCTTTTATTCCCAGGGAGATGCTTTTATATTGGGCAATAACTGATTGTGAAAAAATCAGGAGCATTGCAATAATCAGGTATTTTGATAAGTTCGTTGATTTCATAACAATATTTCTTAGGTTTTTACAAATAATCAAGCAGTTAATAAGCTACTTAACATATTTAATGAACTTTTCAAAGATAAGACATTTTCGTGAAACCACGAAAACCATGAGAAGCATAACATGATGAAACCTGAGAAAATGAATAATTCCAATAATCTTTCCATACCTTTGCTAAATAAACCCAAACAACTCCTTTATGAAAAAATCAGTTTTATTACTAGTAACACTTATCATGGGTAGTGTTGCTTTTGCACAAATCCCCGGATTCACCCTTGGCCCGAAAATTGGCGCTTCATTTTCGAAATTCACCACTGATGAAAGTCAAATAAAGGAAGAAATGAAGAGCACTTTCTATTTTGGTGCCTTTGCCCGACTTGGCAAGAAGGTTTACCTGCAACCGGAATTTCTGATTATGAACAGAAACGGGGTTCTGAAAAACAAGGAAATACCAGAAAGTTCGAACACACTTGAAATTCGTTCTATTGATATACCGCTGATGTTTGGCGTGAAGGTTTTAGATCTTAAAGCTGCCAATGTCAGGGTTATGGCAGGCCCGGTGGCTTCGCTGATAATTAACAAATCAATCAACAGCGAAAACTGGGATGAAGCGATTAACAAAAACGACATCCGCAATGCTAACTGGGGCCTGCAGTTTGGCGCTGGTGCCGATGTACTCTTTTTAACCCTCGACCTAAGGTATGAAATCGGAATGAATGATTATTCCAAACTTGAGGGGTTCAGTCTTAAGAACAATATGTTTACTGTAGGTCTTGGCTGGAAGATACTTTAAGAACCTTCGCAGCGTTATTATACCCCTGGCTCAGAATGTCAGGGGTTTTTTATTTTTTTGCATCGCAGTTCTCAATTATCTTCAAAATACCCATTTATCAAAATGAAATTTCTTAAAAGTGCGCTCAACCTGATTTTTATCACACCATTTTTACTTTTTTCCTGCCATGAAACCGCAACGAATTCCGGGAAAATAAGTGAGCCGTTATCTGGCGAAAGCACAGCCAAATCCCCGAAAGAAATTCTTCGTTATGAAAAAGCCTTGTTTGAAATCCCAAAGGACGATTTTCAGTCAGGAATAAGTAAAATAGCAAATAAGTACAAGGCTTTTCTGGGCGAAAGCCAACCTTCGCCCGAAGCAATAAGCCAGCTAAAGGAATTTGTCAGTAACCGGCAAAACCAGGAAGTCTATGCCGAGTGTTTAAAACGCTTTCCGGACCTGACGGGATTGACTGTTGATTTTGAAAAGGCGTTTGGTCGGCTGAAAAGCGAAATTCCGGAATTTGTGGCGCCGCAGGTTTACACCTATGTCAGCGGGTTTGATTTCCAGTACCCCGTAAAATATACCGATTCGGCACTGATCATTGCGCTCGACATGTACCTTGGCAGTGATTATTCAGGATATCCCGGTCTTGGAATACCACTTTACATATCGGAGAGGCTCACACCACAACATATTTTACCGGATTGTATCAAGGAGATTGGAATGTCGATGATTAAAACCAAAAAAACACCCGTTTTGCTTGATGCCATGATTGAAGAAGGGAAAGCACTCTATTTTACGGATCTGATATTACCTGAAACCAGCGATTATCTGAAGATAGGATATACCAAAGCCCAATACGAATGGTGCGCCGATAATGAAGATAACATCTGGAGTTTCCTGATCGAGAATGAGTTATTATACTCAACTGAAGCCCGGTCGATGAGTCTATTTATGACCGATGGGCCTTTCACCGCATCGTTTTCGCAGGAATCGCCTTCGCGAACCGGCACCTGGCTTGGGTGGCAAATCGTAAAAAAATATGCTGAAAAAACAAAAATCGGCCTCAAAGAGCTGATGGCAAATACAAATTCACAGGAAATATTGGAAAAGTCAGGCTACAAACCCAAAAAATAGTGATCAGAGTTTCATGTCTCTTAACTGCATTCTCAAATGGACTTTCCTGAGCAGATCTGCGCGCTCCTGGCTGGTCATGATGCCCCAATTGGCGATTTCATCCAACATACGAAAACACCCCACACACATGCCTTGTTCATCGAGACGACAAACTTTTCTGCAGGGTGATTTAGGCTCGTTGGTGTTTTTATCTTTCTCCACGGTAATATTCATTGCCATGATTAAACCTAACGCATTTAAAAATGTTCAATCATGCAGGTGGAATATTTAGAGGGCCAGCTTATCGGTTCGTTCAATATCCGGCCGTATGAATCTCCGGGTAAAAAGAATCTGCAAATCTAAGCCCGATGCGGATTTGATTCATATGATAAATGCAAAATCATTTCAATCCTGGCTATTTCAGAGATAATTATTAGTAATTTTGAACAATGTCCAGCAACACTTCTCCCCATATATTAAACACTGCCGCGAACCTCCTGGGTTTTTGCCTTTTTGTGATCACTTCGCTGCATATTGCTAACCTCACTGAAACGCACCTCATGGATGAACTGACATCTTTGGTCGCTGTGTTGCTGACAATTTCCTGTTTTTTCTCCTTCATATCCATTCGAACAACAAATATTGCCCGGGAAAAAAGATTTGAGACTATTGCCGACTATTTTTTCGTAGTCTCGCTGGTGGGTGTGCTGATCATTATTCTATTTATTACATTTAGTTTCATCTGATTCTGTCGATGGCGCGCCAGTGAATATTTGTCACCATGCCAACATTAACAAAAATAATGATCATCGCGGGGCTGCTCCTGATGGCTGGCGGTCTCTTGGTGTGGCTGGTGCCAGGTATTTTGAGTTGGTTGGGACGGCTGCCGGGCGATATCCGCGTTGAGCGCCCCGGCATGAAGTTTTATTTCCCCATCACCACCATGCTACTTATAAGCCTGCTGCTGAGCGCTTTGTTGTGGATCATCAAAAGATTTCTTTAAATCCATGGATAAGCCTTCAGACACTCCACCGGGAAGCACCCCCTTGCGTAAGATTATCCACATTGACATGGATGCCTTTTACACTTCGGTGGAGCAGCGCGACAACCCCTCGCTGCGGGGTAAGCCGGTGGCCGTTGGGAGCGACCGGCAGCGGGGCGTGGTGGCAGCAGCCAGCTATGAATCGCGACGCTTTGGCGTGCATTCAGCCATGCCATCGGTGACGGCGGCACGAAAATGCCCGGGACTCATCTTTGTAAAACCTCGCTTCGAAGTTTACCGCCAGGTTTCCGAACAGATTCGTGAGATATTTTATCACTATACCGACCTGGTGGAACCGCTATCGCTGGATGAAGCGTATCTGGACATCACACACAACAAGCAATCTGTTCCACTGGCTACCGAAATCGCCCAACAAATAAGAACTGAAATCAGGCAGAAGCTTAATTTAACCGCTTCGGCGGGCATCTCATACAATAAGTTTCTGGCTAAAATCGCCTCTGACTGCAACAAGCCCGATGGACAGTATCTTATCCATCCTCAGCATGCGCTTGCCTTTATCGATCAGCTACCCATCCATAAGTTTTATGGAATTGGAAAAGTCACCGCCGGACGACTGCTGCAAATGGGCATCACCAATGGAGCAGATTTGCGCCGGCAGGAATTGGCCGACCTGATAAAATGGTTTGGTAAACATGGTATTTATTATTACCACATTGTGCGGGGTAACGACGATCGTGAGGTAACGCCCGACCGGCAGCTCAAAAGCATCAGCACCGAGAGCACCTTCGAAACCGATCTGACTGGCTCAGAAGAAATTCACGAGCATGTGCTGCAGATTGCCGAAGAGTTGCTGCAACGCATGCAGAAAAAAGACATCCGTGGGCGGACCCTGACGCTCAAAGTAAAATATGCCGACTTCAGGCAGATCACCCGCAGCCGCAGCAGGAGTGGTGGCATACACGACCGGGATACGCTGCTGGAACTGGCAAGCGCCCTCACCAATGATGTTTTGCCAACACCATTAAACATACGCCTGCTGGGGCTGGGCATCTCCAATCTCAATGCGCCCGAAATTACTATCGGTATGCAACTGACACTGGATTTCTAAACCGCGGATTGCGTAAATTTCCGCTAATTATTTTCACTCAGTCTCTCAGTCTCTCAGTCCTTCTCTATGTCTTCTTCTCTCAGTCTCTCAGTTGCTCAGTCTCTCAGTCTCTCAGTCTCTCAGTCACTCAGTCACTCATTCTCTCAGTCCCTCAGTCCCTCAGTCTCTCAGTCCCTCAGTCTCTCAGTCCCTCAGTCACTCAGTCGCTCAGTCTCTCAGTCCTTCTCTATGTCTTCTTCTCTCAGTCTCTCAGTTGCTCAGTCTCTCAGTCTCTCAGTCTCTCAGTCACTCAGTCACTCAGTCTCTCAGTCCCTCAGTCCCTCAGTCTCTCAGTCTCTCAGTCCCTCAGTCACTCAGTCGCTCAGTCTCTCAGTCTCTCAGTCCCTCAGTCCCTCAGTCTCTCAGTCTCTCAGTCCCTCAGTCTCTCAGTCTCTCAGTCTCTCAGTCACTCAGTCCCTCAGTCTCTCAGTCTCTCAGTCACTCAGTCTCTCAGTCCCTCAGTCTCTCAGTCTCTCAGTCTCTC
>JBBQBC010000024.1:0-26766 GCA_038317155.1 Bacteroidales bacterium
AAACGCAGGTGAACTGCAGCCCGATCAAAAAGAGCAGATTAATCGTGATATCAACCTGATTTATGGAATGATTCAGAAAAACAAGCAAACCATTGCTGAACTGAAGTCAAAACTTAAAAAATCGAATTCAAAGGTTACCGCTCTGGAGCAAATGGTTGAGCGCATGACCAAACAGATTGAAGAAAAAGACGGTCAGATAGGGCAATTGCGCGATCAGCTTGAGAAAATGAACATTCAGATTGAGATACTGAGTTCCAATGTTGAAAACCTGGCTTCGGAAAGCAGTTCAAAATCGCAAACCATTTCGGAAAAAACTACAGAGTTGAATACAGCCTATTATGTGATTGGCACTAAAAAAGAGCTTCGCGATCAGAAAATCATTACCGTTGAGGGTGGATTTGCCGGCATTGGCAGAAACAAGAAACTTAAGGAAGATTTCAACCGCGACTATTTTACCCGTGTTGACATTACCAATCTCAGGTCAATACCGGTTATGAAGAAAAAGGCCAGCATCATCACCACCCACCCATCGCAATCCTATAAATTGTATGGTGAAAAGACTGTTGACAGCCTGGTCATTATAAATGCAAAGGACTTTTGGGGTGCTTCGAAATACCTGGTTATTGTAATTGACTAGCTTCACATGTTTATTCAGATTACACCTAAGTTGAGCGATTTGAGCAAAGCGAAAATGCGCTTTACTTAGGGAAACCCCTATTACCGACATTTAAATTCTCAAACAAACTATTGCTAAAGCCGGATATTTTCTCCGGCTTTTTCGTTTATCCTGCTTAAAGCCAGCCAGGCCGAGAAAATGGCAAGCGCGGTCGTAAAAGGAATTATGTAAATAGCTGGCCTGGTTTCAACACCGGTCAGGCTCATACCGAAAACCTTTGCAGACAGCGCCAGCATCAGCAATGAGAGAAATACGAGGTAAACCGGTGCCCACAAATAACCGGCCGGTTCCCGTTTTACAAACAGCCAGCCGGCAATAAATGAAGTTGGCAATAAAATTGACAGGTCAAATCCCTGCACAATTAAAGTTGTATAATGATCGAGGGTCGCTGGAAATATTGAGCCATCCAATAAAGGCGGCACCACAACAACCAGCCACATTAAACCTATCGCTATTGCATTTACTATCAGGAACCAACCGGGGAAAGAGGGCCTGGACCTGCTAAACCAGCCTGAAGGTGTTTTTGCAAAAAGCGACTGCATTTGCAGGTAGAAGGCAAAGAAACTTAATGAGGCAAGAAAAACGTAGAGTAAAAAGAATTCATTGTACATTCCCATACACATATAAAATATGTAGGTCACCATAAAATAGCCGGTCAACCCGGCCAGTATTACCCGAACCCGAATCCCTCTCCTGTGCGCCAGATAAAGAAATACCAATAATAAAGGAATGGCCACAAATAAGGTGATATAATCCTGGGCAACACCCTGAATCGCCACGTCTGCTGACATATCCCTGTAAAGGCCCTCTCCTGAAATGGTAATAACTTTCCCCCGGATGGTCTCATATTGATATGGGCCGCTTCCCCGCTCAATAAAAATTCCACCCCATGCAGCAATCGATGCAATGATTGCAATCAAAACTATGAGCCGTATTATTGTTCTTTGTGAATTCATAATACTATTTAAAACTGGTCAACTATGTCAGTTTGGCTAATTGGACATCTCACGAGCCATTTCCAACACCTTTTCTTCATTAATATTAGAAATTGACTCCCTGATCCCACTAATTTTCCTGATAATTACCTTCTCCAAAAAATTCATTTTATCAAAATTAAATTCACCACCGGTCAGTTTACAGCTTTTGGCATGTGATCGCAGCAATTCGGGAAAAGCCCGATCAAACTGCTCCTGCGCCTGTTTTTCTTCCATACAACTCAAAAAAAGCCCAAGTGGTTTTTCAAGTAAGGTATTCATATTGTTTTTGCAGAATTCCTTTACCTTATTCTGCACATTCCCGGCATGAATAGAACCGCCGAGAATTATCTGGTCAAAACCGCTCAGATCCGGATTTTTATCCGTTTTCAGATCAAAGAGACTTGCATTCTCTTTTCCAAGTGCTTCACTAATCATATTTGCAACTTTTTCAGTGGTTCCGTGATGTGAACGATAAACAATTGCTGTTTTCATTTTATTTATATTTTTAATTTACAGGTAATTGATACAAGAATGAAATAACCGGCGGGTAAATAATCAGCAAAGGATTTACCTTTCTTTGATAAAAGCAATGATGAAATCAGGAAAGATTGAAAAATAGCTGTGATCAGCAAAACCTCCATTAGGATAGTGTTTGTGCAAATTGATCAACAGATGATATAGTAGCCGTTTCAAAATGAAAACGTCATTTAGTTTTCCGAAGCTCCAATCTCTGAAGGCTCATCTTCGCGGGGTTCTTTATCATAATTAACCTCTTTTACCTTATTGCCATCCTCATCGTAAAAAACCCAGACACCTGTTCGTTTGCCCATATTATAATTGCCTTCATAATACTTTCTGCCATTCGGAAAATATACGGTTCGCTTACCATGGCTTTCGCCTTTAACAAATTCACCTTCACTCCAGAGTTTACCATCTTTAAACCAGGAAGCCCAATAGCCATCGCGAAGTTCATCTTTATAACTTCCTTCCATGTATTTCTGACCGTTGGGGTGAAACTGCACCTCTTTAATCAGTTTTTCACTACCACCAATCTTTTCGTACGTTTTTTCGGATTTTATTTTACCGTCGTCAAATTTCTCTTTTTTAACAGTTTGTCGCGAGCAGGATGACATTAAAGCCAAAATCAGAACTGAAAGGAGGAGTTTTTGCATAGGAATCAGATAATTCAGAAAATACTAACGGTTAAACAAAAGGCGCTCACCCAAATGCGACTCATCAAAACCATCGTTAAGCCATGCCAGGTGACCACCGACAAAAGTATGGGTAATTTTTGAATGAAAAGTTTGCCCTTCGAAAGGAGACCATCCGCATTTATAGAGAATATTATCCGGTTCAACCGTCCAGGGTGATTCAGGATCAACCAGCACCAGGTCGGCATGATAGCCCTGTCTGATAAAACCGCGGCGATCGACCCCGAAAATCCGGGCGGGTGCATGGCACATTTTCTCGACAACCATTGCCGGCGATAACTTCTCATCACGGCTCATTTCCAGCATGGCAACCAGTGAATGCTGCACCAGTGGCCCACCTGAGGGACAGGAAAAATAGCTTTTTGACTTCTCTTCAGCCGTGTGCGGAGCATGGTCCGTAGCTACCACATCAATCCTGCCATCGAGCAAAGCTGCGAGCAAAGCCTCGCGGTCAGAGGCTGATTTAATAGCCGGGTTCCACTTTATCCGCGAGCCAAGTCTTTTATAATCCTCATCTGAAAACCACAGGTGATGCACACACACTTCAGCGGTAATTCGCTTCCCTGAGTTCGAGGGCTTGTTCGAAAGCAGTGCCATCTCATCGGCAGTTGAGAGGTGTAGAATATGCAATCTTGTATTGTGCTTTAAAGCCAGTTCAACCGCGAGACTGCTGGATTTAATACAGGCTTCGCGACTGCGAATCAAAGCATGGGCACTCAGTGGGATATTCTCTCCGTATTGTTCCCTGAACCGGTTTGTATTGGACCGGATGGTTTCTTCATCCTCGCAATGAACTGCCACAAGAGTGGGTGAATGCCTGAAGATACCTTCCAGTGTATCGGGATTGTCAACCAGCATGTTGCCGGTGGACGCGCCCATAAATACCTTGACACCACAAACGGTCCTGGGATCGGTTTTAACTACCTCAGTCAGGTTATCGTTTGAAGCACCCATATAGAATGAATAATTGGCCAACGATTTTTCGCTGGCCATCCGGTATTTTTGTTCAAGTAACTCCTGGGTAAGGGTATTGGGGACTGTATTGGGCATTTCCATATAAGAAGTTACACCTCCAGCTATTGCAGCCCTGCTTTCTGTATAAAGGTCTCCTTTATGCGTTAAGCCCGGATCGCGAAAATGCACCTGGTCGTCTATAACACCCGGAAGAAGCCACTTTCCGCGGGCATCTATTATTTCAGCTCCTTCAATGCCTTCTAGGGTGTCAGGGTGATGAATCCCTTCGACCACCATACTTATAAGGCCATTGTTTATCAGCACACTGCCAACGAAAGCCTGCCCCTCGTTAATAATTGTTGCAGCAGAGATCAGAAATTTCTTCTTCATACTAAAAAAATAACCCCCTGAGACATTCAGGTTGAGTTGCAAAGATACAAATTAATAAAAGGAGGATCAGGTTGGTTCAGGTAGCCTTTCTTGGCCGGATGCGTTTAAACCGGAGTTGAATTACACCCAGAATTGCCTCACGAAAGATGCCTTTGCTCATTTTTGAGGTGCCTTCGGTACGATCTGTAAATATAATAGGTACTTCTATTATTTTAAAGCCCAGTTTCCAGGCAGTGTATTTCATTTCGATCTGAAAGGCATAGCCGGTAAATTTAATTTTATCAAAATCAATCGTTTCAAGCAAGCCCCTTCTGTAGCATTTAAAGCCGGCAGTGGTATCCATAATCTCCATGCCTGTGATCATCCGCACATAATAGGAGGCAAAGTAAGACATCAATACCCTTCCCATAGGCCAGTTTACTACATTCACCCCTTTAATATAACGTGAGCCAATGGCAACATCGCCACCCTGATTGGCACAGGCATCGTATAACTTCAGCAGATCTTCGGGGTTGTGGGAAAAGTCGGCATCCATTTCAAAAATATAAGCATATTCCCGTTGAAGAGCCCATTTAAAACCATGTATGTATGCGGTACCCAGCCCGAGTTTGCCTTTTCGTTCTTCCATGTGAAGACGCCCGGGAAATTCCGTCATCAGGCTGCGCACTATGTTGGCAGTACCATCGGGCGAATTATCCTCAACAATCAGGATATCAAACTCTTTTTTTAATGAAAATACTTTGCGGATAATCCGCTCTATGTTCTCCTTTTCGTTAAAAGTAGGAATTATTACCAGACTGTCTTTCACAATAGATTTTTTATAAAGCGAAAATAAACTAAATTCAGTATCGGTATGACTTAAAAGTTGTTAATCAGAATAAAATATTTAAAAAAAACTCAACGGCCGTTTTTCAAGGTCAGGTATACCGGTAGATGATCACTGTAACCGCCAAAATATTTTTCTCCAACAAATGTCCGTAAAGGATTACCGGCATATTTTCCTTCCTGCTCCAGCAGAAAAGGGGCGCTGAAAACTGCGGCCTTATCGTATTTCCATCCCCTGGTTTTCATGTCAAGCAGTGGTTCAGAAACAATTATCTGGTCAAAAAGATTCCACTTTCCCTTGTATGTCAGTGATCCTGTGCCATTTTCAAGGATCACAACCATCGGATCAAACAGGTCGCCCTTCGTGATCTTCTCCTTAACACCTTTGGCTCCCAAAGAAACGGCCACGCTGCTGTCGGTCGGGTCATCATTGAGATCACCCATGATAATAATCTTGGCATTTTTGTTTTTCAGCGATAATGAATCGCTGAGGTGACGGCAAAGTTCTGCAGCTTTTTCCCTGTATTCAGGGCCACTGCGTCGCGAAGGCCAGTGATTTACGATCAAACTTATCTGCTCGCCCTCCAGCTTTCCGGTAACCACCATCTGATTACGGGTATAAAAATCAGGCTCCCCGGGGATTACCAATCTGTTTGAAGTGGAGTTTGCAACTTTGAATAAAGAAGGTTTATAGAGCAGGGCAACGTCAATTCCCCTTTGATCAGGTGAATCATAATGTACAATTTTATAGCCCTTTCCCTTTAATGGAGGTGTATTGATCAGATCCTGAAGCACTCCCAGATTCTCGGCTTCTGCCAGTCCAATTATTGCCGGGCCATCCGAATTCATGTCCGATCCAATTGCGGCGATGGCTTTGGCCATATTCGACAACTTTGCCTGGTAGCGTTCAGCAGTCCATTTATATTTCCCTTCAGGCAGGAACTCGGCATCATCTGTCGCCGGATCATCAATAGTATCGAACAGGTTTTCCAGGTTGTAAAATCCAACAATTAACCTTTCAGGATTTTTCTTTTTGGTCTGCCCCTGGCAGGAGATTGAAAAAAGAACCAGAAGAATAATGGTTCTGAAGGCGTTTAAGTTGAATAACATTGTCATGATGGGTTTTTCTTGCCAAAAGGGGTTAGGTAGATTTCCTGCCTCACTTTGAGGGGACAAAGATATTGATAATCTTGATAGTTACAGACCTGCTTCCCCCGGACATAAATGTTATTTACAAATTTTTAATAAATTATACTGGAATCATGAATCTGAAACCACGCCTGACAGGAACACATTTTAAAAAAGGAGGCGTTTCAGAAACCAATTAATGACGACCCGGCATTAAAACTGAGCATTATAAAGTTACAAGTTGATATAATTTAAGCTCCAGAAAAATGACAAAGAATCCCAATTCACAAACAGAATCAGCTCATAAGAACATTATTCAATTTCATTTGATTATCAACTGAATACAATATTTAAATGCCTTTTATTAAACTAAACCATAAATAAATGCCAATTCCACGGATTGCTGACAAAATACTTGTATTTTTGTAACCTGAATGATTGTCCTTCAGATAAAAAATATTTCTTTAATTCATTTAAAACCAATTGCTTATGAAACTCTTTTTATCATTAATTCTTGTTTTTCTTACTACGTTTTTTGCTTCGGCCCAAACCCCGACTGATTTATTCTTTTCGGAATATGTAGAAGGAAGCGGAAACAATAAAGCGCTTGAAATCTACAATCCAACCGCTCAGACCATCGACCTGAACAGTTATTATGTGTTGCGTTTCAGCAATGGTAGTTCAACTTTTGCTGAAGGCGGTGCAACACATCTTTCAGGTATGCTGGCTCCATACCAAACTTTTGTTCTGGTAAATGGACAGACCAGTTCCACTCCCACCTCACCTGCATGCAGCCCGGTTTTACAAGCTATGGCCAATCAGCTTGACGGAGCCTACCCGGCCCCAACCTATATGAATGGAAATGATGCCATGGCACTTGTTAAAACCCCGGGCGGAGTTGCTCCCAACGCCGACATGTCGAATGTTACCTCAGTTGACCTTTTCGGACAAATCGGACTGGGTGCTGCTATCAGCGCAGAAACCGGCTGGTCTTATGTTAAGGATTCAACTTTGTCTTATAATAACGCTACAGGAGTTCCTGTAACTGGTAAAGTAATTAATTACATTGTTCAGAAGAATGCAACTGATGGTGCTTCTTTCGGACCTTTCTGGATGTCATGGACTTCAGATCACTCCTTAATCCGTAAACCTAATATTATAAGGGGCATAGTTGCCAATCCTTCTGTATTCAAGGTAAGTATGGAATGGGATACAGTCGCAGCTGTTATTGACACTGCAGGGCATTATTCCTATAAAGACATCTGGACCAACCTGGGATTCCATTCCTGTGTTGCCAATCCAAATGGTATCAATGAAAACACAATCGGAGCCTGGTTAACCATATACCCGAATCCGGTTATCTCAGATCGTTTCACCATCGAATCGAATCTGCCCATTAAAGAAGTTGAAATTCTCTCCGTTATCGGACAAAGTTTCTTCAGGCAATCTTATAAAAACGGACAATTACAGGCAGAAATCGGGCCAGTAAAATTAGCCAGTGGAATATACATGGTGAAGGTTACATCAACGAACAATGTTAAAGCTGTCAGAAAAATTCTGGTGAAATAACAGCTGATAATTGACAATTTAGATTTGCAGGCACCTGAAAAAAGCATTGTTGCATTTCAGGTGCCTGTTTAACTTTTTAATACACGATCAATGTCAAGAAAACTTTTTCTTTTAGCATTACTGATTACCTTTTCAGCATCAGTATTTGCCCAAAAACAGATGGTAAGAGGTGTAGTGAAGGACTCTCTGTCAAATGAAACCATTGTAGGGGCTAATGTTGTGCTTAAGGGCACAACCACCGGAACCGTGACCGACATTAACGGAAATTTCAGCCTCGAACTGAGTAAAGGTAAATATACGCTGCAGATTTCCTTTGTGGGGTATAATATGATCACCAAAGACATCAACGTTTCAGGCAGTCCGCTGAACCTGACTTTTAACCTGGGTTCCACTTTATCGCTCGACGGTATTGAAATTACGGCTGATTATGCCAAGACCCGTGAAACGCCTGTTGCCTTCACCACCATTTTACCGGCCAAAATAGAAGAGCGGTTGTCAGGCCAGGATATTCCAATGCTGCTCAATAAAACGCCCGGCGTTTATGCTACACAACAAGGCGGAGGTGACGGTGATGCAAGAATTACCATTCGTGGCTTCAGCCAGCGCAATGTGGCAGTTATGCTCGACGGAATTCCGGTAAATGATATGGAAAACGGCTGGGTATATTGGTCAAACTGGTTCGGATTGGATGCCGTAACCAGGAGCATACAGGTTCAGCGCGGACTTGGAGCTTCCAAACTGGCTCTGCCATCGGTGGGCGGAACGATGAACATTATCACCAAAGGCATAGAAACCAAACGCCAGCTCAGTATTGAACAGGGAATTGATGCCGATGGAAAACTGACCACCAATCTGGGGCTTACTACCGGAAGGCTCAAAAATGGCTGGGGTGTTACCCTCGCAGGGGCTTATAAAGAAGGCAATGGCTGGGTGGATCAGACCAGTGTAAAGGCCTGGTTTTTTTATACAAAAGTCGATAAAATCTGGGGAGATCACCTTACCAGTCTTACCGCATTTGGAGCTCCTCAAACCCACAAACAACGGAATTACAAACGCGGTATTGCCGATTTTGATACAGCCTATGCAGAAAAACATGGCGTAAATTCTTCAGATATTCCAATCATCAACAACGAGGGCATAGGCTATAACGCGCATTGGGGATATATCAAACGCGATGCTGAACAATGGAACAGTGATTTTTCATCGCGGATTATTGACCCTACCGCAAAAAAAGAGGTGCTGAACGAAATGGTAAATACCTATTTCAAACCACAATTCAGCCTCCGCGATTTATGGACGGTAAACGAACGGCTTGTGATCACCAACATTGCTTACCTTTCTTTAGGAACCGGCGGTGGTGTTCAACCCCGTGGCAGTTTAAAAAACACCAACCTGATAACCCGGGCCGATTATATCAATAACCCCGGTGTTTTTGCAGAAGACGAAATCGGTCAGATAAACTGGCAAAGCATTTATAATCAGAATTCCAAAGGTACCAATTCCGGATTCGGACTGGTTTACCCGATTAACACAACATACAGCGATAAGCTCTATTATTCAAACAACTACCTGGTTCAGAATAACAACAACCATGTATGGTATGGTTTGCTTTCAACCTTTTCCTATAAACTGAATCAGGAGTTTAATCTGTCTGGAGGAATTGACCTTCGCTCCTACACTGCTGAACACTACAGCGAAATAACTGATCTCCTTGGAGGCGATTATGTAATTGACAAGGCCGATAAACGGAACGATTATGATGCCAACAATTCGCTGGCAATGAAACAGGTTGGAGATAAAGTGAATTTTTATTATGACGGGCTTGTTAACTGGGGTGGCGCTTTCGGATTACTCGAATATAAAGTCGGGAAAGTCAGTGCATTTGTTAACTTATCATCTTCGATAAGCGGTTATAAGAAAATTGATTATTTCGGCAATACGGAGTCTGACTGGAAATACAGACCAGGATTTACATTTAAAACCGGCGCCAATTATAATATCGACAAACACAGCAATGTGTTTTTCAATACCGGATATCTTTCGAAAACCAAAGATTACAAGTATTATTATAAAGGGTTCACGGCAGTATTCCAGCCTGACTCAATCAGTAAGAATGAACAGGTTAAAGCCCTTGAATTTGGCTATAGCTTTACCAGCAAACAGTTTACTGCCAACCTCAATACCTATTACACAAAGTGGGAAAATAAACCTACCAACCAGGTAAGGGGAAAATACACTGATCCTTTGACAGGAAGTGAAGGATATACCTATGGTGATATTCCCGGAATGGATGCGAGGCACATAGGTGTTGAACTGGACTTTATTTACAAAGTAACCAAATCTCTTGATTTCCAGGGCCTGGTTTCAATTGGCGACTGGGTTTGGGATAAGAAAATTGACAATCTGCAGATGTACTTTACCGACAACAATCAGCCGGCAAACAGCTTTGGGTTTGATGCCACCGGCATTCACGTTGGCGATGCGGCGCAAACCCAGTTGGGCGCCAGCCTAAGGTATGAGCCGATTAAAGGATTGTATTTTGAAGGGGGCGTAACATACTTCGATAGGTATTACGCTGATTTCAACCCTGAGGAATGTACAGATGAAGCCGGAAATCCTGTTGAATCATGGAGAATGCCTTCTTATGCGCTTATGGATCTGCATGCTGGTTATCGTTTCAAATTGCCCGCTCTTGATAATATGAATTTCACCTTCAGATTGAATATGCTGAATATGTTTGACACCATGTATATCTCTGATGCCAAAAACAACGACACGTATATTCAACTTCCATTTAATTCTTTTGACGCCCGTTCTGCATCCGTATTTATGGGAGCCGGCAGACAGCTGACTGCTTCTTTAAAAATTGTTTTCAACTAAACTCAATTTACCAACATTGTAAAAAATCAAACGTTCATAGAATCTTCTTAAAAAACCAATCATGAAAAAAACATTTCTTCTTGCGCTTGCTTTACTGGGTATAACAGCCCTGGTGGACGCGCAGAGCACCATTCTTGAAGCCCGGGAAATGGCTGTCGGGTCAATTGTTACAGTCAAAGGCATAGTTACCAACGGGGCTGAGCTCGGTGTAATCCGCTACTTTCAGGACAATACTGCGGGAATTGCAGCTTATGGCTCAGCCGTGAGTGGCGTAAACAAAGGCGATTCAGTAACTATTACCGGCACGCTTAAAAATTACAACCAGCTGCTTGAACTCGATCCGGTAAGCAATGTAGTTGTTCGTTCAACCGGGAATCCTGTTCCTGCTCCTATTGATTTATCCCCTGCCCAGATTAATGAAGCTTATGAGTCACGACTGGTAAGAGTTGACAATGTTATCTTTACAGATGCAGGCACTTTATTTACCGGCAATAAAAAATACGAGTTTACCTCAGAGGGAGAAAGTGGCTTTATTTATGTAAAGACAAGCCAGACTGATATTGTTGGTCAGCCTATCCCAAGTGGTTCGGTCAATATCACAGCTGTTTGTTCACAGTTTGATTTTGCCAATCCCTATGGTGGTTATCAGCTTCTGCCACGTACAATCGACGATATTGAACTGACCAGTTCAATTTACCTAACAAACACCCTGAACAACACCAATTTCACACAGTCCGAACTTGATTTTAGCTGGTCAACAAATATTGCCGGTTCCACTGAAATGTATTACGGAATGTCAGAAGAAGCTGTTAAAACAAACACCGTGACTGGCACTGGCGGATCAACCAGTCATCAGATTTCTTTAACCGGACTTCCTGCAGGAGAAGTTATCTGGGTGCTTGCTTTTTCGGTGAGCGGATCTGATACTGCCTTCTCAGGCGTTAAACCATTCGCTACTATTTCAAATTCAACAGGTAATATCAAAGTCTATTTTAATACCGCGGTTGATCATTCCTATTCACATGGCGTAGATGCTATTGTATTGCCCAATGCCATCGACGATACCCTTATCAGCTATATCAGCCGTGCGAAATACAGCGTTGATCTCACTATGTATAACTTCAACAATGCGGGCATCAGCAATGTAAGCAATGCTTTAATAACTGCTGCCAACCGGGGAGTAACTGTCAGGGTTATAGGTTGTGGAACTACTGCCAATCTGGGTATAGATGAACTGGCTGGGTCAGCTGTGCATGTACTTGTCGGACCATCCAGTGCTAACCGCACAGGAATTATGCACAATAAATTTATTCTTTTCGATACAGAATCAGCCGACCCGAATGATCCACTTGTGTGGACAGGATCGACCAATTTAACCGATGGTCAGATTAACCTCGATGCCAATAATGTAATTATTATTCAGGATCAGAGTCTGGCCCGTGGATACAAAATTGAATTTGAAGAAATGTGGGGATCAAAAACCAGTAGCCCAAATGCAGCCAATAGCCGGTTTGGATTCACAAAAAAGAACAACACTCCTCATGAATTTATGATTAACGGTAAAAGGATTGAGAGTTATTTCAGTCCCACTGATGGCGTGAATACACACATTGTGAACAACATCAATACTTCCTCCAACGATCTGAGTATTGCAACCATGCTGATTACCCGCAACGAAATGGCCGATGCCATAGCCGCACGTAAATCAGCCGGAGTCGCCGTGAATGTTATAACAAATGCACAAGACAACAATGGCGCAACTGTAAATACAATTCTTCAGGCTGCTCTTGGAACACACTACACTTTTGACAATGTTTCCAGCGGAATACTCCATCACAAATATATGGTTGTTGATCAGGATGCTCCCGCTTCAGATCCCCTGGTTCTGACAGGTTCTCATAACTGGAGTGCCGCTGCCGACAACGATAATGATGAAAATACCCTGATTGTTCATGATGCAACCATTGCCAATATTTATTATCAGAACTTCGTGAAACGCTTTGTTGATAATGACGGGGTACTGTTTGAGCTGACAGGCCCGCCAACCGCAGTTAACGATTTTGCTGAGACTTTTGCTGACCAGGTTGTTACTGTTGAAGTCCTTCTGAATGACATCAAACAGTCACCGGTAGCATTAACCATTGAAAACCAATCTGTTAATGGAAACGCATACATTCCGTTCAGCAATCCCAGTGTAATCAGTTACCTGCCAAATGCCGGCTTTACTGGAACCGATTCAATCACGTATAAGATAGCTTACCTGGCTTCCCCTGCTTTGTATTCCATGGCCAAAATTTATATTACTGTAAAAAGCAGTGATGGTATCAATGATAATTTGGCAAACCGCAGACTCTATGTGTATCCGAATCCGGTACAAAACGGAAATGTAAATGTATCCTGCTTCATAACCATTCCTGAAAAAGGCACAATTCAGATGCTTGACATTACCGGAAAACTGATTTCAGAACAAGCTGTAAACCTTGTTAATGGTGAAAACGTAATGAGTTATAAATTTGCCAATTCATACAAAGGCGTTTATTTCTTAAAACTAAAAACCAACAATTCAATCTGGTTGCAGAAGGTGTTATTTGAATAGGCAATCGGGTTTTTAACCGATCTTAAACTAAAAAAGGCTGCTCATTTAATGGGCGGCCTTTTTTGAAACAATATTTTACCGGATGTTTCATCCATAACCTGCTGGACAAACTCTGTATAATTGCATATCAATGATTGTTGTTGTCCGGATAAAATCATCAGATTCTGATAAAGTCACGCCAATGGCTTTGTTCACTGTAATCAATTGCTACCATCGCCTTCGTGTTAAACGACCATGAATTTAACCTGCTGCTGAGTTCCTGCTTCAACATATCTATCGTATTTACGATCATATCCTGATGGAACCCACGATTCCCGATTTCAATAACCATTTCCATTGAAATGATGCGCCCCAGTACCTTGCCCAGTTCAACCAGTTTACGCTGAGGCAACTGAATATTCAATTCAAAGTTAATCAGCTCTTTCAATTGATCCGCCGACTTTCCGGTTAGGCTGAATCCTTTCAGAAACTGATAAAGATTGGTTTCCTTAGCCTGTTTCATCAGTTTAACCACCGCCTCTGAAATCTGGGCATACAAAATATCGTTTGAGCCTTCGAAAACCTGAAATGGCCGGCTATCGACAATAGCCCGTCCAGCTATATGACTGAGCTTGTAGCCCTTTGCGCCTACCAGCTGAAACAGGTGCTGTGCTGATTCCTGCATCAGGTCAGTTGAAACCGACTTCACTGCATTGGCTTTCAGGCCCTGATCTGCCAGGTCGGTGCCAGTGGTTGCATTTTCACCGGTGTGGGCACAAATAGCCGAGGTAACAGTAAAGGCAGACTGTATGCTGGCCAGCCTGTGTTGAACCTGGTCGTAAGCAAACAAACTCTTCGCACCTACAAAGCGACGCTGACAGTGATCCAGCGCTTCGTCGAGCATGCGCCTGGTAAAGCCCATAGCCATGGATGGTATCTGTAAACGGCTCCGGTGAAGGCTGTCCTGCAGCATGGCGATGCCGTTAGTCTTAGGTTCAAGTCGGAAAAGTTTCGGAATGCGGACATCAATCTTATTGCGACCATAAGGAATCATGTACAATCCCAGGTTTTCGAAATATTCTTCCACTTCAATGCCCTGCCCGGCCATGTTGTTGTCGCTGATAAAAAACTCAATATCTCGCATCAGATCACCTCCGGCTGTTTTGCGACGGGCAGTAAGCAGCCAGTAATCGGCCCAGCCTGTGAGGCCTGCCCAGTGTTTGGTTCCTTTCAGGTGAAAATAATCTTTTGCTTCGGTAAAGGATGTTTGCATATTCAGGGCATCACTGCCATGGTTAGGCTCAGTGATCATGAGTCCGCCCATCTTTTTATCTTTTACAAAGCCTCTGAATAAAGGACCTTTTATGGCTTCATTCCCGTATTTAGCAAGCGGCTGCAAAAACAGCCCCCAGTTTATGCCCAGGGTCAAACCCAGCGCCAATGATTCATAGGAGGCTGCTGATACCACATCAATTCCTTCGTCCACGTGGGCCCCTCGTCCACCATAGGCTTCGGGTATAAAGGCCAGCATAGGATCTGCCGCCAGAATCTCGCGCATGGCGTAAGGCGGCATACCACGGTTTGCGCCAAGTTGATCGGGCGTGATGCGGTGATGAAAGACGGCTTCCAGACGATTTTTGAAATTGCGGATAAAAACAGGAAATGGTAAGTGCTGGTTGGTTCCGGTTTCGGTTTCGGTTCTGGATTCGGGTATTACTATAGTTTGATTGCTGATTTCCATGTAATTGAAACGTTCCTTGATTAGGTGAGAGTGAAATAGTTGCGCAAGAATCCAACTTTACCATAAAATTGTATATTTCCGATAAGGCGGGAAAATAAAAAGCAACAGAATGATAGGAAGGATTGACGTATAGCAATAAACAAATAGCAAAGCATAATGTTTCAGACGGATTTATAGTATTGATTTTTAAAGTATTACTATCGGAATTAACTTCCGGATTATTTTATTTTTTTCAGGATAAACAAAGAGGTTCGTTTGTGGTTATTTGATTGCGAAAAAACATTTAAATTTCCTGACTTCAACCTGAAGCCCAATGATAGAATATACTGCAGCGCGTTACAAAAAGATACTGGCAATAAACCGTTACTACAGAATTACCAGGTTTTACTCTTTCCTCAAGGATACCGCCATCAAAGCGGCCATTACATTTCTGATTATCGGATTGTTGCTGTTTGCGCTCGAGTATTTTCTGCTCGATTTCGATGTTCTGATCAAAAGCCTGGTAGAAACATTTTCGGCGACAGCCATTCTTATAGTCTTTCTCATTTCTGAGACACTGCTTGGCCTCATCCCGCCTGAAATCTTTATTGCATGGAGTGCAAAGACCACCCAGCCATTGTTCATGCTTTTCCTACTGGCGAGTATGTCGTATGCAGGCGGAGTTTTGGCTTATGGAATCGGAAGACTACTGGTAAAAATACCCCCTGTCAAAGTCTATCTTGAGAAGAAGATAGCTCCGCATATTGTTAATTTGCGCAAGTGGGGCGGCTTTTTCGTTTTTGTAGGGGCTATGCTTCCGGTACCTCACTCTATGGTTAGTGCAGCCAGCGGATTGATCGGTTTTAATTTCAGGCATTATCTGCTCTGGGCCCTTTTCAGATACCTCCGTTTTGCAATATTTGCCCTGGTAATTTTCAGGGTGTTTTAAGCATATACCGGGTTATCAGATTATTGCCGGACAATATTCCTGTGAAGTTTCCACAAAAAATCTATCTATCATCCGTTTGTTTTTGGCTTCGATCTTTCGTCGGTAATTGCAGTTGAACCATCAGCCAACAGCAGCTTACCAAGCCCTGACTTTAAAACGATGTTTTTCCGGTTCTTTTGTTTGTTGATTTCCAGTTCCATCGACAATGTCTTCGATATAATAGACAGAAATTGGATGAATTTACAAAGGTTGCATCAAAGAGCCCATCCAATTGAAAGTTGAATTGGAATTAAACAGTGAGTGTGCTCCGAAAACTAATTATTAGACACCAATTTTATATGTTGATATACAGTATTATGCGTAAATTGGTGTCTTGGGGACCTGGTGTCTATTCTTCTTTATTGACTTTTCGAGGCAGACTCAAAAGTTCTTAATTTTTTACAAATAAGGGAACTTATCGGCCTGGCTTCTTACTCTTCAGTTCATATATATCTTTTCTCCGGTCTTTCAGGTTTCTGACACTTCCGAATTGATTGAGTTCTCTGATCAGATCCAGATCTACATCCGCAATCAGGATCATTTCTGTATTGGGTGTGGCTTCCGCTTTTATGCCATTGCTTGGAAACGCAAAATCGCAGGGTGTAAAAACCATTGACTGGGCGAATTGAATGTCCATGTTGTGAACCTTTGGCAAATTTCCTACACTTCCTGCAATGGCAACATAGCACTCATTCTCAATAGCCCTTGCCTGTGCGCAGTGCCTGACTCTTGAAAATCCGTTTTGCGTGTCGGTCAGAAACGGTACAAACAAAATATCCATTCCTTCATCAGCTAAAAGTCTGCCTAATTCAGGAAACTCAACATCATAGCAGATCAAAATTCCAATTTTCCCGCAATCTGTATCAAACACTTTCATAGAGTTTCCCCCTTCCATGCCCCATACCATAACCTCGTCAGGTGTTACATGCAGTTTTTCGTATCTTTCTGTTGTTCCGTCTCTTCTGCATAAATATCCAACATTGTAAAGGCGGTCGTTGTCAATTTCAGGCATGCTTCCTGAAATAATGTTGATATTATAAGAGATGGCAAGTTCCGAGAATTTCTGAACAACCGTAGCTGTATGCTTTGCAAGTTCCCTGATGGCTTCAGGTTCTGACAGATGATTATTCTCCGCCATAAGGGGCGCATTAAAGAATTCGGGGAACAATGCAAAATCAGATCTGTACCTCGATACTGCTTCAATAAAATACTCAGCCTGCTGCATAAGTTCCATCAGATCCTTGTATGGACGCATCTGCCACTGTATCAATCCCAACCTGACAACTCTTTTAATTGCTTTTGTCTTTACGGATGGCCTTTCAAAAAATATATTGTCCCATTTCAACAGAACAGCGTAATCGTTGGAGGCCGTATCTCCTTCAAGATAATTTTTGAGCACCTTGGAAGGATAAAAATCGTTGGAAATCTGGAAATTAAAAACCGGGTCCTCGATTTCTCTTCTTTTCACTTTCTCAATGTATTCCTTTGGTGACATTTTATCTGAATACGAGTGGTAATTGGGTATTCTCCCTCCAAGGGCTATCCCTTTAAGGTTCAGCCGTTCACACAATTCCTTTCTGTAATCGTAAAGTCTCCGGCCAAGGCGCAACCCTCTGAATTCGGGTTTGATAAAAACATCAATACCGTAAAGTATATCACCATCCGAATCATGGGTACTGAACGTATAATCACCGGTTATTTTACGGTAAGTATGTTGATTTCCAAACTTATAATAATCAACAATAATAGACAATGCGCAACCGGCAATCTGATTGTTGACCCTGATTACAACCTGCCCCTCCGGAAAAAGGCTGATGAGTGTCTTTATCTGATCCTCTTCCCAATAGGAATTGGCCATTCCTGAATATGACTCAATTGTTGCAGCCCGAAGCTCTGGGTAGTCATCCAGACTCAAAAAGGTCATCTCAATGTTTTCTATATCTGTCATAAACCAAATGTTTGTATATCTGATCAGGAAATTTGTCACAATAAACCCTGCAATCCCTTACCATTAGTCAATCTTCAAGATAATCAATCAGGATTGTTAAAAATGAAGGGAATCAGAAAATGTAAAGTTACTGCCTTTTAAGTCTGCTGACAATTTAACCTGCATTATTCATTAACTTCATTTAATCTACTGGATTATTGAAGGTTAATCCCGGCTTAGAAAAAATTAAATTCTGGAAACGAAGTACCCCAAAATTTTAGTTTTTCTTAGTCGTTAGATGGTCCAGAGCTTGATAATATGATAATAAATAAGAAAGAGATTTCTCCCAACACCACTCCGCTAACGTTTGGTGTTCTGGTCGAAATGACAAGGTTCACTGTTATTAATGAAATAATGTCACCTCGAAAGAGCGTGGCGAATGAGAGTTTTCTTGAAATATGAAATACGAATTGCCAGAGATTTGTAATCCACAAAATTGAATATTGCTGAAATACCTGATTCAATAATCTTTTAAATTGAAATTCGACATTGCCCTTGAAGTGAACTTCCAGCATTACGAGTTTTTACAGGCAATTTCTCATTCTATACCAATTCCTTTACCTTGGGACCATCTACAAAATACATATCTACGGTTCCCTTGTTTTTGGCTTCGATCTTTCCCCGGTAGGTGCAGTTGAACTGATCCCTGATTTTCTCAAAAGTCATTTGCGAAACATTCACTTTACCGACTTCACCGCTTAATTCCATGCGGGAGGCCAGGTTAACAGTATCGCCCCAGATATCGTACTGAAATTTCTTAATCCCAACAATGCCAGCCACCACCGGCCCGGTATGGATGCCCAGGCGCAGTTCAAAGAAAGGCCTGCTTTCTGTGACGCGTTGGCGCTTCAACTCACTCATAAACTGCTGGATCTCCAGCGCAGCATTCACCACATCCGAAGCATTGGTGCGGTTGGCTACCGGCAGTCCGCCGGCGCACATATAGGCATCACCGATGGTCTTGATCTTTTCAATGCCATGACGGGTGATGATTTCATCAAACTTTTTAAAACAATAATCAATTTCTGCCACCAGTTCTCCGGCCGAAAGTAGTTCTGCCATGGTAGTAAAACCCTTGAAATCAGTGAACAGTACAGTAACTTCATCAAAATGACGGGCTTCAGCAAAGCCTTTTTGCTTCAGTTCTTCGGCCACCTCCGCTGGGAGAATATTAAGCAGCAATTCATCGGAACGGTCTTTTTCCTTTTGTATAATGGCCCTGGATTTATGAATGTAACGCAACCGGCTCCATAAACCGCCGGCTATCAGCAGCACACCCAGCCCTGAAATTAAAAAGATGTTTTTCCGGCTCTTTTGTTTGTTGATTTCCAGTTCCGAAAGCAGTTGTTCTTCAATCATCTTTTTATCAAAACCATATTGCAATTCTTTGCGGGCAATTTCCTCAATATTTTCCTGGTTCAGCAGGGTGTCTTTCAGGTCGGCAAATAGCATCAGGTATTTGAAAGCGCTGTCGTAGCGCTTCTGATCCGAATAAAGTCCGGTAAGGCCTTGCAAAGCATCCTTCTGAGGATAAAGGGCACCAATTTCAATGGCAAGCGCCCTGGCCCGTTGCAGGTATGAAACTCCCTCGTCGGGTTTACCCATTTTGCCATATACATCACCGAGTCCGGTTAAACAATAGATCATTCCAAAACTGTCTCCGATAGAATCTTTGATAGATAAAGACGCGGAATAGTATTCAATTGCTTTCGTGTAGTTCTTCGAGTCTTCATAAACCCTGGCAATATTTGTATACGTATTTGAAACCCCGCCCTTGTCTCCTGCATCGGTGCTGATTTTCAGCACCCGGTTAAAGTACTCCAGGGCTTTCGGGAAATTATTTTCGGCAGAATAGGTGATGCCGATGTTCCCCAGGCTAAACATCATGGCGCCTTCATTACCCGATCCGGAGATTATTTTAAAGGCCCGCAGGAAATAATCACGGGCTTTGGCATATTCTTCCAGGTTAAGGTAAACGATACCAATATTGTTCAGGTTGTTGGAGGTTTCCACATCATTTTTCAGACGTTCACTGATTTTGAGAGCGGCCAGATAATATTCCAGTGCCTTTGGATTGTTGCCCTGGCTGTTCTGAAAGTTTCCAAGATTATTCAAACACATTCCCAATTTCAGCTCATCCCCTATCTCTTTAAACAATGCGACTGCTTTGAGGGTATAATCATTTGCTGCGGCATAATTTCCCAGGTTGTCATAGGAGCTTCCAATATGATACAGGTTAATGCCCATATCTTTTTTATTGTCCAAAGTCTCTTCTATCTTGAACGCTTTCTGATAGCTTGCAATTGCTTTTTCTGACATACCGGAGATATCCCAATTCCTTCCGATTTTAAACAAGGCCTTGGCTTCTCCATTCTGATCGCCCGCATTTTGCCATACTCTGGCGGCCAGCGCAAACACAGAATCCGCTTTTTTCTGCATCTCCATTGTAAGATAGCTCTTACCCTTCAGTATTTGAGCAGCAGACAGATAGCGATTTTTTTTTGATTTATAGTTCCCGTCGGGTTTTGAGAGAATCATCTTTTCAAGTTCCGAAGCATAAACAATGCTTTTCTCAGGGTCACTCAGGTAAGTTTTCTCGCTCAACTGAATCAGCAGGTTGGCGCGGATAGAATCGCTGGATGAATGCTTTTTGAGAAGCATTGCCAGGCTGTCGGCTTGCTGCCGGCCAATTGCAGGCTGGCTAAAGGAGAAAACCAGACATAGAAAAAGGGTAGAAACCAGCGCGGGGTTTGTATTTTTCATGGTCAACAAATTTGATTTAAACAGAAAAGGCAACCCAGACAATCGGACAGGAATGTTCCAGATTGTTCGATCCAGGTTACCAAACTCTTATAAAGGTGTCACTTAATTTATTTGCCGGCCTCGCCAAAAAATAACAACAGGGCAAAAACATAGAAACCCAAATTAAGAATTGCTTTTTAAAGGCGAATCAATTTTCTTATTAACTAAAAAACAACCAGTTGTCACAATATGTTCATATGTGGCTCTGTAGCATAAATCAATAACAAGTATTGCCGGCATCTGGGTTCCTTGAAAATGAAATCAACAAAAACCACTTTCTGATGTTAATTTACATCTAAACCAGGTAAATTTATTATCATGGAAATTAAGCTTTCTGAATCAGGCGCCAAAGGTTCCTTTTACATCAGTGATGGCGATGAAACGCTCGCGGAAATGACCTGGGTCAAAGGCAGTGATCTTTTCATTATCGTTGACCACACGATGGTTGATGAACAACTAAAAGGCCAGGGAATCGGCAGGAAATTGCTTGAAAAGGTGATTGGACTGGCAAGGGAGCGCAACATAAAGATTTTGCCCCTGTGCCCTTTTGTAAAAAGCGTATTCGACAAAGTGCCGGAATACGAAGATGTGCTCTACAGGTAGGTTATTGCATCCCCGCAGGAAAAATTGAAAAACATGGACAAGCAAATTACAAAACATTACAGCAACGGGGAAGTGACCGTTAAATGGCAACCTCATAAATGCATTCATTCCACCATTTGTTTCAGGGGGTTGCCTAAGGTATTTGATCCGTCGAAAAGACCCTGGATTGATGCCAACGGCGCTTCAACCGAACAAATTAGAAGCCAGGTAAGCAAGTGCCCTTCAGGAGCATTAAGTTACTTTATGAATGAGCCGGAGGAGCAGACAGAACCTAAATCAAGTCCGGCGGTCAGAATTGACATTCTGTCAGGTGGCCCGATGATCATACGCGGAGATTGTAGTATCCGCTATGCCGACGGCACCGAAGGAGTGCTCGAAAGTGTCAATTCCTTTTGCCGTTGCGGACATACCACCAATAGCCCTTTTTGTGATGGAAGCCATTACGATGTTGGGTTTAAGGGATAATAGATAATAATGTCTCTTATGTTACTCAGGGTTAGGTTGAGTTTGAGATTAAATACAAAGTTGTAGTATGTAACTCAGTAGGTGCTAAACCTAAACCTAAAACTGGCAGACTAGCTAACTAATTTTTCTTTCGAAACTGAATTGTCCGCCAGGTTTATCCGACGCACTTCAGGCGGGCAGGCTTAACCTCAACCTAAACCTAAACCTAAACCTAAACCTAAACCTAAACCCTGTCAGACTTGCTAACTAATTTTTCTTTCGAAACTGAATTGTCCGCCAGGTTTATCCGACGCACTTCAGGCGGGCAGGCTTAACCTTAACCTTAACCTTAATCTTAATCTTAACCTAAACCTAAACCCTGTCTGACTAGCTAACTAATTTTTCTTTCGAAACTGAATTGTCAGCCAGGCAGGCTTAACCTAAACCTAAACCTTAACCTAAACCTAAACCTAAATAAGCCATCTCAGAAAATGCGTAAGATACTGATTCTGTTTGCACATCCCCGTTTTGAGCACTCAATGGCGAACCGGTTGTTGGTAAAAGTTGCCCGCGAGGTTCCGTCCGTTACTTTTCATGACCTATATGAACATTATCCTGATTTCAATATTGACGTCAACCACGAAAAGAGTCTTTTATTGAGTCATGATGTGGTGGTCTGGCATCATCCATTTTACTGGTATAGTTGTCCTCCCCTTTTGAAACAGTGGATTGATCTGACGCTGGAGTTCAATTGGGCTTACGGGCCACAAGGCGACAAGCTATCAGGCAAATTCATTTTCAATGCCATTACATCCGGCGGTACCCGCGAAGCCTATCAAACAATTGGCCGCAACCACTTCACGGTAAACCAGTTACTTGCTCCTTTCGAACAAACGGCTTTTCTCTGTAAAATGATCTATTTACCACCATTTGCGGTTCAGGGTACGCACCGTATCAGTGCTGATGAACTCCAAAAAAATGCTGCTGATTATTTTGCGCTGCTTACATTTCTGGCAGACGAGACCAATGACTTATCGGTGCTTAAAGATTATCCATTGCTTAACGATTTTTTCACTAAGACAACATCTGATGGGAAGTGATTTTTTACTTCAGGCGACGGTTTATATGGGCGCTGCCATAGTTTGCGTCCCAATTGCCAAAAGACTGGGCATGGGGTCTGTATTGGGCTTCCTGATGGCTGGTATATTGATTGGTCCTTTCCTTCTTGGATTTATTGGTGAAGAAGGCGATGACATCATGCATTTTGCCGAATTTGGTGTAGTGATGATGCTTTTTCTGGTCGGGCTTGAACTTGACCCTGCCAAACTCTGGAAGCTCCGCAAAACCATACTTGGCACAGGCATGTCGCAGGTATTGATCACTACACTGGTCGTTACCGGCATTGCCCTTGCACTGGGAATGCACTGGCAGGGATCTCTGGCCATTGGCATGTCGCTGGCCATGTCGTCAACTGCCATTGTACTTCAATCGCTCAAAGAAAAAAACCAGATGGGAAGCGCCGCCGGGCAAAATAGTTTTGCCGTGCTTCTTTTCCAGGATATCGCTGTCATCCCCATTCTTGCTATTCTGCCCCTGCTGGCTTTCCTGCCTGCGGAGGCCGGTTCGGGCGGACACGCCACTTTTTTGGAGTGGATGCCAGGCTGGTTGCAGGCCCTGGCCTTATTGGGTGCCATTGTATCGGTTGTGGCCATCGGACGATTTGTGGTTCCTCAACTTTTGAGACTGGTAGCCCAGGCCCGGATCAGGGAATTGTTCACCGCATCGGCATTGCTGATAGTTGTCGGCATTGCTTTCCTGATGACACTGGTGGGACTAAGTCCGGCGCTTGGGACCTTCCTGGCTGGTGTTATTCTAGCCAACAGCTCGTTCAGGCATGAACTGGAATCAGACCTCGAACCTTTCAAAGGGCTGCTGCTTGGCCTGTTTTTTATGGCGGTAGGAGCATCCATCAACTTCCAGCTGATTGCCGGAAACCCGCTTACCATCATCAGCCTGACTTTCGGGATAATATTTATCAAAGCGTTGGTTTTGTTTGTTATAGGCAAATATCTGAAAATGTCGTCTGATCAGAACCTGATTATGTCGCTGGGTCTTGCCCAGGTAGGTGAGTTTGCCTTTGTCACCCTCGCCTTTATCGGGCAGTTGAGGATTCTTGATGCCGAGCAAACCGGCCTGATAATGGCAGTTACAGCCATCAGCATGGCCATGACTCCTTTGCTTATGCTGTTCAATGAGAAACTGGTACTTCCGCGGTTTGGAGTTAAGGAAACTGAAGCCAAACCCGCCGATGCCATCGATGAAAAACACCGGATAATTATTGCAGGGTTTTCGCATTTTGGCAGTACTCTTGGGCGTTTCCTGAGGGCAAACGGCGTAAATGCTACCATTCTGGATCATGATTCCGACCGGGTTGAACTGCTGCGAAAGCTTGGTTTCAAGGTCTTTTACGGGGACGCAACCCGTCACGACCTGCTCGAATCGGCCGGAGCAGGCGAAGCAAATATTCTGGTCTCAGCCATCGACTCGCCTGAAACCAACCTTAAACTGGTCGAAACTGTTCAAAAGCATTTTCCAAATCTGGAGTTGATGATCAGGGCAAAGAACCGGTTTGATGCCTATGAACTTATGAATATGAATGTTAGAAACCCTTACCGTGAGCACCTGGACACTTCGGTAAGAATGGGTGTAGATGTATTGAAAAAGATGGGCTACAGATCATATTCACTGCACCGGGCCGCGCAGCAATTTATCAGTTACGATGAAGCCGCGATGCAGGAATTACACAAACTTACCCACGATCAGAATCTTTACATTTCCGCTTCCCGCAAGCAAATAGAGATGCAGGAGGAGTTGCTGAACAATGATTTCAGGCAGCAACCTAACCTTAACGACCACGCATGGGACAGTGATGAAATGAAAAAACTTTTCGGGAAATAAGCACATAGCAGCATGAACAGTCACTTCTTTGTTTTCATTTCACGATTACCAGGTTAAAATAGGAAAATCTCAATTTTCCTTATAGTTGGGAATTACCCGAAATTAAGGTAAAGGTAAAGAATACTCTGAAAAAAGTAGTATCTTTATAACTCCCGTCAGAAATCGGGAGAAATTCATGTATAAAGTAATTATTTTTAGGAGGGTGTAAAGATGAGACGTTTTAATTCTTTTGCAGCATTGATTTTCGTTGTTATTCTTGCCATCGGGGCCGGGATAGCTTACAGTTCATACAACTCACCGGCTGATAACATTAAAAGTACGGGCATTTTTATTGTTACTTTTTTTATCGCGATGGTGATTTCATCGGCAATCAAAGTTGCGGATCAGTGGGAAAAAGCGGTGGTTTTACGTCTTGGGAAATTTCATAGTATCAAAGGCCCCGGATTATTTTATATTTTCCCCATTATAGATGCAATCCCCTACTGGATTGATACCCGGGTAATCACAACAACGTTCAAGACAGAAAAAACCCTGACCAAAGATACTGTTCCGGTGGATGTGGACGCGGTGCTTTTCTGGAAAGTAATTGACTCACAAAAGGCAGCCCTTGATGTAGCCAATTACCAGACTGCCATAAGCTGGGCTTCACAGACAGCCCTGCGGGACGTTATAGGTAAGACCATGCTTTCTGATATGCTCGAAGGCAGGGAAAAAATCAGTGCAGATCTTCAGAAGATAATAGATGAACGATCGGAGCCATGGGGGGTCAATGTTATTTCAGTTGAGGTTAAGGATGTGTTAATACCTCCTGCGCTTGAAGATGCAATGTCGATGCAGGCTCAGGCAGAAAGGGAGCGGCAGGCGCGTGTAATTCTCGGGGATTCTGAACGTCAGGTAGCTGAAAAATTCGGAGAAGCGGCTAAAACCTATGCCGGTAATCCCACCGCGCTTCACCTGAGGGCGATGAATATGCTCTACGAAGGTCTGAAACAAAATGCCACCATCGTTGTCGTTCCAAGCTCCGCACTTGATTCAATGCAACTGGGTGGCCTTGCCGGAATAACCGCACTCACCATGGAACTTCAGAAAGACAAACAAAATAAACCTGAATAACCTTTCCTGTTTTCTCATATGTAACTCAGGGTTAGATTTAGGTTGAGCCTGCCTGTCTGACAGTTCAGTTTCAAAAGAGAGTTTAGTCAAATAGTCAGACAGGGTTGGGCCTGATGTAAATATTAAGTTGTGGAATCATGTTAAAGAGCTGCTTAACCTTAGCCTTAACCTTAGCCTTAACCTTAACCTTAGCCTTAACCTTAACCTTAACCTTTTCAAGGCTTCGGAAAGAAAATTATTCTCATTCGGGCCATAAAAACCTATTGAGGGACTAATTTCTACAGAATAGCCTGTCGACCCTACTTTCAGGAATAATCCTTCGATGTTTTATTATTGGCACCTCCTTTTCATATATTTGCGTAACCAAAAAAACCAATATCTATGGCTGTCCCACCAACAGGAGCAATTATTGCAAAGAAAATTAAAAAGATAATCAGGCATTTTGATGAGGCTGGCGCATTGACAGAGAAAACTGCCAGAAACCCTGAAGAGTTAGGAATCAGAAAAGGCCTGATCTTCAATAGGCTGGTAAGGAATGGCGTAATGGTTGAAGGTTCACAACAACGGTATTTTCTTAATCGTGAAAACCTGGCCATCTATCAGGCAAACAGGAGGAGAAGAATAATAATTGCAATACTTGTCATTTTTTCTATAATTGTCATTACCTCATTATTAACCCGGTAGATTAGTGTTAAGTAAAAAGTCCAAAGTAAAAAGTGAAAGTGAAATCCGGTTGAGTGTGGAAACTTCCATTTCATTCGATGCGACATTTTACATTTGACATAGCACCAGACATATATTTAGGGCCTGCTGAAAAATATCTATATACTTCGAAATAAAACTACTACATGGTGAAAAAGAGAATCAGGTGCATGGAAATAGGGTAATAGCATCAAAAAACCGTGCATCTGGTTTGTGAATTACACCACTTTTTATCATTCAGAGCCACAGAGTGGCGAAATGTTG